>NZ_CP061305.1:1633098-1933098 GCF_018687755.1 Polynucleobacter sp. JS-Mosq-20-D10
TGCATAATTTTTCCCACTTCAGCATTGAGCTTCTTCACAATTGCAGGGGGAGTGCCCGCGGGGGCAAATAAGCCAATCCAATTTTTGACATCGAATCCAGGCAGCGTCTCACTAATACTCGGCAAATCGGGCATCGAAGGATCTCTCGTGGCACCTGTTACCGCTAGACCACGTAATTTATCGCTCTTTACATAAGGCAGAATGGTAGGCATCGTGGCAAACATCAATTGGGTTTGACCGCCAATCAAATCAGTTATTGCCAATGCATTTCCCTTGTAAGGGATATGCGTCATATCAACCTTTGCGGTGAGAATAAAAAGCTCTCCCGCCAAATGGCTAGCAGTACCAATACCACCCGAGCCATAAGATACTTTTCCTGGGTTAGCTTTGATATAACTAATTAACTCACTGACATTTTTTACCGGGACGCTAGGATTAACAGCCAACAAACCTTCAGCATCCAGCACAAAAGCTACCGGTACAAAATCCTTGAATGGGTCATAGGGCATGCTCTTTACTAAGTAGGGGTTGACTGCATGCGTACCAATACTGCCCATGATCAAGGTGTAACCATCTGCCGGTGATTTAGCTACAAAATCAGCCCCGATACTACCTCCACCCCCCGTTTTGTTTTCTACTATCACTGGCTGCCCATAAGCCTCGCTTAATCCCTGAGCAATGATTCGTGAAAACCCATCAGCAATACCGCCAGTAGCAAATGGAGAAATGATTTTAATTTGATGATTTGGGTAACTGGCTACTTGAGCAATCGCAGCTTGAGTAAATACACTTGAACCCAAAATGAGGGCCACGAGTAACTTTTGCATATTATTTTTCTGAAGATATTTGAGGGAGTGGTGCAACTGACAAACCTTGCACCTGATATTGACTAATGAGATCAGCCACTAAACCAGATCTAATGAATTCTTCTACACAAGCATTTAAAAACTCAATCGACTCTAGGTACGTTTTTTGTGTGGCAATGGCCTGTTGTATTCCAGTAAATTGACCATCTAGAATTCTGGATCCCGGAATATCTTGAGAAGCAGCAACTAGGCCAGTTTTCAGACCTGCTAAAGCATCCAATTTCTGGCTGACAAACAATTCATTACTGGCTTTCACACTATCAGCGTGAACCAAGCTGGCGTGTTTGAGATTACGCTGTAACCACAGGTCATAAGCACTTTTGTAAAAAGATGCAATCCTAACCCCTGGCTGATCTACCTGCGACAACTCAGTTATGGAGGAGTTGGCGGGAACCAGGTAACTAGCTTCAAGCTCGACATAAGCAGGTGTGAAAGTGACCTTCTGAGCGCGCGCGGGATCAGAGCCCAATAAGGAGATACCACATCTTCCGCTGACGGCGGCCTCGACGACCTCGTCTTGCGTATTGAAGCCCAGCAGACTTATCTCCACACCTAAATTTTTTGCAATCGCCCGACAGATATCAGGCGCAATCCCAGTAGGCTCGCCAGAAGAAGATCGACCAGTAACCAATAAGAAGTTGCCCAAATATACCGCAGCAGACAGAACGCCATTGGGCGCAAGTTGCATCCTGACTTTAGGTGAAATAGAGTCCATAAAATTCCTATTGAACAGTGCATTTCATTAATTAGAATTGAACTGTCTGACCCTCAGTCATGGGAATAATCTTAATTGCGCTGCCCTTCATGGCCTCCTGGAATTCAGCCAAGGTACCCTTCGTCAATGGATTGGAGTTGTAATGCATCGGTATCACCATTTTTGGTTTTACCCAGGTTCGTAAAGCGAAGGCAGCATCGTCTGGTGCCATCGTGAAATTACCACCAATGGGGATCATTACCAAATCTGGCTTGTAATGTTCGGCAATAAATTTCATATCGCTAAAAAGTCCTGTATCACCCATGTGCCAAATTTTGAAGCCATTCTCAAGCTCAATGATGTAGCCCATCGCTTCGCCCGCTGCATGAGATTCCATTTTTTCAGTTGCCGGATTTTTCCACACCAGCAAGGAGGAGTGCTCAGCCTGCACTGCTGTAACCTTGATGCCAGGTAATGGTGTAACACGACCAGTTTTGTTGAAGCGATGACCAAGGTCGGCAGGCAATATTCCCAAAGTAATTAATGGGGTCACCATATCCGCAGGTCCATATAACTTAGTGTTATTCATTTTTGCAAGCGCAGGTGCATCACCAATATGGTCGACGTGAGCATGTGTTACCAATAACAAATCAATCGGGCCAATAGCAGGCAAATCGTTCTTATAAATAGCGGGGGTTTTAGGGCCGCCAGTAATCCACGGGTCGATCAAGATTGCTTTACCACCAGGACTTTTGATGCGAAATCCGGCCTGCCCTAACCACAGAACTTCGGTTGCGGACTGTGCACTAGATTTACTAAGCGCTTGAGCTTGGGCAGATATTGAGGCGCCCATTAAGAATGCAGCAGCAATCCCAACTAGAAAAGTGTCCAAGAAAATAGATTTGCGCATTACTGCCTCCAAGTTTTTATGATTTATCTTGTCAAACTATAGCGGAGAAAGCGGAACTTAGTTTTTGGAACTTCTTTTATGGCACTGCATCAATTTATAGCTAGTCCATGCCCCCACAAAAAAAACTATCTACTGTTCGCAATGCCAATAAAAAACCCCGCCGTAGCGGGGTTCTCATAACTCAGCT
Source organism: Polynucleobacter sp. JS-Mosq-20-D10 (assembly GCF_018687755.1). Lineage (NCBI taxonomy): Bacteria > Pseudomonadati > Pseudomonadota > Betaproteobacteria > Burkholderiales > Burkholderiaceae > Polynucleobacter > Polynucleobacter sp. JS-Mosq-20-D10. The sequence goes on from NZ_CP061305.1 coordinate 1,635,756, forward strand.
TTTTGTTTACGGCGTAATGACAATCGCACCCGAAACTTTTCTACCCTCTGCAGCTTTATGAGCATCAGCAGCCTGCTCGAGCTTAAACTTGGCACCGATCTGTACTTTCACGCGGCCTTGTGCAATCGCATCAAATACTGCACGAGCATTTTCCTGAAGCAATTCTGGCGTAGCGTTATGCGGGAATACGGAAGGTCTAGTTAAAAAGAGGCAACCCTTCTTATTGAGAATCTCAGGCTGAATCTCTGGAGCAGGTCCAGAGGCAGCACCAAATAAGGCCAATGTGCCAAATGGTGCAACACAATCAAGTGATCCCATGAAAGTAGTCTTAGCAACCGAGTCATACACCACATTCGCCTTACGACCGCCTGTTGCCTTCATAAACTCTTCAACCCAATTTGGCTTTGAGTAGTCCACTACAGCATCACAACCCGCTTCTTTTGCTGCAGCAAACTTGGCCTCGGATCCTACGGTGCCGACTACAAAGGCGCCCAAGGACTTTGCCCATCCCGCTAGAATTTGACCAACACCACCAGCGGCAGCGTGAACTAAGACAACGTCTCCAGACTTAACCTTGTAGGTCTTTTGAATTAAGTATTGAGCAGTCATTGCTTTAAAGAACACAGCGGCAGCAATTTCATCAGACACATTGTCTGGTACTGAAACCAATTTATCCACAGCAACATTGCGCGCACTGGCATAAGCACCGATACCGGCATTCATATACATCACACGATCACCTACCTTGAATCGAGTAACACCCTCACCAAGTGCCTCAACTACACCAACCGCCTCATGGCCCAAACCCGTTGGCAATTCCAAGGGATAAAAACCAGAGCGCTGATACACATCAATAAAGTTAAAACCAATAGCGGTTTGACGAAGTTGCACTTCGCCTTTACCTGGAGCTGGAAGCTCTTTATCGATTAACTGAATCACATCGGCGTTACCAAGTTCTGAAAGACTAACAATTCGAGCAGTTGTCACAAGTCACCTTATTATTTTTATAAAAAAATTATCTTACTGCAAGCGAGGAAGATACCGTCTCTTCATCTTCAACGATAGCCCAGGTACTATCCCCAAGCTTTTTGACTGCCATAGAGTAAGTCCAGGCGTCCGGAATGCCACAACTCCACTGATCAGGCCCATTTTGAATCAATACATTGCTGCCAATGCGGCTATCGAAGTAAAGATGGTAGGTTTTTCCATGCAGAGGATTAAAACTAAATTTGGCGCTATGGACCATTTCTGTAGCATCCAAACGAGCCTGAAGTGAACGCGCTTGCTTCATCAATACTTCAGCTTGCTCCATGATGCGATCGTATTCAAGCTTTGCATTTTGGCGCGCGACATTGACTGCCTTGTCTTTTTCTTCCAATACCTTAATCGGTGCAAATACGGGCGCGCCCACTTCCATGGGATATTCAATGCCAGCATGCCGTGCTGGATCGGTATCTTCAATTCTCATGACTTTTTTAACCTGCTGATTTATATAGTGAAAGTGTGACACAAATTCACAAAATGCGTTTTTGAGAGCTATAAATTGAGTAAGCCTCTTACAAGGAGTTTAAATCCCCCAGAAGGCCTTTGGCATGGTGCACGATTGCCTGCTGATCTGTATCGCTAATACGGGATAAATTGGCTGTCATCAGGCGGGTACGGGGGCTTGCCTCAAATTGGGTGCGATGCTGAATGAGGAAGTTCCAATACAAGGTAGTCATCGGGCAGGCGCCCTCCCCAAATCGGATATCAGGCTTGTATTGGCAGGAGTCGCAATAGTTACTCATTCTCTTAATGTAGGCGCCACTCGCAATATAAGGCTTGCTAGTAAAACGGCCGCCACTCGCAAATAAGGCCATACCAACTGTGTTGGGCAACTCTACCCACTCAATCGCATCAACATAGACTGCCAAATACCAGTCACAAACCTCTTTTGGCAAGATTTCTGCAAGTAATGCAAAGTTGCCCGTCACCATCAGGCGTTGAATATGGTGGGCATAACCATACTCCAGGGTTTGGCCTATCGCCTCTTGCATACACTTCATCTTTGTTTTGCCAGTCCAATACCAAGCAGGCAATGCATTCTGATGATCATAAAAATTATCTAAGGCCATTTGCGGCATATCCAGGTAATACATACCCCGCACAAATTCTCGCCAACCTAGGATTTGACGAATAAACCCCTCTACCGTCGCCAATTCCAAATCGTACTTTTTCCAGGCAACTAAAACAGCATCAATCACTTCCCTGGGATTAAGCAACTTTAAATTCAGTGCACTGGACAGTAGTGAGTGCCAACCAAAAGGTGTATCGGTCCACATCGCATCTTCGTAAATACCGAACGTGGCTAGGCGGTGCTCAACAAATCCTGCCAGAGCTTGAAGCGCATGTTGACGGGTCACTGGCCACTGAAAGTGTGCCAGAGATCCAGGATGATCCGAGTAGCGCTCCTCCACCTCAGCCAAAACAGTTTTGGTAATAGCATCCGGTGCAAATAATTCTGGAGGGGGAATTAAGCCGGGCCCCTTCTTTGGAAAGGGTTTTCGATTATCTCGATCGAAGTTCCACTGCCCGCCCTCAGGGTTACCCTCATGATCAATCAAAATCCCATGAGTTTTACGCATGAGTCTATAAAAGTACTCCAGTCGCAACTCTTTTTTATTGGCAACCCATTCTTTGAATTCTGCATGAGTGCAATAAAAATGATTGTCTTGCCGCATCTCTAAAACAATGTTGAGCTCTAAGGCCAAAGCCTCAATCGATTGCTTTAGACGCCATTCCCCAGGCTCCACGCAAACTAGATGCGTAAATTGCCCGCTACTAATCTTTTTGCTGACCTCTTCAACAATGGTCTTGGGTGAATGCTGAATATAGGTGAGAGTCAAACCCAAATCTTTTAGATGCTCAGCAAAGTGGCGCATTGCCGATAAAAATAAAGCAATACGCGCCTTGTGAGACCAAACATGTTGCGCCTCATTGGCAGACTCAACCATCAGCACTTCATCAGCCTTGGGGTTGATATCTTTTAAGGCAGCACTATCGACATCCAGTTGATCACCTAAGATCAGTATGAGTTTTTTCAAGCCGGCATTCCTTGCCGTGACATAGACAAGAGGATTTGATGGATCATCGATTAGCGCTTGTAAAAACTTAGAGTTACTTCACCCAAGTCAATTCCAAATTTGCTCATCTTGGCTTTATTGAGCATGACCTTAGGCGTTACCAAGTACATCCAATCATTAAATTGCACGTGATAGATTGTGCCGTCTACTGGCAAGGCCAAGGTGTAAGCCCAATTGAGAGCATTACCAGCCGATTCGCCCAGCGCATCCCCCACCACATCATCTGCCCTACCAATATATTTTCCAGGCGCAGTTTCAGTCAACGTCCAGATACGCTTTTGCTTTGTACCATCGGAATATTCAAAGCTTTCATCAAGGGTGCCCACCCTCTTACCATCAATCACTTTCCACTGCGCTACCAACAGTACGGTAAATCGTTTTTTGACCTCGCCACTGCGATCAGTGAAGATCCCATAAGCATCTATCGTGCCGTTGAAGTACTCGCTTAAATCGAGATTCGGCTTCTCATTAGCGTACTGCGTTACCGAAGGTGATGAGCAGGCAAATAGACCTGTAATCACTAAACCCAAAAACATCCATCTTGCGGCGATATAAGTTTTATGCATTTAACATACTCCTGAAATGAGTTGTGGTGGACAACCTTGCCCTAATAAATCCGCCCTGAGTTTGGGCGCACTAGTTTTTGAATCAAGCCATATTCCAAAAAAAGCCTTTGCAAAATCAGCGCCTTGAATTTGGGATATTTTTTTGCCTTCATAAAAGAAACTGGTTCCCTGCTTCGGGGTATAGACCGCGGAAATAGTCTGGCCAGGCTCTACATTAGGAAGAATAGCTGCCAGCTCTTTACCCCAAGACACTGCTTGAGCATCGGCTACACCTAAGTTTTTCATCTCATCAGCAGTGCGGCTAGCAATTGCTTCACCGGAGAACGATCTTTGATACTTCAGCTCAAGAGCAAACTCCTGAGAATCCTGAGTCACACCTCGATATAAATTGGCATCGTAAACATGAAACCCCCAAAAGTTCAGCCTACCCAAACCTTGCAGTTGGACTTGACCCATCATGCTTTTAATATGTGGCGGCTCCTTAGCAAGGCTCATTGGAGTTAGCGTGCTAAGAGCTAAAGTAATCACTAATTTATCAACCAGTTTCATACCCTTAACCCTTTCTATTGACAAGTCGTAAAGCAAGAGGTCCTAATATCGCTGAAATCGTATGGCGATGCTTTGCAAAGAATCGGTAAGCGACATTCCAAAATGGCTTGAGTAAGGGTCTAGAAAAAAGCCATGCGAGCTTAGGTAGATCAGCACGTCGATAGGCCTCCGAAAATACCTCCACACCCTCAAGCAGCTCACCATCATCATATTGAGCACACATAGAGGCCAAAGCTTGCTTACAAGAGACTCCTACGCGTTCAGGTGAGTACTGATCAGAATTGATATCAACAAAGCTCAGCAGTCCCGCTTGATTGCGTCCCGAAAGAAATTGGATTTCTGCCTGACATAAAGGACAAAGACCGTCGTAGAACATAGTAAGATTTTTCATGACGTTTATTTTTGCTTGTATTGAGTTGCACAGTAGGCGCGGTTAACCAACTTACTACGCAGAGCGATATGCTTAGTTGATCTGCCAGTAACTCGCTTGCGCCACAATTCAAAAGAACTGCGTTTAAGATTTTTTCTCATTAAAGCAATCACTTGGGGCTCAGAATATCCAAAAGTAGCTTCAATGGCTTCAAAAGGAGTGCGATCCTCCCAGGCCATTTCAATTAACCTGGAAAGGTCTGCCTCTGAAAGCGCTTGGGGTAAGCGAGTTGTCATCAAGCAAGTTTAAGACTTATTCAATAAACTGGCTGAGACCCTACTCATTGCAAGTTTTTATGCCGCTTATCTCCACATCCTTCCGTGCACTCGTGATTGGTTCCTCCGGAACCATCGGTGCCGCCTTTGTGGAGTTACTGGAGAATCATCCCGCATGTACTGAGGTGGTCGGCATACATCGCTCATCTACCAGCCCGATTGATTATCAAGATCTCAGTACGATTGAAGAGGCATCTAAGACTCTCACTGGAGAGCCACCTTTTCAGCTGATTATTAATACTATTGGGATATTGCATTCTGCCGATTGGATGCCAGAGAAAAAACTGGATGACCTCAATGCCCAACAGTTACAAACACTACTACAGGTCAATGCGATTGGCCCAGGCCTGACTATGCGGTACTTTTCCAAGCTGCTAGACCCAGCAGGAGCTGTCATGGCAACCCTCTCGGCCAAGGTGGGCAGCATTGAGGACAATCGTCTCGGAGGCTGGTACAGCTACCGAGCCTCTAAGGCGGCGCTCAATATGTTGATTAAGACGACTGCTATTGAACTAGCACGCACCAAACCTAATATCGCACTCATAGCACTGCATCCCGGAACAGTAAACTCTCGCCTATCAAAACCCTTTAAAGGCCAGCAAATTGGTCGACCTCCCCTCGATGCCGCGCAAGATATGCTCAATGTTTTACTCTCACTAGGCAGAGAAGATTCAGGAACCTTTATTAGTTACTCAGGAGAACGCTTACCTTGGTAAGTCATCTATTGTTATGAAACGATATTTATTCTTTTTCCTCATCACCTGCACTCTAGTTTTTACTCAGAGCAAATTGGCTACAGCACAGAGTGAGTTAGCCAACAAACTAAATGATGGTACGCATGTTCTCTTAATGAGACATGCCGATGCGCCTGGCTATGGAGACCCAAAGAACTATCAAATCGGGCAATGCTCTACTCAACGCAATCTTGGGGATTTGGGACGAAAACAGGCTAAGAACACCGGTGATTGGCTATCTAGCCAAGGAATTGGGCAGGCAAAGGTTTACAGCAGCCCCTGGTGTCGTTGTGTTGATACCGCTACTCTACTAAACAAGGGCGAAGTAAAAAAAGAGGCCGCCTTAGGTTCATTTTTTGATGATATGAGTTTGGCAACCAAACAGACCGACGAACTCACAAAACGCATTGCAGTTGAACGAAAGCAATTTCCAAGTACACCAATCATCATGGTGACACATCACGTCAATATTCAATCTTATGTTGGCGTGGTTGTGAACTCAGGCGATATGGTTTTAGTGAAAGTCGATCCTGCCGGAAAGCCCATATCTTTTAAGTTATATCCAAGCCCTTAAAACCAGTCAATTTTTATAAAAGTAAAGAGTCTTTATGCAAGATGCCATCACCTTAAATGTATTGGGTCAACCTTTGGTGCCCTGCTCCTTTGATCCATTGACAGGATTTTTTAGAGATGGTTGCTGCAAAACCAATGAGCAAGATTTGGGCAGTCACTTGGTATGCGCTATTGTTACAAATGACTTTTTACAGTTCAGCCTTAAAAGAGGGAATGACCTCATCACGCCGCGCCCTGAATATCAGTTTCCGGGTCTCATAGCAGGCGATCAGTGGTGTCTTTGCCTTAACCGTTGGACAGAAGCCTTAGAAGCGAACTGTGCGCCCACAATTCAGTTAGAAAGCACTCACGCTAAAGTATTGGAGAAAGTGTCACTGGAGGTCTTGCTGCAATACTCTCAGAGCCAGAGCCTTTGATACTCTCCCAGGGGATCGTGATCTTGTTCTTGCTTGGCGATATTAAAACGTCTGCCACCCCGAGGATCAGTTCCCAGTCCAGCTAAATATAACCAGTTACCTTGATTGCTATAGACGTCGTAGTCAATCAACTGAGACTCGAACCAAGCGGCGCCCAAACGCCAATCCCCCTGTAAATCGTAGATCCAGTAACTGGCAACTATCTGACGCATCCGGTTGGATAAGTAACCCGTTTTGAGTAGCTCTCGCATTCCGGCATCCACTAGGGATTTACCGGTGCTTCCAGTGCGCCAGGACTCAAAGTGTTGGGCGCTACCTTTTGATACGGGGGTCTCACTCAAGCCTGCTACTCGATACAGTTGTGTACCGTATTTAAAGTGTAGAAAACGGAAATAATCCCGCCACAGCAACTCAAACCAAAGCCAGTAGGTGCCGTCATTTGCACCGTGAGCTTGCTCATATGCATCTAATTGAGCAACAATCGTCCTCGCAGAAACGCAACCCAAAGCCAACCATGGAGAAAACTTACTTGAGTAGTCTTGCCCAATGAGTTGATTGCGAGTTTCTTTATAAGTATCCGGCAAGCGTCTTGCAAGATATTGCTTTAAGTGCTCAAGGGCACTGCGCTCGCCACCCAAGAACTTTAGGGTCGAGTTTTTTACTTCATCAGAACCCCGTATCGGGGGGATCTCCGCAAACTCTGGCAATGCAGGAATTTGAGAAGGCGCCATCACTGGTGGCGAAAACTTCAAGCCGGCGTACTCTACTTTTTTACGAAACTGAGTAAACATATCTGGCATATCTTGAGCGGCAAAGGGTAAGCTCTCTGGCGACAGCATACTTGACTGCCAAAACTCCTGAAGTGAAATTCCCCGAGCTAGAATCTGATGGCTCTGTCGGATTTCTTCTGGAGCTTCGATGCGCTCACAATAAATTGCATCGGCACGCGTGACTTGGGCTAATTGCACGAAGACATCCGCTGGCTCGCCGGCATATTCCAGCAGATCGGATCCTAAAGCACGTAACTGCGCCCTTAAATCATCCAAGGACTCCCTTAAGAAACCCTTGCGATGAGATCCCTCTCTCGGGAAACCAAAAACAGAAGCAGCTTGCGCTTGCGGCAGATGAATATATACAGGCAACAAGCGGTCAGCACGATGACATGCCTCTAGCAAGGCAGGATTATCTATCAGCCTTAAATCATTTCTGAACCAATAAATCAGGGTCGTCATTTACTTCGCCCCAAGCGTAGCTGATGAAGATTTATTGGCTCGGCAGGCATCAGAACAATACTTAACAGACTCCCAATTTTTAGCCCAGGATTTGCGCCAAGTCATTTCTTTGCCACAAGTGACACATAACTTGCTCGGCAAGTAGGATTTATTTCCCTTGAATCCCGATTTTTCTAACTTGCTCATACCTACCTAATTAAAAACGAATAGACTGATTACTAAACTCAAAAAAGAGAATGTATTGAAAGCTTTTTACGCAGATCACTATGTTTTACCACTTCCACCCGGGCACCGCTTTCCGATGGAGAAGTATGCACAATTGCGTGATCTAGTATCGCAACTCGATGGCATTGAGCTTGAGAATGCCCCCGCAATTACCGACACTCAAATACTCTACGCTCACGATCCAAGCTACCTGATCAAGGTCTTGCAAGGCAAGCTCAGTCCACAAGAACAACAAGAAATCGGCTTCCCTTGGAGCGCCCAGATGGTGGAGCGCTCTCGAAGATCTGCAGGGGCAACTTTAGCCGCAGCCCAATCTGCATTGACAGAAGGAATAGCCGCCAATTTAGCCGGGGGAACGCACCACGCTTACCGCAATAAAGGGAGCGGTTTCTGCGTCTTTAATGACTCTGCCATTGCCGCTAGAGCACTCCAGAGAGAAATTAATCCAAACCTGAAGGTCGCCGTCATAGACTTGGATGTTCACCAAGGTAATGGCACTGCTTCTATTTTAGAAAATGACTCTTCTATATTTACCTTATCGATACATGGGGAGAACAACTTTCCCTTTACAAAAGAGCGTAGCGATCTTGATGTTGGCTTACCAGATGAGACGGGAGATGCAGCCTATTTAGCAACACTGCATCAAAGCCTAGAAATATTAGATACGCGCTTTAAGCCTAACTGTATTATTTACTTAGCTGGAGCAGATCCCCATGAGGGGGATCGCTTAGGTAAGCTCAGCCTGACTCAAGAGGGAATGCGGCTGCGAGATGAAGCTATTTTTCAGTATGGCTTAGATCGCCAAATTCCAATTGCCTTTAGCATGGCTGGTGGATATGGCAAAGAAATTCAGTCAACTGTGAATATTCATTTTCAGACCATCCAAACTGCACTTCATTTTCAACAGCAATGCGGTTGATTTACAACCAAATGCTATTGTTACCTCTTATTGGATTTAGAAGACGTCCAGTATTTCTGCATTTCAATAAATAAGAATGAAGCAGACCAAGTAATGAGAATAAAGCCAGTAAGCGCTTCCACCCCAGTCAAGTATCTCAAATAGCCCTGAGCCACAACCTCACCATAACCCAAAGTAGTGAATGTAACAAAAGACAGATATGCGCAGTCAAGCAAAACACCATGCCCTGAAATATTGCCGACAAGACCTCCCATTACAGGGAACGGCAAGGTAAAAAAGTAGCCCAAAGCAAAAAGCCAAATCTCTAGAACATGTGCCATAAAAATAGCGCCAACCCCAATCAGAACCCTAAAACGCGGGGAAATATGCGCCACCATAGGCAAGATTTTATCTAACTGAAAGAGTGCCTCGTAGTGTATCAATATGGCCACAAGGGCTAATGATCCATTAATGACAAACGCGGTAAGAAGTAGCATAGAAGAAATTATCCTCCCATCTTCAGGAGAATTCCTCATTAGCCATTGATAACGGTATCGCCTTTTAGGCCATCTACTTTGGCAAAGTATCTTTTAGCGTAAGCCAGCAACTGTCCATCAGTAGGATGATCTACAGTTTCAATGCCCACCACTTTTTCAGCCGTCAAATGATCATGTTTCGTGGCATGTTTCATCAGCTCTAATTTGGCCGAGCCTGGCCCAACAATCAAAATCTCCTTGGATTCTTTTACAGCCTGAATCACTTCATGCAAGTAGTGCTCATCTGGTCCGGCATGGCTACCACTGATACTTCCACTTTTGTGATGAAGGTTTTTATGGGTAGATCTTGTTTTGATTACTTCGCTCTCACTTGCAGTGGGATTGAAATAAATAACATGCGCTTCTTGATGGTCAATCCAAATTACTGAGTGATTAAATGACATATATTCTCTTTCTTATTAGTAAAACGGGGGCAAAAGTAATAAAAAGCAATTAATCCAAAATGAGATCATGGCTAAATAGGTGCACAGCTCCACCTACAGCATATCCATTCAAAATCTTTTGCTCGGCTATTGAGAGTAGTTTTAATTGATGCGTTTTAAATAATTGCAAAGCATTTGTCTGAACACCATCAAGGTCTAAGTCCTGCAAGGCTTCGTAACTAAAACTGCATTTGAGAGCTTTGCCATCCAACATAGCTGGGTAAGAGACATCACCAGTTTCTAAAAGGGATGCGGGACCAACAAATTCAAGCTTCATGGGGTTCACTTTATTAAAAATAGTCAAATGACCATAACAGTCTGAACCCAAAGAGGAAAATGAACTTGATATAAATCAAACAATCTAGCTCTAACTAGCGGGAATCTAGCTTTCGCTGCGCCAAAAAGTTTTGAGCAGTTCTTGCTTAATCAATATCGTGAGTCTTACTGAATGCAGCACATCTTCTCAGGAGGTCATCGGCAGGGATATTGAGAACCGAACTATTGCTCACAAATAGAATTTGATTCATGCAGTCATCCTCCATCACCAACACCGATGCACCAGCACTAATATAGGTGCTTCTGGCAAGTAATGGCGGCAATACTTTCGACGATATAGGGCTGTTTTCTGACCTAGACAATCAACGCTCGATGTCGATCAATTACTCTCAGATTGATTTTTCCTACTTGCCAAGTATTGAACGCCATTATTTCCATAACGTTCAGTATGAACTTGATTTTCCAACAGGTGAAACAGCTCGCCAGAAATATAAGATGTACTCACACCATCAACCACTAAGTCAATTTGCCCAGACACCACTAAGGCCTTGACCTCGAAGGGATGTGTATGATCATCCAGAAATCCATCCGCCTCTCGCTCCACTAGGATCGGCTCCGGAAATCCCTCCAAAACCAGCATGCTCAGAAATTGCTCTTTAGTCATCTAATTTAACTCTCTCAATCAGCTTCAATCCTGGCCGCCTTTACCACCGCAGTCCATCTGGTATTTTCAGTCTTAATAAACTCATCTAACTGCTTGGGATTCATATAGACAGCCTCAGCACCCATCTCTACTGCTTTTTGCTTGAATGTCGGTTCGGCCATTACCTTAGCGATTTCAGTTGTCAGTTGATTCACAATAAGCGCAGGCGTATTGATTGGGGCAAAAACTGCAAACCATGATGTCGCATCTAGTTTTGGTAAACCTGCTTCGGCAGCCGTAGGAACATCAGGCAAGCTCTGTAAACGCTTCTTGCCTGTTGTTGCTAATGCACGCAGTTTGCCAGTCTGGATATGAGGAATAAATGGTGGAGGCGTTCCAAATGTTAAATCAACCTGACCACCTAATAAATCAGCCAATGCCGGTCCGGTACCCTTGTAAGGAATATGGGTCATTTTGATACCGGCCTGCTGCTCTAACATTGCGCCAGTAACATGCTGTAAGGAGCCATTACCTGATGATGCGTAATTTAATTTTCCAGGATTAGCTTTTGCATAAGCAATCAGCTCATTCATCGTCTTAAATGGTAAGTCTGCACGTACCACCACAATTTGTGGTGCTGAGATCACATTTGCTACAGGCTTGAAATCTTTAAGCTCCCATGGCAATGGGTTTTTGCTAACCAATGGCGTAATAACGTGATAGCCAGAATACTGAACCAACAAAGTGTAGCCGTCAGGATCAGCTTTTTTCACAGCAGCAGCAGCAATCGCACCAGATGCTCCCGCTTTATTTTCAACCACAATCGTTTGACCCAAAGCGACCCCAAGAGGCAGAGCTAATACTCTAGCCGTAAAATCTGTCGTACCACCCGGAGCAGAAGAAGCGATAAATGCAATCGGTCGATTCGGATACTTCCCCGAATCCTGGCCGTAACTAGCAATAGATACTTGACTCAACAGAATCAAAACCAAAAAGTTGATCCGAGAAAAATAGGTGCGCATGAGGCTAACTTTCAATTTAGGTAAATCAAATTAACGTAAATCTTCTACATAGGCAGGGGCAGGATGTAAATCACAGGTACTTCCAGCCTTAGCAACTTGTCCTGGCACAGGATGCCCCACAATCAAGGGCAGTTCACGAGCCAGGCCTAGCAATTTAGGGATGTTGATCCCTGTATCGTACCCCATGGCATCGAGCATATGAATCGCATCCTCGCTAGAGATATTGCCACTAGCGCCCGGCGCGTAGGGGCATCCACCCAAGCCTCCAAGGGAACCATCAAACCGAGTAATACCTGACTGCACTGCTGCAAGCACGTTTGCTAAGCCCATTCCGCGTGTATTGTGAAAATGAAAGGTCAATTGCAAGTTTCCAAACTGCTTTTGTAAATCCTCTGCCATGTTTGCAACCTGAGCAGGGTGTGCCATTCCGGTGGTATCGCAAATAGTGACGCCACGTACACCCAGGTCTGCAAATCGTTGAACAAAATCTACTACTACGCTTTGCGGCACATCGCCCTCCATAGGGCAACCAAATGCAGTAGATAGAGATACATTGATTGGGGTTCTGCCGTTTACATACTGGATCACCTCAGCCAATCCAGAAAAACTTTTTTCTCGACCCATTCGCAAATTAGCCAAGTTATGGGTTTCAGAAGTTGACATGACGAGATTGAATTCATCTGCGCGAGATTCAAAAGCGCGCTCAGCACCACGTAGATTCGGCACTAGGACCGTATATTCAACACCAGGCATGCGTGAAATTCTACCCATGACCTCTTCTGCATCACGCAGCATAGGAATAGCTTTAGGCGATGTAAATGAGGTCACCTCAATCTTGGCGAATCCACACTGGCTGAGCTCATCTACCAGCTTAACTTTGTCCTCCGTAGGAATGAAATTGGGCTCGATCTGAAATCCGTCCCGAGTCACAACATCATTGAAATAAATTCTAGTCATCAGATTGAATCGCTTGCTGAAGTTATAAATTATTTAGTGAAGGCAATACCGCGCTCTTTTAAGGATGCTACCTGAGACTCGGTTAAACCAATGCTGTGCAGAATTTCATCGGTATTCTCTCCAATTTCGGGAGCTAAAGTTTTGATTGAGCCGGGTGTACGAGAGAGCTTAGGAATCACGCCTGGTACATCCAATCTAGTTCCATCGCGCATCTGAATATGTTCAATATTGCCACGGGCTTTGTAATGGGGATCATTAGCAATATCGGCGACGGTATAAATTTTTCCCGCAGGAACAGCCGCTGTATCGAGCAACTGTAGAGCTTGATCAGTCGTCATTGTTTGAGCCCAAACACCAATCGCTTGATCCAACTCCGCAACACGAGCCACCCTGCCATCATTATTTTCAAGGGCTGGGTCATTCGCTAAATCTGCTCGGCCAATTAAATTCATCAGGCGCTTAAAGATACTATCGCCGTTCCCAGCAACTAATACATAACCGCCATCAGCGCAAAGGTAGGCATTACTAGGGGCAATGCCGGGTAAGGCGCTACCGCCTGCCTGCCGCACTTCACCAAAGGCACTGTATTCGGGCACCAAGCTTTCCATGCAATTAAAGACTGCCTCATACAAAGCGATATCAATCACCTGGCCTTTGCCACTCTGGTGACGTTCTTGAAGCGCTAACAAAATTCCAATCACACCATGCAAAGATGCCAAGGTATCGCCGATGCTAATGCCGACACGAACAGGCACCCTGCCTGGCTCAGCAGTTAAATGTCGCAAACCACCCATGGCCTCAGCAACCACACCAAATCCAGGCTTATCTCGATAAGGACCAGTTTGACCGTAGCCACTAATTCTTAACACAATCAGCTTGGGATTGAGTTCAAGTAATTTCTCTGGGTCTAGCCCCCAACCCTCTAAAGTGCCCGGACGAAAATTCTCGATCAGGACATCTGCTTCTGTGATTAAGGTGCGAACAATTTCTTGAGCCTCAGCCTGCTTTAAATCCAATGACAGAGAGCGCTTGTTGCGCGACTGAACTTGCCACCATACCGAGGTACCATCTTTTAGCAAACGCCATTTACGTAGAGCATCCCCCACTTTTGGCGGCTCAATCTTGATGACATCGGCACCAAAATCTCCCAGTGTTTTGGCGGCAAATGGACCAGCGATTAACTGGCCCATCTCAATAACTTTTAATTTGGCTAACGGCTCCATCTACATCCTTAAATTTGCTAATTTTATTAACTGCGCCTCTCTTCGGTAACACTCTGCAACTAAGTAGGCAGCTGTGAAGCTTGGGCGCAGTTGTTTGAAGCTGGCTTACCAGCTAGGCGATCTTTGATCCAGGGAAGATAAAACTGCTTGGAGGCGCCTGGCGTTGTGAAATGCGACTGGTCTCCAGGAAGCTGAATACGATTCACATTACCACCTAATTTACACATTTGCTCTTGGTAGAGCTTTCCCATAATCGGTGGATTGGTAACATCCTTGTTCCCCCAGTAGATGACTACCGGAGAAATTGGTTTTACTGGATTGACGCTACCCCTCACCATTGTCTTGGTCCACTCCAAAGGATTGCTGATTTGATCCTTTAAAAAAGTTTTATATTGAGTACCGAAGTTAAAATTGAGTGTATCGGCTACAGCATGCATACACTTATTGCTGATTACCTCATCAAGCACTGTGGCGCCATTATCGGTAAAGAGATCGGTCAACTTTAAATTCGGATTGGCAGCCTGCACCCCCCACATACTCATCGCCATATGTGAAAAATCAAAGATATTGCCAGTAAACATCTGAATTAATCCATTCAGAGATTGTTGTGCGCTAGCTTGATCGACGGTGGCACCAGGCAGCATGACTGCAATATCATCCGGAGCTAAAGCAATTGAACCAATTAATTCAAGATTGTCAGCTGCCGTTCCTTTTTTAGAAAAGTAGTCCGGCATACTAGCCGCCGCTACAGCAACACCACCACCTTGTGACCATCCATAGATAATCGTTTTCTTACCAGCACCAGCTTCTTTCATGGAACTTGCTGCTCTTGCAGCATCAATCGTATCCATAGCGTTTGTAGTGGCAAGAGCATATTGATGCTTACCACCACCACCTTGGCCTTGATAGTCCGTTGCCACTACGACATACCCCTCTTGAATAAACTCTTCAATAGCGGGGATACCGTAATCAGTCCAAGAGTTGCCACCAACTAAAAAGTATTCATTCAAGGGAACTACGGGATTCAAAACTTGTGATGGCCCACAATTCTGGGCAGCGCCAGTTGTGCCATGGGCCCAAGACATAATAGGTCTACCTTCCTTGGGTGCTACACCGATTGGCGCGACCACCAGCCCCGTAACAATCGTTTTTTGCCCATTTAAATCAGAAGAAATATAAGCAATCCTCCAGGCTTGAGCACCCTTCACTGATGTTTTAATTTTCTCCTTCTTAATCACCTGCCCAAGCATGCCATTTGGGCTCATTTTCATAACAGCCTCGTAAAACGGCGCAACAGGTGGATCTGCCTGAGCCACCAAAGGGCTCAAAGTCCCAATGATTAAAGTTGTAAGAAATATATTAATTATTGTTTTCATAGATCGCGGCAAATAAAATAGGGATGAAATTAAAGGTGCTAAAAAATATATTAACTCAGCTCATATTTTTAACCCAAATTAGCCTATGAGATGCCCAGTCTTAACAAATATAGTGCATCCCTCTTTACTGAAAGGCTGATGCAAACTCAGATGAGGGCTTCTGATCCATGAGCCAGCGGGATAGCGCCCATGTTCATCTTCAAACACACCATCAACTACAAAGATTTCTTCACCACCATAGTGCTTATGTGGATTGAAATAGGTTTGGGGAGCCCATCGAACCAAAGTTGAGCCATTGCCCTGCCGCATGAGCGGCATCACATTCAGGCCTGGCACCATACCTTGATGCCAAGGGGCTGATTTTGTATCAATGAGCTCTCGCTCCACATGCTTAACTCCGAGATGTCGTAGTTTCACAAAAAGAGTGCAGCCCGTTTTACTATGAGGTGCATGAGAAGATCCAGGAGGATTCATGATATAGGTGCCAGCCGGATAATCGCCGGTTTCATCACTAAATACTCCATCAAGCACCAATATCTCTTCACCAAACTCATGGGTGTGCGTTTGAAAATGAGAATTCGGTAAATAACGAACAATCGAGGTTGCCTTTGCAACTTCATCACCAATACGATCAAGCATACGTCTCTCAATACCTGCTTCAGGGCTTGGAACCCAAGGTAAATCATGATGATTAATCACGACTCTCTTACTGTAGTCAGAGTTGATATTCATTTTTTACATTTAGAGATTTAAAAAGATGACTAAGCATAGCAAGCAATTTAAACGAGCGCTTAGCAAACTTAATCTAGCCTATCAATCGTTTTTCTTGCAACATCCTTTACCCAAGGTTGCTGATTCCAGTGCTTTTGGGCAAAAGCATCAATTTCCGTCTTGTATTTCAAGGTAAGACCAATCACATCTAAGCCTTCCAAGAACATTCGGCGATGTCTTGCTGACATCAAAAATGGGAACTCATGATTGATAGTGCGAACCGTTAGGCTCTCAATATCAATATTCAGACTCATTGGCGCGCCTTGATCATCAGCCTCTTTCATTAAAGCTTGCACTTGATCTTCAGGCAGAACAACCAATAACAGGCCGTTGCCCATTGCATTGGAATAGAAAATCTCAGCAAAGCTAGAAGCAATGACCGCCTTAAATCCAAACTGTTGCATCCCCCAAACAGCGTGTTCACGACTAGAGCCACATCCGTAGTTTGGGCCTGCAATTAAAACATCCGTTTTTGCATAAGCAGGCTGGTTCAAAAAGAAGTTTTGTTTTAGCTCTCCATTCTCATCAAAGCGCAGATCATAAAATAAGCCCTGCGCTAAGCCAGACTTATCGATACCGCGCAAAAACTGCTTTGGCATGACTTGGTCAGTATCAAAATTGGCAATACGCAATGCCGCGGCGTGTCCATGAATTTTGGATAGCTTATGCATTAATAGCTCCTTGTAATTTACGCACATCTGTAATCTTGCCCATCACTGCAGCAGCAGCAGCCATAGCAGGACTCATCAAATGGGTAATAGCACCTCTACCTTGACGACCTTCAAAGTTCCGATTGGTTGTAGAGGCACAGCGTGTGCCAGAAGTTAAAACATCATCGTTCATGGCAAGACACATGGAACAACCTGGCTTACGCCATTCAAAACCGGCAGCAATCAGCTTGTCTGCAATCCCCTCTTTTTCGGCCTGGGCTTTAACGGCGCCAGAGCCAGGTACAACCATCGCTCGAACACCAGGCGCTACTTTGCGGTCACCGATTGCGGCAAGTACGTTCCGCAAGTCTTCAATACGGCCATTAGTGCAAGAGCCGATAAACACGTGGTCAATTGGTGTGCCCTCTAATGTTTGGCCATCAGATAACCGGGTATATCTCAACGCTTGTTCAAGACTCAACCTATTAATAGGATCCTCAATAGAATCCTTTCTGGGAATAGCGGCGTTAATGGCAATGGCCTGGTCTGGACTAGTTCCCCAAGTTACAAAGGGCGCCATATCACTTGCATCAAATGCATATTCTTTTTCAAAGTGAGCGTCTTTATCTGAATATAAGCTTGCCCAATAGGCTAATGCACGGTCTTTCATCTCACCTGTAATATCAGGGCATCTTGCTAATACGTAATCAATGGCTGTTTTATCTGGTGCAATTAAGGCTCCTCGAGCGCCCGCCTCCACTGCCATATTGCATAAAGTAAAGCGCGCCTCAGTACTCAAATCTATTAGCGCGGATCCGCTGAACTCGACTACGTAGCCAATTGCACCCTTAGCACCAATCTGACTAATGATGTTCAATATCATGTCTTTGGAGGTAGTACCAACCGGCAATGTGCCATTGATCTTGATGTGCATATTTTTAGCTAAGCGGTATACCAAAGTTTGTGTAGCCAAAACATGCTCAACTTCGGATGTGCCAATACCAAAACCTAAGGCCCCCAAGGCTCCGTAGGTAGTAGTGTGGCTATCGCCACAAATGATCACCATACCCGGACGTACCATGCCATGCTCGGGCGATACGACATGCTCAATACCTTGCAATGGATGATTGGTATCAAACAAAGGGATATTGTGCTTTACACAATTCTTCTTCAGATTGAGGGCTTGTAACGAAGAGGCTGGATCAGCAATCTTTCTGGGCATTTCATTATGAGTAGGGATGATATGACTAACAACAGAGATATTCTGCCCCGGAATGAGTACTCCACGACCTTTTTCATCTAGACCTGAAAACGCTTGTGGACTAGTGTATTCATTCATCAAATGTAAATCGCAAAAGAGCAGCACGTTCTCCTCATCCAACTGCACTACCGTATGAGAATCTACTAATTTTTGATACAGAGTTTGAGCGCTCATCAACTGTCCCGATTTAAAAATGTCATCACTTTTTCCAGCAGAATCTCTGGAACCTCCTCTGGAAGATAGTGCCCGCAAGGTAAGGTCCCACCAATCACATTTCGACTAACCGCCTGCCACTCCTCTAGGGGCTTAAAGCATTGATGAACAACTCCGTCTGCGCCCCACAGCACCATTGTCGGCATCTCTAACTTCCTACCAGCTGCAATATCTTCGCGATCATGAATCAAATCAATCCCAGCTGCAGCGCGGTAATCCTCGCACATGCTATGTGCCGCTCCAGGCAAGGCAATGCAACGCATGTATTCAGCTAAAGCTCTAGGATCAAAGGGCTTTAGTCCGGCATGGCGCCTTCCCATTAAATCCCGAATATAAGCCGCAGGATCCGCTTCAATAAGTCGCTCTGGTAAAGGGGAAGGCTGTATTAAAAAGAACCAGTGCCAGTAGGCTTTGGCAAAGACATCATTGGTTTTTTCATACATAGAGAGGGTGGGAGCAATGTCGAGCATGATCAAGCTGCTTACTGAGGCAGCATGATCCATCGCTAAACGATGGGCGACTCGCGCACCACGATCGTGCGCCAGTACATCAAAACGATTAAATCCAAGTTGCTGCATCACCTCCACTTGATCCTGCGCCATCACTCTCTTTGAATAATTGCTATGGTCACTCGTACCCCGGGGCTTAGAAGAGTCTCCATAACCCCGCAGATCCGTCATTACTAATGTGTGCTTCTTCATGAGCTCTGGCGCAACCTTATGCCAAATGGCATGGGTTTGGGGGTGTCCGTGCAACAGCAATAGTGGTGAGCCAGACCCACCCACATGGCCGGTAATTTGAACCCCATTTACCTCAAAAACACGTGCCTGAAATCCAGGAAATAATGCATCAGATGACATAAGTACCATTCGTATATTGATCTAACCTGCAGTAATACTAAGCTGATTCATGTAACTCTTTAAACTCAATGTAATAAAAAAATGCCAACCCTAGAGTTGGCATTAATGTTACTAGTGAGGCCACTAGGGCCTTAGCCCTAAAACCACAGTCAAAAGTTAATATTTCAACCCTAATAACTTAGCAGGATTCTTTTTCATCATAGTGTCAATATCTGACTGAGAAACACCCGCAGCTTTAACGGCTGCAATCTCATTCTCAACTCCATCCGGTGGCGTCATCATCCCTTGTTGACCTAGGTCAGTCGACAATACCAAGTGCTCTGCACCAATCTCCCTAACTGCCTTTGCGACAGCATTGGCATCCACCTTTTCCCAATGCGTCATCCACTTATATTGAGCATCTGGGCCAGTCATAAACTGCAAATAGCAAATCTCAATCTTTGCACCCATCGCAGTAACTTGCTTGGCTTGCTCCATGGTAAGACCTGGAATATTTGTTAAGCCATGGGTAATTAAAATATTCTTTACTCCCAACTCTTTTGCACGCTTCACTACCACCAGAATTTCCTCAGCTGAAACGTGGCCTGTTGCTAAGATCAAATTTTCTCTAGCAATGATCTTTAATACGTCCTCCATCTCTGGCGTGACATTGCCATTAGCAGTTACTACAAGACCCGATTTATTTTTATCAACAAGCGTCTTAACATGCTTATCGGAGTCAAAGGTAGGCAGCCATACCACTTTGCCGCGACCGCCTGACATACGGTGCATCCACTCAACTGCAGATGGATTTACGCCCCCGACAGATTTGTTGAGGACAATGCCACCCCAGACTTCAATGCCCGGAACTTGCTGCATCACGAGTGCAGCTCTATCTGCAGTAGTAACAACGTGATTTTTAATTACAAAGCCAAGCATGCCCTTACGTTTAGCGATCATTGCAAGCTCAATGTCCGTCAGTGATCTACCAAAAACATCGGGATCTGGGTGCACATGCATATCAATCACTCCAGCAGCCGGGCTCACTTTCGGAGGTGGTGGCGGGAATCCAACTTGCGCCAATAGAGGAGTAGTAGCCCCCAGTAAGCCCGCAGTACAGATGAGCAAAATTGTATTGAATGTATAACGAATCATTTACTGTCTCCTTTTATTATTTTCATCTACTGTACTTCAGATAAATTGGGGCGTATTTAAGTAGTTGCCCCTAGGAGATACTAAAAAGACAAAACCCTACCATTTCTGATGAGGGCTTGAATCTGAGAACAAAAGAAGCCGCTAGTATTTTAAGGGCTCCTGCTTTCCATTTGTAGAGACACTCAATGTATTTAACCTTCTAAATCGTTTCACAATATATTGGCTTCTGTAGAATGAATCCCATGAAACCAACAATCACAATTGACTTTGTATCCGATGTTGCTTGCCCTTGGTGTGCCGTAGGCTTAGGAAATCTCAATCAGGCAATTGCCCAGTTAAGTGATAAAGCAAATTTTGAAGTTCATTTTCGACCCTTTGAGCTTAACCCTAAGATGCCCTTAGGTGGTCAAGACGCCATTGAACATCTCACAGAAAAATATGGCTTAACCGTAGAACAGGTCCAAGCTAACCAAGCAAATATACGAACCAAGGCTTCAGAAGCAGGATTTGAGTTTCATCCAGAAGGACGGAAAAGGGTTTACAACACCTTTGATTGTCACCGTCTTTTGTATTGGGCTAGCAAAGAACATGGCCTACAAAAACAGGCTAAGCTCAAAAAAGAATTGCTCAATACTTACTTTTGCCTTGCAGTGAATTTAGATGATCAAGATAACCTAGTGGATGCAGTAATGCGTGCCGGACTAGACAAAGATCGAGCTCTAGAGATACTCAAAGGCAAAGAGTTTGCTGACGAAGTGCGTGAAGAAGAATCTACCTATACAGGCGCTGGCATCAACTCTGTTCCTTCGATCATTCTCAATGGAGAATACCTCTTGCAAGGAGCTCAGCCTTCTGAGTCATTTATCAATGCATTTGAGCAAATCCTTCAAAAGGACTAAAAGGAAAAAACCCCCACCATTGCTGATGAGGGTTTACTTTTTTGGTGGGTCTACCAGGACATAAGCCTAGATCTGGCCACTCAATCCATAGCGCGCCTTAATTCAAAAATGATTCTCAATCAACATTTCTGACTTTGGGATAAAGCCTGCACTTGAGAATAAAGTCATTTATTCAACACATACTCAAATCAACATCTAAAATATCTAATGAACTTTTTTTATATAAATGCCCTTCTCTTGGCTTTGGTGACTTCCTCGGCCCAAGCAGCAGAAATTTATATTACCGATCCTGAGCACACCTTTGTTAGCTTTAGCTACAAACATTTAGGTTATTCAATTCAAACTAGTCGTTTTGATAAGGTGAATGGGACTATTACACTCAATGATCAAATGGATGGCGGTACTATCGATGTTGCAATTGAGACTGGCTCAGTCAGCACAGGCTCCGATACCTTTAATAAACTATTGAGAACCGACGGTTACTTTCATTCTGAAAAGTTTCCTATAGCCAAATTCACTTCTGATAAGGTTATCTTTATTAATCAGGCCATTACATCGATCTCAGGCGAGCTGACCATCAAGGGTATTACCAAGCCCATCAATATTGAAGTAAGCAACTTTGCTTGTAGTCGTAACTTTATTACTTTGAAATATATGTGTGGCGCAAATGCAAGCGCAAAGTTAAATCGCTCAGAATTTGATCTAGGAAAATATGTACCATTTGTTGGCGATGAAATAAGCTTAAATATAGTAATTGAGGCGTCAAAAGAATAGTCTTAATTACAAACTTATCACCAATAAAGTCCTTAAGTAATACAGTTGAATTCGAGCATCAATCCTAACAGCGCTATATTTCTAGTAATTCCCTATGTCTATTTTAAAAAATCTCGCAGATAAATCTGAGCTGATTTCCAAAAGAAATATTGCCCATTATGATCAAAACGCTATTTCCTATGATGAGGGCACAAAAGATCATGATGTCAGTCAAAATATCGATGCCCTATTACGAGCAATCAAGACTAAGCCACCGTTTCATATTCTTGATTTTGGATGTGGTCCGGGTAGAGACCTGCAAGCTTTTACTAAGCTTGGTCATGTCGCTATTGGGCTTGAAGGTAGCAAACAGGCTGCTCAACTAGCTAAAACGAAGAGCGGTTGCGAAGTATTCGTTCAGGATTTTTTTAACTTATCTTTACCAGATAATACCTTTGACGGTATTTTTGCCAATGCTTCACTATTTCATATTCCTAATAAGCTATTGCCTAAAGTACTGCGTAATTTATGGGCAAGCTTAAAACCCAATGGCATTCTTTTTAGCTCGAATCCCCGTGGTAATAACGAAGAAAGTTGGTACGGAGATCGCTTTGGCTCTTATCACAATCTAGAAGGCTGGAGATCTTTTATGACTCATGCACAGTTCACTGAAATTGAACATTACTATAGGCCAAGTGGACTACCCATTGAACAGCAGCCATGGTTAGCAAGTGTTTGGAAAAAATAATCTTTTAATTATTCTTGATGGCCCGAGCGGAATCTACAGGGCATAGGATGGCCAGCCTATAGTTTTATCAGAATTGAATTAAAAAGTGTGTAGGGATTGCCTACACACTCTTTGTGAGTTTTTAGGTTAATTCTTATTTCTCTGGTTTAAATGCGCTATCTAAGAACTCCTGCACCCCAGAGAACATCAGCATACGATTTTTTTCCATGATGATCGTATGGGTGCCTTCACTAATTTGCAGCATGATTTTATAAGGCGCATTCTCTAGCTTTGTAAAATATTCATACATCATGTAGCTAGGCAAGTCGGCATCCCACTCGGCATGAACCAGCATCACTGGAACACGAATATCTTTAGGCTCATAAACCGGAATGCCTGCAGTCCAAAATTCACGGGCATCCTGAACGGTGCCATTTGGTGCACGAAGTTTTTTAGGGGTTTGAGTCCTTCCCCATGGATCAGTATCAAATGTCGCCGCAGCCCATTTCTCAAACCAGCCTTCCGGAATTAAAGTAGCCTTTGCACTCTCAGGCACTCCAGTCAACCAACGCCCTTTGGCATCAGCAACTGAAGCCACTCGATAAGCGCCTAATGGTCCACCTTTATCTGTTAATGGTGCACCGCCTTGACGTAACCATTGTGGCGCATATAAAACAAGCTTATTTACTTTTTGATTATTTTCGGCAGTGTACTTACCCATGATGGTGGTACCCCATGACCATCCAAGCAAGTTTATCTTATTGATATTACGTTTTTTAAGAATGTAATCTACCGCACTAGAGACATCGCTTACCGCAACATTGGTGCGCACTATGGGTGGATTTTGATCCGCAGGTTGATCCATTTCTGGTGGTCGAGATGATTTTCCGTAGCCGCGTAAATCGACCAGCCACACGTCATACCCTCTAGCGGCAATGTATTCCATCCAAGATGTGCCGCCTAATGACAAGTCAAAAGCAGTTTCAGCTGGATAGGTTGAGCCATGCACATACAGTAATGTTTTCTCAGGAGAGAACTTTTTCATTCCTGCTAAATGTTTATTGCGAACATACAGAGAGATGCCAGGAGTATCACTCTGAATCATATATTCATTCATCTCGATTTTCCCCGCAGCAAAGGCTTGGGAAAATCCCAAGCAAGCAAGCAAGCCAATAAAGAGCTTTTTACTGATTTTCATTTTGTCTCCTAGAATTTTTGTATTAGATCAGAATCCCTACATCATATTACTATCAAGCGCTCTCAAAAAGACAAAAACCCCAGCTATCTCTAACTGGGGTTTTACCTTACTGGTGAGCCCGCTAGAACTTGAACCTGGGACCAAAGGGCCGTCAAGGAGATAACAATTAGTTAGAGGAACTCTCAATTAATTTGCGACGCATCGGGCGTAATACAAACCAAGCCAAGATTGCAGCAGCGCCGTTTAGGATGCTCGCTACCCAAAAAACAGATTCCCAACCACCAGTAGCTGCAGCTAATACACTTGATAGGGGCACTAACAATGAAGCAGTACCCTTTGCGGTGTAGAGAAGGCCTGCATTACCTGCTGCATATTTTGAGCCGAATGTGTCTGCGTTAGTAGACGGAAATAAACTATAAATCTCACCCCACGCAAAAAATACGAGTCCAGTCAACAGAACAAACATAACTGGATCTTGACCAAAATAGTACAGACCCAAGATTCCCAAGCACTCAAATGAAAAACATAAGGTCATAGTTTGTTCGCGGCCAATTTTGTCTGATACCCAGCCAAAGAAAGGACGTGTAAGACCGTTTAATACTCGGTCAACAGTCAGGGCAAATGTCAAAGCCGGAAGGGCTAAACCAAGAATGCTTACTGTTACACCGGCAATATTGAAATCCTTAGCAATAGGCCCTAATTGAGCGGTAGCCATCAAGCCACCAGCGGCGACCATCACAAACATCGCGTACATGATCCAGAACACTGGCTGCTTAACCATTTCCATAGTCGTATAGTCTTTACGAGACTGCGCAATAGCCGACTTAGCTGTAGTAATGGCAGACTTGATCGGCTTAGATAGCATTAGACTTAACAACACGACAATTGCACCCTGCCCAATACCGAAATACCAAAAAGCATTTTGATATCCATCGGCGGCAATCATCTTGGCAATTGGAATTACAGTTAATGCAGAACCAGCTCCAAAGCCAGCAGCAGTCATACCAGCAGCCAAACCCCGGCGATCTGGAAACCATTTGAGAGCATTGCCAACGCAAGTACCATATACAGCTCCAGCACCAACGCCGCTGACTGCTGCAGCGATATAGAGCATAGTCAAAGTTTCGGCGTGGGCATTCATCATCCACCCTAAGCCACACAAAATACCGCCGAAAAATACCACTGGGCGTGGACCGAATTTATCAACTAAATACCCTTCAATTGGAACTAACCAGGTTTCAGTTAAGACAAAAATCGTAAAAGCTATTTGGATCGCAGAGCGGCCCCAACCAAACTTCTCGTCTATGGGGTTAACAAACAATGTCCAACCGTATTGCAAGTTTGCAATCATGGACATACAAATAATTCCAATTAGTAATTGGAACCATCGACCCCCAAAAGGCCCTTCTGCAATCTGATCATTCATAGTGTCTCCATTTTTATTTGAGAAAAATAACTTGTCATTATTCTTACTTAAATAATTTTTACATTGACACATATCAAGATTATTTAAAGTATTTGCCTATGTTTTTCCTATGGATGGGCTGTATTTTTATTTAGCTTGTGGAGCTACTGCCATTAACAACACCTATCAAAACAATGTCATCAATACCCAGAGATTTTTACCGAATGGTTTAACTTACACAGGTCTTGGAAGATTTTCACTACAGTATGGCCGGGATACGGGAATATAAAATTCTTCTAATGGTCACCAGTTCTCGGCGAATGGTGTCGCCATAAAAAACCACAGCCACCTCCAAGTGGTGGCGGTATCCGACATATCGACTTTAGTTTGTTACCGCAACATCTTTTTTCTACTCAGCTTGAATAGGAGCAAAAAATCCCGACAGCTCCTTTAGGGCACTGCTATTTGGATAATAAATACCTCTTGGACCGTCTTGTTTTGTAACGATCAAATTGAACGCCCTTAGCCTATCAAGATGAAAGTGTAATGTCCCACCATCTACGCCCAATTTCTCAATAATTTCCCTAGGCCTAACGCCATTTTCTCCGGATAGATAAATCATGTTGAGAGCCTCAAGCCGACTCTTTTGGCCTAGGACCCTAAAAATCCTCGCATAATTTAAGAGCTGTACATCCCCTATGGATGTACGATTATTTTTTTGCATTGTCTTGTCTCTAGTCAGTAAGATTCGAAGCGAAAATACTTCTTAGAGCGGGCCACCATATATGCCTCACTATAGGTCTGAAATATGATATTTAAGAAATTCATAATTCTTTTCATAAGCCCGCCTCCTATTTGATGTCATGCTAGAAGGAGGGATAAGCATTTGATATACAACTTTAGCTCTAGACCATCCCCGCAGCTATTTTCTATCAGCTCATGCTTAGTGAAAGCCCTAACTTAGACGGCAAATAAATGGTTATTAAATAGTTTATTGATCTTGGTCAACTAATTATCTAGTACTAAAGTATTACAGATATAAAGTTTATGAATGCAATAATTCTTAGTACAAACATAACTACCAAATAGACTTAAGATGAAGTGTCAATGATGTCTGTATCAATACTGATCGTAGATGACCATCCGGTATATAGGGATGCACTTCACCAGTACCTAACTCGCAAATTTTTTTCATCGGGTAACCAGGTATATTCCGCGGATTCAATTAAAGAGGGGCTAAAAATAGCTCGCTCAACAAAGTCAAAATGGGTGGTACTTTTAGATCTTCTAGTACCAGACTCTGTAACCCAATTTGGCGGAATAAAAGAATTTAGAAATCTTGAAGAGGTAGTGGCTATTGCCGTAATTTCTGGCCTTGAAAAAGAGAACCTTGAAAACGAATGCATAGACGCTGGTTGCAATATCTTCATACCCAAAAGTAGTGACACCTCGCATATTTATCAAAGTCTATGCAATTTGATGGGCTTAAGGCCGAATGAGAGAGAAGAAACCAAACTTACAGGAAGGCAGAAAGAAATCCTCACCCATATTTCCAGAGGAGATTCAAATAAGATGATCGCCTATTCCCTGAATATCAGCGAACAGACAGTAAAGGTTCATTTAGGCGAGATCTTTAAAAGGATAAAAGTATTTAATAGGACGCAGGCTGTTATCAAAGCAAAAGAAAACGGCTGGGTATAG
Source organism: Polynucleobacter sp. JS-Mosq-20-D10 (assembly GCF_018687755.1). NCBI lineage: Bacteria > Pseudomonadati > Pseudomonadota > Betaproteobacteria > Burkholderiales > Burkholderiaceae > Polynucleobacter > Polynucleobacter sp. JS-Mosq-20-D10. The sequence goes on from NZ_CP061305.1 coordinate 1,662,824, forward strand.
CGCATGGGCATCTTCTCTGCGCACGACAATAATGAATTGTTATTAGAAGAAAAGTATAAGTTTCTTGAAATAGCCTCGCGGACCAATACGGCGGGTACCGTTATAGGACCATTATTTACGGGGATTCTGATTTTTCAGGACACACCTCCGCTCAATCTTGCTGTGTGGCTAATAGCCATGATCATGTGTGTAATGTTTAGAGCCTACATGATCTTTATTAGAAATAAAGGCCCTAAACTTTCAATTCAGAAAAAGATATTCAACTTAAATCTTGGTGTCTTATCAGTCACATCATGCTGGGGAGTCGGGTGGCTAATTATTGCCACCACTTTACCGTTTAGCTTGCAATGCATCTATTTATTGATGAGCTCAACAGCGGTGTTCGTTGGTTTATATGGTTACTCTATTCATCGCTCAACGGTTATGTGCTTTGCTTTGCCGATCTTCAGCTGCCAATTTATCGCATCCATTGTCCCTCCAGTGATGTTCCCATGGCCTATTCAACTGGGTAACTTCGCATTCTTTCTTTACACCATTAAGATGGCTTCATATTTTTCGAAGTCTTGGATACAAACTGTCAGTCTACAAATTCAGAACCAGTCTCTGAATAAGGAGCTTGAATACGAGCGCAATACCGCAATTGAAGCAAATATTGCCAAATCGAAGTTTATTGCCACTGCTAGCCACGACTTAAGACAGCCTCTTCATGCTGTCAATATTTACTTAGACTTATTGGAGCCAAACAAACTCAAAGAGCAAGAAAAAATTAATTTTCTTCAGATTAAAAAAAGCATACAGACCCTAAACTCGATGTTTAATTCTCTGTTGGATTTAAGCAAACTTGATGCAGGCACCTCAAATCAGCTCGATAAGCCATTTGAGCTTATCGAGCTAGTTAGCTTCTTATCCAATACCTTTACTCCAATTGCAGGCGGTAAGGGCTTAATGCTCGAGTTTGATTTTATGAATATGCGTATAAATGGGGATAGGTTTTTGTTGCAGCAACTGATTGGTAACTTAATATCTAATGCCATTCAATACACTACATCTGGTGACATTCGGGTTCACTTCGCTTCAAAAAATAATTACTTGCACATCACTATTGAAGATGAGGGCTGTGGAATAGATGCAACCCTATTGGATAAAATTTTTGAAGAATTTTTTAGGGTAGATAGTACGCGGAACATGCACGATGGACTTGGGCTGGGACTCTCAATAGTCAAAAGACTCTGCAAAATATCCAATACGGATCTTTCCGTGAAATCTACACTTGGATCTGGCTCAACTTTTAGCCTCCAGACATCCTTCTCGACTGCTACCCTGCCTGAACACGTTGAAGGATTTAATAATGATTCAACGCAACAGAGCTTTAGATCACACGATAATCTGTTGGAAGTTAAAACTATTGCTATTTTTGAAGATGATCACACCATTTTTGAAGCTTATAAACAAGCCTTGACTCAAAATGGATTCAAAGTTCTTTCCCTTTCTGAGAATAGTCAGACACTAATGAGTCAGCTGGCTAACATCAATAGCATTGATTGTATTTTGAGCGATTACCGTCTTGAAACAACCACCGGGGATCTCATTATTCAGCAACTCCGCGATAGTTTTGGCATAGAAATTCCTGCCATCATTATTACTGCCGATACCTCACCTCAACACATTCAATTGTTTAGAGAATTAAACATTGACATGCTCTATAAGCCAATTGGCTATAGCGAAATTGTTGATGCTATCAAACTACTTATAAAAAAATAACTTCAAATTAAGGAAAAAGCAATGCCAAGTATTCAATTTCGTCCTATTGCAGCTCTACTGACTTCATTATTTTCATTGAATGCTTATGCTGACTCTTTGCTGAATCCATGGGCAGGAGTATATGGGCAAGTAGGCATCATTGGCTACGCAAGCTACATTCCGAAAAGCGCAAGTGGAACAACATCTGTTGGTAACTTCACATTTTCTAATACAGCAACTGCCAACCATGCAAATGGTCTAGTTGCCAATATCGGCGGGGGTTATAACTTCGGAGTTAGCGAAAACTATATTTTAGGAATAGGGGCGGCTTTGTATCCAGGTCACTCAAAGACAGTAAGCTCAACATCAGTTACAAATTTACCTAGCGGTGCGGTTGTCAGCCATGGGACATACAATGTTTCTAATATATTTAGCTTTTCACTGCTCCCAGGCTATGTAATTGATAAAACACATTTAGTCTATGCAAAGATTGGGTATACCGGATCCACACTCAATGCAAACTCTCCTGGTAACTACCCCCAACAAACCACCCATGTCAATGGAACTGTTTACGGACTCGGATATAAGCAATTGATTACCGAATCCATCTACTTTTTTGGAGAGGGTAATTTTGCTGTCAACAGAGAAAAAGCGGTAAGTGTTGTAACGGATAGCGGCGCTACCGTAAAGTCTACGGCTAATGCAACAGGCTACGACTTCATACTTGGTGTCGGCTATCGCTTTTAATATCCTCTTATCAGGGTCAACTTAGCTTGCCAGCTCTTTGATGGGTATATGGATCAAAGAGTCAATGACCTGATCGCCCCCTGTAAAGATTAGCACTAAAGTATTAACTCAAATGGGATGTAGTAGAACCAAAGTTGTATTTCAATTATAAGTGACCAAATCTATTCTCATAGCTATCCAATATAACTATGAGAATAGATTGATGAAAAAAATCCTGATACTCACCACTTTTTTTACATTGGCATTCAATGCTTACGCCTATGAGGCAAGTGAATGTGATGGACTCTCTACCTGGAAAACGGATCAACAAAATTCACCAGATGTAATGGTGCGTACATGTAATCTTTTTGGAATGAACTATATTGAGATAAAAAGCCAATTGAATGAAAACCGCTGCATTGCTATTAAAAATACAAATACTGGGAGCGAATGGAAAAATTTTCTCTTACGTAAACAATCGATTAAAGCATTGGCAAACCCTAATATTGAACCAGCATACTTAGAAATATTCTCAACAAATTCTAAGCCTAGTGGTTGTAAATCATAAATACAATTCAATTGACTCTATCTTTTTTAGTCATCCCAATAATTTATAACTCGATGCCCTAATAGCAAACTAATATATCTGTTAGGCTGGCTGCGAAAGATGCGTTGAGGTTGCTTACACACTCAGTGGCGCATAAAGAAAAACGACCTAGGAATTTCTCCCTAAGTCGTTCATTTCATTGGTGGGCCCACCAGGACTTGAACCTGGGACCAAAGGATTATGAGAGCAGAAGCCCTTAGTAGACCCATATAAACAGTTGCTTAGCGGGTGGTCAGCATCGGTGTGTAAGCAAATGTGTAAGTAAATTCATTGATTTAAAAGAAGTGCTGGCTCACTCTTTGGTTTTCGAAACCACAGGATTTTTGGAGCAACCATCTAACACTTCGTTGCTCCAAAGTACTTCTTTGAATAATTTATAAGCGTTACTTTAAGTAACGCTTTGGCTAATTATGAAATGCAATTAATTTATAAGAATTTCATTCAAAGCAATATTGATGTAGTAATTGATGCGTCCGACTCTTCTCTTCTCTAAAAACGCCTCTTCCGCTAGAACATCGAGATATTTGGTGGCAGTGAGCCTAGAAATATTCAAGTCACGCATTACAAATTCAATCTTTGTATATGGATGAGTAAATAAATTATTAATTAAATCTTGGCTATAGAATTTGTGCTTTTCCCTGATTCTATGTTTGTAGTCAAATAGGGCTACTTTTATCTCATTGATCTTCTTAATTGTCTGCTCTGAAGTTGCGCGGACCGCCTCCAGCATATATAGAACCCAATCCTCCCAAGCATCATCATCGCGCACTGCCTGAAGAAGGCGATAGTATTCTGATTTGTTGCGAACTATATAGTTGCTCAAATAAAGAACCGGTATGTTGAGTAGCTGCTCTTTTACTAGGTACAAGACATTAATAATCCGGCCGGTACGTCCATTGCCATCATAGAAGGGATGAATGCTTTCAAATTGATGATGTATCAAGGCCATTTTTATTAATGGATCGACTAGGTATGATCCGGAATCATTGATGAAATTCTCAAGCTCAACCATTAGCCTAATAATTTCTTTGGGGTCTTGCGGGGGTGTATACACAACCTCCCCTTGAGAGCTTTTTAAGCTAGTTCCGGGTAGCTTTCTATAACCTGCATTATTACGCTCAAGCTCCGCCTGAATCAGCAAAATATGATTACTAGTTAAAAGGCCTGTCTCTCGCACTTGCTCAAAGCCAATTCGAAGTGCCTGCCTATAACGCAAGACCTCCTTGGCAACCGAATCATCTACTGACTCTGGCAGCAAATCATCCTTAAAGAGTTCATCATGAGTGGTGACGATATTTTCTATTTCAGAACTATCTTTAGCCTCTTGTAAGCCAAGGGTATTAATTAAAATCCCTTGATTTGGGATGGATGCTGCCACCCCCTTTAACTCGGCAAGCATTCTGCTACTCTCAGCTAATTTTTTCAAGATTGCTGGCGTATCGAATCTTGAACTACTCAAACCTTCAAGTGATTGTATTTTGCTCATATGCACGTTTTTTTGATATGTATAGAAAAACGATATTTTTATACATGTTAGCAGTGATCTGTATATAAATCCCATATTTTAACGTATTAACTATCCTTTTACTGTATAAAAATACAGCTTTTTGATCATGAAAAGCCACTACACACACCCAAGCAAACCAGTCCATCAGTTCGCCCTTTTTCTTAATATCACTCCAACACCAAGACACTCAGGAAAAGTAAGCGCATCAAATACCATTTACCTGCGGGATGGAGAGGTCGTTCTCTATAAACGCAAGGACAGCAGAATCTGGCAAACCTGCTTTAAGCTCTCTGACCATCGCTGGCACCGCTACTCAACTAAGCATCTCAATTTGGAATATGCCAAAGAGAGTGCTAGCGCCCTATATGATGAAATTCGCTTTAAAGAAAAGCTGGGCATTAGTCACTCTAGTCGTAAATTTTCTCATGTAGCCAAGGACTGTATTGCAGAGTTAGAACAAAAAATTGCTGCCGGCATATGCCCTATGACCAATCATGACTACATCAGAGCAATCACGCTTTACCTCGTCCCCTTCTTTGGCAATTACCAACTTGAAAATATTACAGCCACAGTAGTAGCGCAATACGAAGCTTGGCGCAATCTCAAGATGAAACGTATTCCCATGAGTAGCACCTTGATGACTCATGCCAGTGCGTATAACAAAGTCATCCAACATGCAGTTCTCAAAGGCTGGCTCAATCCTTCCACCCTCCTAGCGCACTTAGGGAGACATGGAGCTAAAGGCAAAGCAAGGCCGGGTTTTACTAGAGAAGAAATTGACTACCTTTTGGATTTTTTAAAAGACTATAGCCAAGGAGGTCATAGTGCACTAGCTAAGCAAATGCGCTTATTGGCTAGAGACTATGTCGAGTTATTAATCTATACCGGCATACGTTCTGGTAAAGAGTGTATGAATCTCAAATGGCAAGATGTTCAATGGTACGTTGATGCCAAGACAGGTAAACGGTACATTCGCATCTGGGTAAACGGCAAAACAGGAGCACGATTCTTAATAGCTAAAAATCATTCACAAGCAGCATTAGAGCGACTTTGCCAAAGAGATGCTGCGCTAAAGGGCAAACCGCTTGAGCAGGTTTTAAATGAACGCCACAACCTACCCATCTTTAGATTGCCGAGTGGCAAGCAACCCAAGAGTTTTCACACTACCTTCAAATGGCTTATGTTAGCTAGCGGACTTTTGAAAGATAAGTCGACCAATCAGAACAGGACGCTTTATAGCCTACGACATACCTATGCCACCATAGCTTTAACAGATGGCGCAGTCGATATTCATACACTGGCTAGGCAGATGGGGACCAGTGTCGGCATGCTGGAAAAACACTATAGCAAGCTCACAGCCACCTTGGCGGCCGAGAAACTGGCTTATTGATAGTAGAAAGGTGAAGCGCAACGAACAAATAGTTTATTGCTCCAAGCTAGGGCCTTATATCTATTGGGGTTTAGTGGTGATATTTGCTACACACCGACTACACATTAATAAAAAAATGACTTAGCGCTCTCACGCTAAGTCATTGATTTTGTTGGTGGGCCCAGCTGGACTCGAACCAGCGACCAAAGGATTATGAGTCCTCTGCTCTAACCAACTGAGCTATAGGCCCGTTAATCTTTACATGCAATTTTGCACTTCTTAACCGCTTCAAAACCACACTAAAACCGCATTTACTACACACCATGAAAAATGCCCTGGTGTGTAAGCGGTGTGTAGTGAATTTATACCGCCTAATTCACCACTAACCTCTTGAAATCATTGAGGTCTTTGTTACAAGACCCCTAGGGCTTCTTTCTTATGAGTCCTCTGCTCTAACCAACTGAGCTATGGGCCCGTTAGTCTTTGGATCAATCCTCTTCGAGGAATGTCTTGAGTTTGTCGCTGCGGCTTGGATGGCGCATCTTTCTCAAGGCCTTGGCTTCAATCTGACGAATACGCTCACGAGTCACATCAAATTGCTTACCCACTTCTTCGAGGGTGTGGTCTGTGCTCATCTCGACACCAAAGCGCATACGCAATACTTTTGCTTCGCGTGGTGTCAATGAATCCAGAACGTCCTTCACTACATCGCGCATCGAGTCATGCAAAGCTGCTTCAGCTGGAGCCAAGGTATTGCTATCCTCAATGAAGTCACCCAAGTTTGAGTCCGCATCGTCACCAATTGGTGTCTCCATGGAGATTGGCTCTTTAGCAATCTTCATGATCTTGCGAATCTTGTCCTCAGGAATTTCCATTTTGAGAGCTAAGGTTGCAGCATCTGGCTCATGGCCAGTCTCTTGCAAGATTTGACGGCTAATACGGTTCATCTTATTGATCGTCTCAATCATATGAACTGGGATACGGATCGTACGTGCCTGGTCAGCAATAGAACGGGTAATCGCCTGACGAATCCACCAAGTTGCATAAGTGGAGAACTTATAACCACGACGGTATTCAAACTTATCTACCGCCTTCATCAAACCGATATTACCTTCCTGAATCAAATCCAAGAACTGCAAACCGCGGTTGGTGTATTTCTTAGCAATCGAAATTACCAAACGTAAGTTGGCAACAGTCATTTCACGTTTAGCTTCGCGCGCACGCTTCTCGCCAGCGATCATCTGCTTGTTGACTTCTTTTAATTCTGGAAGTGGCAATACAACACGCGTCTGAATATCGATCAACTTCTGCTGTAATTCCTGAATCGCTGGAACGTTACGTTGCAGCAATGCGGTGTACGGCTTGTTTTCTTTGAGGAGCTTATTGACCCACTCTAGATTCATCGACATTTTCGGGAAGTCTTTTAATACCTCCCCACGATTAACGCCAACCTTGTCTACTAACAAGCTCACAATGCCGCGCTCGAGTTTCCAAACTTGATCCACTTGTGAACGCATGGTGTCACATAATTTTTCAACACTCTTTGCAGTCAAGCGGAAACCAAGCAATTCACCACGAATAGCTTCTTGCGCCTTGATATACGCTGGACAGTTATAGCCCTCTTTATCAAAAGCACGACGCATCTTGTCAGACTGGGTACGCACAATTGCAAACTTCTCTAGAGAGATCTGCTTTAACTCCTCGAGTTGCTTAGCGTTGGCTGTAGCTGCACCACCGCCACCGCCGCCACCTTCGTCTTCACCACCTTCGTCTTCACCCTCTTCAGCATCTGGGTCAATCTCTGGCTCTTCAGGTCCAAGCTTAATATCTTCGGCATTAGGATCGACCAATCCATCCACAAACTGATCAATCTCCATCTCGCCGCTAGCAATCTTGTCTACGTTAGCCAAGATCTCACCAATGGTGACGGGGCAAGCAGCCAAGGCCATCACCATGTCTTTCAGGCCCGCCTCAATCTTCTTCGCAATCACAATCTCGCCTTCGCGAGTTAGCAAATCTACGGTGCCCATCTCGCGCATATACATTCGGACTGGATCGGTTGTACGGCCGAACTCTGAGTCAACAGTAGCTAAAGCAGCTTCAGCTTCTTCTTCAGCCTCTTCTTCAGAAGTGGTTGCTGAAGCATTTTCATTGAGGAGGAGCGTCTCAGCATCTGGAGCCTGCTCATACACAGTAATGTTGATGTCATTTAAGAGGCTGATCAAGGTTTCTAATGCATCGGCATCTGACAACTCATCCGACATTACGTCATTCATTTCGCCATGAGTTAAGTAACCCTTGGACTTACCCATCTTGATCAATGTCTTCAGACGAGTACGGCGTAATTCTTGTTGCTCTTCAGAGCCTAACTGTTGTGCTGCAAATTCTTTTAAAAGCGCCTTTTCTTTTGCCTTACGCTCACGCGCTTTTTGACGATCTGTCAGAACCGGCTCAGCACCTTCCGCAGGCGCATCCGCTTTTGGTTTGCGACCTTTTTTTACTTCTTCGGCCACTGCAACTTCAGTGCCTACCTCAACTGCTTTTGTTTTTTTGCCCTTAGTTTCTTTAGCTTCTACAACTTCCTTAGCCGCTTTAGCAGTCTTAGCTGTCTTTGCTACCTCAGCCTTAGGAGCGGCAACCTTACCTTTTTTAGGTACCGCCACTTTTGCCGCTGGCTTTGCTGCAGTCTTTGTTGGAGCTTTTACTGCTTTAGCAGGGGCCTTCACTGGCTTAGCTGGTGCCTTGGCTTTGGCTACCGTCTTAACTGGTTTAGCTGGCGCCTTGGCTTTTGCCACTGGCTTGGCTGCTTTTGCCGGTACTTTAGCTTTAGCCGCTGGTTTAGCAGGCGCCTTGGCTTTAGCCGCTGGCTTGGCTGGTGCTTTAGCTTTAGCCGCTGGCTTGGCTGGTGCTTTAGCTTTCGCTACTGGCTTGGCTGCTTTTGCCGGTGCTTTAGCTTTAGCCGCTGGTTTAGCAGGCGCCTTGGCTTTAGCCGCTGGCTTGGCTGGTGCTTTAGCTTTCGCTACTGGCTTGGCTGGTTTAGCTGCTGGTTTTTTCTTGGTATTAGGCATTTATTAGCACTTACTCACGTTACTGATGATTGTTCTCAACTGCTTAGGCGCAGCTACTTAGTCCACTTGCCCCAAATTTCTTCAAAATAAAGCGCAAGTGGCTGAATTAAATCGGTTTTTTTCTGGGAATAGAGGATTATAGTCGATTGTGACTTTTTTACCCCCATCCCTACCCAATATATGGGGTAAGTTTCGGGTTTTTCTAGGCTTAAATCAGAAAATTCTTAGGAGAACTTCAATCTTTCGCCCAGTTCGCGATATCGAGCTCGATCTTGCTCTGTAGCGGTGCTGCCAGCGATCTTTTGGGCAATTTCTGTCATTTCTGTTTTCAGGTGGGTAAGCTCCAGCTTTTTGAAAGCGCCATCTAAATCGGCAATCGCTCCTTCAATCTCTAAATCGGAGCCCATGACCCGCTTTCTTAACACCTCATAGAGTGGGGCTAACTCGCTGCGAGATAGCTGTTCTTGAAATAAAGCAAATGCGCCAGCGCCTACTGCTGGTGGCTTACCGTTCTCACCAGGAATCCATTCAACCAGATCACACTGAGTCAGTAAATCCTTCATAAGCTCTAATGCTTTTTCTGAACGCAACTCGGAAGCCTGTAAAGCAAGCGCCCTCTTGTTAGCATCCAAAGCTTTTCCTAAATGTGGAAACTGAATCAAGACTCGCAACATCTGCTCCGCCAAATCGGTAGGAGCTTGCGGAGGTGGAATATTGAGTACGGGGACTCTTTTCGCTGAACCCTTAGAAGCCTGCCAAGGCGCGCCCTGGTTCCGATTGCCGCTATTAGATTGCACAAAGTTGGGTGCGCGTTGATTCGTTGTTGCATAAGAACCCTGCTGTACGGGTACAGGCGCTATCGTCAATCCACAGAAAGACTCTAACTCTGCAGGTGTTGAATTCGTTCGAATAGCGAGCTCACGCAAGATTTGCGTACGCAGAGCAATTGGTGGCATGGATAGCAACATCGGCTTTGCCGCATGATGCGTTTGCGCTCTTCCTTCAGGTGTTGTCAGCTCATGATCTTGACTGGCAATCTTAAAGAAGAAGCTGGAGATCGACATGGCTTCTTTGATGACTTTTTCAAAGGCAGGTGCTCCATAGGCTCGAACATAACTATCGGGGTCGTGCTCCGTCGGTAAAAATAAGAAACGAATTTCTTTGTCATCAGACATTAATGGGAGGCAGGCTTCCAGCGCACGTTGTGCCGCGCGCTGTCCAGCAGCATCACCATCAAAGGAAAAGACAATGCGATCGGTTTGGCGCAACAACATGCGCACGTGATTTGCGGTACAGGCTGTACCTAATGTGGCTACAGCATTAGGAAAGCCCAATTGTGCGAGTGCCACAACATCCATATAACCCTCGCATACAAGAACATATTCTTGAGAGCGAATGGCTTGTCTTGCTTCGAATAATCCGTACAGCGTATTGCCTTTAGAGAACAGTGGCGTCTCTGGTGAATTTAAATACTTGGGTTCACCTTGATCCAAGATGCGCCCACCAAAGCCAATGGTCTGACCCTTAGGATTGCGAATCGGAAACATGATGCGATCACGAAAGCGGTCATAGCGTCTTGCAGTTTGGTTATTTTCGCTCTGCTCACTCTGAATGAGTAAGCCACCCTCCAGCAAAGTCTTCGCTACTTCATCATTGGCGTAAGTACCAAAGACTGCTTCAAGGCCTTGCCAACCATCGGGTGCATAACCCAAGGCATAACGCTTAGCGATCTCACCGGTAAGGCCGCGACCCTTCAGATATTCCACTGCACGCGGCGCTACTTTCAGTTGTTGGCGATACCAATCGGCAGCTGCACTCATCACTTCACTTAATGCCATGGTCTGCTGTTGGCGAGCTACATCATTCGCAGTGCGCTCTTCACGCGGTACATCTAATCCTGCGGAACGCGCTAAGTCTTCGATGGCATCTACATAGCCAAGACCAGAATATTCCATGAGAAAACTAATAGCAGAGCCGTGTGCCCCACAACCAAAGCAGTGATAGAACTGCTTGGTAGGTGATACTGAAAATGAAGGAGATTTCTCAGAATGAAAGGGGCACAAACCTTGAAAGTTCGCGCCCGCTTTTTTTAACTTCACGTGCTGCCCAACCACATCCACGATGTCAACCCGATTGAGTAAATCGGCAATGAAGGATTGGGGTATGAGAGCCATCAGTATGGGATGAGGCTGAGCTTGTGAACTTACTTAGCCAGCGCCGCTTTTACTAAACCTGACACTTTGCCCATATCGGCTTTACCAGCCAATTGACCTTTCAGAACACCAATCACTTTACCCATATCCTGTGGCCCAGCAGCACCAGTCGATGCCACTGCTGCTGCTACAGCTGACTCTACCTCAGCATCAGACAACTGTGCAGGCAAGTAATCTTGGAGAATGACCATTTCAGCAGCTTCGATTGCCACTAAGTCATCACGATTGGCTTTTTCAAATTGAGAGATCGAGTCTTTGCGCTGCTTAATCATCTTCTCAATGGTGGCGATGACACTGGCATCATCCATCACAATACGATCATCCACTTCACGCTGCTTGATGGCTGCTAATAAAAGACGAATAGTTCCAAGGCGTGCCACTGCTTTTGCACGCATCGCGTTTTTCATATCTTCAGTAATTTGATCTTTCAGACTCATGACATTTTCCCCGGTATTTAATATCTCATAAATTGCTGGCGATTCAAAAGCAAAAACCCGCTGCGTTTCACCGTCAGCGGGTTTCAAAGCCTCTCGGTGAGGAGAGCTTTTAAATTCGATTAGTAAAGCTTTTTAGGCAACATCTGGCTGCGAATACGCTTGTAATGGCGTTTAGCAGCAGCAGCCTTCTTACGCTTACGTTCAGCCGTTGGCTTCTCGTAGAACTCGCGGGCACGCAAGTCTGTCAAAAGGCCATTCTTTTCAATGGTGCGCTTGAAACGGCGCAATGCCACTTCAAAAGGTTCGTTCTCACGGAGGCGGACTGTAGTCATACTTGTTTAACTCGTATATGCTCGAAAAAATATCGATAAATTAACTGAAATGCGATTCTAGCACGACCAAGTAAAAAAATGATTGTTTTAGGCATAGAAACTTCTTGTGACGAGACCGGGGTAGCCATATACGACACTGCCCCTTGGGAAAACCACGCCCCAGCCCATCAGGGCATCTTGGGACAGGCACTGCACTCCCAAATTGCCATGCACCGAGACTACGGGGGTGTTGTCCCGGAATTGGCCTCTAGAGACCATATCAGGCGGGTTTTACCCCTTTTGGACGATACTTTGCATGAGGCTGGACTCAAATTAAAGGATATTGATGCGGTCGCCTACACCCAGGGGCCTGGATTGGCTGGCGCCCTGCTCGTGGGCAGTGCTTTTGCCAAATCCTTAGCCCAAGGCCTCAATTTACCCTCAATTGGGGTGCATCACCTCGAAGGGCACCTGCTTTCACCGCTTTTAGGGGTTTCTGTACCGGAGTTCCCTTTTATTGCCCTCTTAGTCTCGGGCGGGCATACCCAACTGATGCTGGTGAGTGGAGTTGGTAAGTACCAACTTCTAGGCGAAACCTTGGACGACGCTGCTGGCGAAGCCTTTGATAAGACAGCCAAATTACTGGGCTTGGACTACCCGGGCGGAGCTGCTATCTCCAAATTGGCAGAAAAAGGGCAATCCGGAAGATTTGATTTGCCCAAGCCAATGCTGCACTCAGGCGATTTGGACTTTTCTTTCTCCGGTCTCAAAACAGCGGTTCTGAACCAGGTGAAAAAATTTGATGCGCTGGGTATTACTGATTCGGATGAGATAGCCACTTTTCATGCGGATCTCGCACGCAGTTTTGTCGACTCCTTGGTCGCAGTACTCGTCAGCAAATCAGAGAAAGCACTCAAGCAAACTGGCTGTAAGCATGTAGTGCTGGCTGGTGGCGTGGGCGCCAATTTGCAATTGCGTGCAGCTCTGAATGCGAGCGCCAAGAAAAATCGGTTTGAAGTGCACTACCCACCAGTCGACCTCTGTACCGATAACGGCGTGATGATTGCATTTGCTGGGGCGCTGCGCATGTTGGTAGAAAATAATGGCTCAACTACTTCAGGCGCTTTTGATATCAAACCCCGCTGGGATTTGGCGAGCAATAATCTTACTTAGATTATTGCTGGGTTTATTACTTAGTCAGACTAATTTTGGCGTAAGCGCTGTGATTGTGAATCGACTCAAAGTTCTCAGCCTCAACCACTAAAGACAAAATACGCTGATCGCCTTTGAGTTGGCCTGCTACATCACGCACTAAGTCTTCCACAAACTTCGGATTGTCATAAGCACGCTCGGTAACCCACTTCTCATCAGGGCGCTTGAGTAAGCCCCACAACTCGCTGGAGGCCTGGCTTTCAGCGGCTGTGACTAAATCCTCTACCGTCATCTTGGTCTGTGAATCCAATTCCACTGACATGGTCACGTGTGAGCGTTGGTTGTGCGCGCCATACTCCGAAATCTCTTTAGAGCAAGGACACAGACTCATCACCGGAACTAGTGCGCGCAGGTTTAGCTCAACATCCATTGCACCGGACGAATTTTGCTTTGCCTTTGCGGTCCAAGTCACTTCGTAATCCATCAAGCTTTCAACACCGGATACAGGTGCGGCTTTTTTGACAAAGTGTGTATACGTAAATTGAATACGACCTTCATTGGCATTGAGCAGTGGCAACATCTCACGCACCATGGCAACTACCGATGCACTATCAATAGGTTCATTGTGTTGTTGCAAGAGTGCAATGAAGCGGGACATGTGTGTGCCCTTCACGTGCGCAGGCAAAGCCACATCCATTTCAAAATTACCAACCGCTGGCATCACACCCGTTTGAGTACGAATGCTCAATGGATGACGTAATCCCCGAATCCCCACCTGCTCAATTGGTAAAGCGCGCTCATCATGCGAGGACTGTATGTCTGGCATGGATTGCGGTTTGAGAAAGGCGGCGTTGATGTCGTTCATGATTCTATTTTCAGGCAAAAATGACTTATTTGCCTACAGCCACAGGATTTATAGCTGTTTTAGCTGGAAAACGTAGGGAAATAGCCTTTGTAATCCCTGCGACGTCCAAACCACACTGACCCATCAAGAGTTTGTAATCGCCATGCTCCACGAATACATCAGGAAGGCCTAATTGCAAAAGGGGTTTGTTAATCCCCATGGCAGAAAGCGCCTCTAAGCACGCACTGCCTGCACCGCCCTGAATCGCACCATCTTCAATCGTCACAAAATAATCATGGTCTTGCGCTAAGGATTTGAGAAGCTCAAGATCCAATGGTTTAACAAAACGCATATTGGCAACCGAGGCATCTATTTGTTCAGCCACTTCAAGTGCTGGATAAAGCAAAGTTCCGAAAGCCAAGATCGCTAAGCGCTGACCAGCAGGCGCGCTCGACTTACGACGCACTTCACCTTTACCCAATGGCACAGTACGTAATTCTGCTGAAGGAATAGTGCCAATACCAGCGCCACGCGGATAGCGTACTGCACTAGGGTGGGGTTGATGAAATGCGGTCGTCAATAAATCACGACACTCCGCTTCATCAGCCGGTGTCAAGACCAACATATTCGGAATGCAACGTAAGAATGGAATGTCATACGCGCCAGCATGGGTTGCACCATCTGCACCTACTAAGCCAGCACGATCCAAAGCAAACAAGACCGGCAGATCCTGAATCGCGACATCATGAATGAGTTGATCGTAGGCGCGTTGCAAGAAGGTGGAATAAATCGCTACCACTGGCTTCATGCCTTCACATGCCATACCAGCAGCAAAAGTCACTGCATGCTGCTCAGCAATACCGACATCGTAATAACGCTTAGGAAAATTCTTTTCAAACTCCACGAGACCAGAACCTTCACGCATTGCTGGTGTAATACCAACAAGTAATGGATCAGCATGCGCCATATCGCACAGCCATTCACCAAATACTTGAGTGAAGGTTTTTGGAGAAGGGGTAGCGGACTTCTTAACACCTTCCTCTGGATTGAACTTACTTGGGCCGTGATACAACACTGGGTCTGCTTCAGCCAACTCATAGCCCTGACCTTTGCGGGTGACTACATGCAAGAACTGGGGGCCGCGCCCCTCAAGCGCCAAGCGGCGAACATTTTGCAACATCGGAATGAGGGCGTCTAAATCATGGCCATCGATTGGACCAAAGTAGTTAAAACCAAACTCTTCAAAAATAGTAGACGGGGAAACCATGCCCTTAGCATGATCTTCTAAGCGTTTAGCAAACTCACGCAAAGGCGGTGCAATGGATAAAACGCTATCGATGCCCTTCTTCGTTGCAGAGTAAATATTGCCACTCAATAATCTAGCAAGGTGTCGATTGAGTGCGCCCACTGCTGGCGAGATCGACATATCGTTGTCATTCAGAATGACTACTAATGGTAGGTCCTCATACACGCCTGCATTGTTCATGGCTTCAAATGCCATGCCACCGGTCATAGCGCTATCGCCAATCACCGCAACGGCGACTTGCCTCTCACCTTTGGTTTGGAAAGCGCGAGCCATGCCCATCGCCGCAGAAATACTCGTTGAAGAGTGGCCGGTACCAAAGGCATCGTACTCACTTTCAGCGCGACGCGGAAAGCCTGATAAACCATCCAACTGGCGCAAGCTCATCATTCGCTCACGACGACCAGTCAAAATTTTGTGCGGATAACTTTGGTGACCCACATCCCACACAATCCGATCCTGCGGTGTATCAAATACATAGTGCAAGGCAATGGATAACTCGACCGTACCTAAGTTAGAAGAAAGATGTCCGCCCGTCTTAGATACTGAATCCAATACAAACTGACGCAACTCATCTGCAAGCGCAGGCAGCTGCTCGCGAGATAGTTTTTTTAGGTCTGCAGGTGAGTGAATGGAATTTAAGGTCATCAAATCTTTAGTAATCTTATTTACCTCTATTAACCACTAGTAGAGCCAAATCTTTCAGAGCCCCGGCTTTAGCGCCAAAACTCTCTAAGCTAGCAATCGCCGTTTCTTGTAAATCTGCTGCTGCTTTCTTGGCATAGTCTAAACCCATCAAGGTCACATAGGTTGGCTTGTCATTGGCCGCGTCTTTTCCTGCGGTTTTACCCAAAGTTTGACTATCTGCAGTGGCATCCAAAACATCATCCACAATTTGAAAGGCCAAGCCCAAAGCTTCAGAGTAGTTTTTGAGATGCTGCATTTGAGTGGGATTCAGCTTGGCAGCAATGCCGCCCATCTGCACCGAACAATAAAGTAGAGCACCTGTTTTCATCGCATGCATTTGCTTTAAGCCAGTAAGGTCTAATTTTTTTCCTACGCTCTCCAGATCAATCGCCTGACCACCAGCCATGCCGCGCGAACCTGATGCACTAGCCAATACACTGATCATCGCCAAACGCATATCAGCAGCGCACTGTGTATTTGCCAATACCTCAAACGCGCGAGTCTGTAATGCATCGCCTACCAATAAAGCAGTCGCCTCGTCATAAGCTTTGTGCACAGTAGGTCGTCCACGGCGCAAATCATCGTCATCCATGCAAGGTAAATCATCATGTACCAAGGAATACGCATGAATACATTCAATTGCAAAGGCAGCAGAATCTAAAGCCTGGTTTTTCTCTTCACTGAAATCATCGCCCAGTTCACCAGCGGCATAAACCAATAAAGGACGAATGCGCTTGCCGCCACCTTGAGCGGCATACCGCATGGCTTCATGCAAACGTGCGGGATTAGCATCCGCAGCATCGAGCAATCTATCGAGAGACAATTCAGTTCGCTGCCCGTGAGCACGAACCCAATCTTCAAATGAAAGTGCGTTGTTCATAAAGATCAAGTCTGAGAGCAGCTTACGCCTCGAATACCCGAACTTGCTGCTCAACTTGAGCAAGCATGGCCTGGCAATGTTTTAAGAGTGCTGCACCACGTTGATAAGCCAAAAGTGTCTCTTCCAAAGAGAATTTGCCTGATTCCATATCAGAAATCAGCTTTTCCAGTTCCTTGACAGCCTGCTCATAACGCAAATTAGGGTCGATTTGCAGCTCAAGACCGGGCTTCTGATCTTCAGATTTCTTCGCTGGCATTGGCTTATTTCCTTCAAATTTCTTAGAGATGTAGTCCCATATATTAAAGCGAGATGGGGGTCAGATGGGTATAATCGCTTCCTTCCTTTCCAATATCGATTCGTCGATGGTTGGATTGGTTATTCCGCTTAGCTTCGGCTGACGTTTTCGGGGGTGGGGAGAATGACTAATCTGGCTACCGCGCAGCAGCTTGCGCCGTCCAATTTACAACTGCCGGTTTCGGCCTATTTTGACGTTGATCTCTATCAGCGTGAAATGGAACTGCTTTTTAAGCAGGGCCCAGGCTATGTTGGTCACGAACTCATGGTTCCCGAGATTGGCTCCTTCCAAACTTTGACATCCGAGAATGAAGGCCGTTTATTGGTTCGAAACCAAGCAGGCGTTGAACTCCTCTCCAATGTCTGCCGTCATCGTCAAGCACTCATGCTCAATGGCAAAGGTAAGGCAGACAACATTGTTTGCCCCTTGCATCGCTGGACCTACGATTTAAACGGTCAACTGATGGGAGCACCCCATTTTGAAGATAAGCCTTGCCTTAATCTCGGTAAATCACCTTTGCAGAATTGGCAGGGACTCCTATTTGAAGGTCCGCGTGATGTGCGCACCGATCTGGCCAAACTCGGTGTTGCTGACGATCTCAACTTTGAAGGCTACGTCCTAGATCATGTTGAGGTCCATGAGTGCAATTACAACTGGAAGACTTTTATTGAGGTCTATCTTGAGGACTATCACGTAGTGCCCTTTCACCCAGGTTTAGGTAAGTTTGTTTCTTGCGAAGACTTGCGCTGGGAATTCGGTGACTGGCATAGTGTGCAGACGGTTGGCATTCACAAGAACTTAGAGAAGCCTGGGTCCCCCGTCTATCAAAAGTGGCATGAGGTAGTATTGCGCCACCATGAGGGTAAGACTCCACGCCATGGCGCCATCTGGCTTACCTACTACCCCAATGTGATGGTCGAGTGGTATCCAGGCGTTTTATGTGTTTCCACCTTACATCCGATGGGTCCCAATAAAACACGTAATGTGGTGGAGTTTTATTACCCTGAAGAAATCGCTCTTTTTGAGCGCGAATTCGTAGAAGCAGAACGTGCGGCCTACATGGAAACCTGCATTGAGGATGACGAAATTGCGGAGCGCATGGATGCTGGTCGTGCTGCCCTACTAGCCCGCGGTCAAAATGAAGTGGGCCCATACCAAAGCCCCATGGAAGACGGTATGCAACATTTTCATGAATGGTACCGTCGTGCCATGAACTATCAAGGCGCATAATTCAGTAACACCCATCACGCTATCTTTAGGAAGCCATCATGACGCCTCTCATTACTGCAAATCAATTAGAAGAAATTATTAACAGTGGTGAGAATGTATTGCTTTGTGATTGCCGCTTTGATCTAGTCGATCCACTAGCCGGTCGCAAATCTTATTTAGAAGGCCATATTCCTGGCGCACTGTATGTCGATCTGGATCAGGAGTTATCTGGTGAAAAGACCGGCAAGAATGGTCGTCACCCACTTCCTACCCCAGAAGCCTGGGCGCAAACCAAATCTCGTTTAGGTATTGACTCCAACACTTTAGTGATTGCCTACGACAATCAGGGCTCGATATATGCCAGTCGCCTCTGGTGGATGCTCAAAGCCACTGGCCATGCCAATGTACAAGTCTTAGATGGCGGCCTAGATGCTTGGAATGGCCCCATCGGGACGATGCCACGCGAAGCAAATCCAACAACAACGCCAGTGCCCACAATGCCTTTTATTGGCTTAGTGACAGTAGAAGAGGTTGCTCACAATCTCCAGACCAAAATGAATGTCATTCTTGATGCTCGTACAAATGATCGCTTCCATGGTCAAAATGAAACCTTAGATCCTATTGGCGGACATATCCCCAACGCAATTAATTACTGCTTCAGAGAAAATCTTTCCAGAAAGAGTTTTAAGGCCCCAGAACAACTCTTCAAAAACTTTGTAGATCTCTTGGGCTCAACCAAAGCTTCTGAAGTGATTCATCAGTGCGGCTCTGGAGTCACGGCCTGTCATAACCTACTAGCTATGGAAGTCGCTGGCCTCAAGGGCTCACGGATATACGCAGGTAGCTGGAGCGAATGGTGTGCCGACCCAAGCCGACCAGTAGCCCTTTAATGCAAGAGCGACAGCAGAATTACTAAGCCAACGCCACAAGCAATCAAAATCGTTTGACGTAAAGACTCAGCCCAATGTGGGCGTCGGTGCATTTGTGGAATCAGGTCGCTCACCGCAATATAAATAAAACTACTTGAGGCAATGACCAATAAATAAGGCATTGCCGCATGAGCCCTCTCCAAAAAGAAGTAAGCCAATACGCCACCTAGTACCGCAGCTAAGCCGCAAATCAAGTTGTACATCAAAGCACGGGTGCGGGTAAATCCAGCATTCAGTAATACGATGAAATCACCAATCTCTTGCGGAATCTCGTGAGCAATGATGGCAATCGCTGTAAAGATACCCACCTGGTAATCAGCCATAAAGGCAGCAGCAATCAACACACCATCAACAAAATTGTGTATGCCATCGCCGACCAGAATCATCCAACCACTGCGACCCGCGACTTCTGCATCATGACCATGGTGATGATCATGGCCATCCCCTTCGTGGTGATGGCTATGACGCAATAAAGAAATTTTCTCGAGCAAGAAAAAGCCTAAAAGCCCTGCAAGTAAGGTAGCAAACAGCAGCTGAGGGTTCACGCCCGGCATCGTGAATGCTTCGGGTAATGAATGTAGGAAGGCGGTGGCCAGCAAAATACCAACTGACACACTCACCATGCTATGAACCATCTTTGATAGCAAAGATAAAGAAAAGCTTGCGGCAACGAGAACGCTAGTGGTTCCGGCTAGCGCTGTTACCAACAAGATGCTTTGCAGTACTGTCATGGAAATTAGGCAACCCCGTTTTGTTTAAACCAGGCAATACATTTTTCCCAACCATCTTTTGCAGGACCTTCGCGATAGGTAGCGCGGTAGTCCGCATGGAAGGCATGCGGTGCATCAGGATAGATTTCAAAACGAGAGGCTTTGGCCGCTGGATTTTTGGGGGCCGCTTTTGCAAGCGCTTCACGCATTTGCTCAACACTCTCTAGGGAGATGCCAGTATCAGCGCCGCCGTACAAGCCAAGCACTGGCGCCTTGAGATCAGCAGCAATATCCACTGGGTGGCGCGGGTTGCCTTCCGTTTTCTCACCAATGACACGACCATACCAAGCTACACCAGCCTGAACCTGGGGCAGTGTGGCCGATAGCCAAGTAATGCGACCACCCCAGCAAAATCCAGTAACGCCAACTTTTTTCAAGTTGCCACCGTTCTTGCCGGCCCATACTAAGGCTGCTTGTAAGTCGTTGAGAACTTGGGTGTCCCCAGTTGGGGCAACGATATTTTTTTGAATCTCGGCAATAGTGCCGTAAGTGTTTGGATCGCCAGCGCGCGTAAAGAATTCTGGAGCAATCGCCAGGTAACCTAATTTAGCAAAACGTCTCGTAACGTCTGCAATGTATTCGTGCACACCAAAGATTTCGCTGGCAACAATCACAATCGGCAAATTACCTTGGGCTTTTTCTGGACGTGAAACATAAGCGGGCATCTGAAAACTACCCACTGGAATCATTTGCTCACCCGCTTTAATGCCATTGAAATCCGTTTCGATCGCTGCGGCCATGACTGGCTCAGAAGCGGCTACAAAACCAATTCCCATAGTTGTTGCTGTAATAGCGGAGGCCTTCATAAAACCTCTTCTATCGCTGGACGCCATTATTGAACCCTGATCTTTTTTAGTTGTCATCTCTTAGTCTCCTGATTTAGTGCGCTTCTTCCCAATTATCGCCAATCCCAATACCCACTACCAGCGGAACCTTCAGCTCAGCTACCTTACACATTAAATCAGGTAGCTTGGCTTGCAACAGCTCCAGCTCATCCAGTGGTACGTCAAATACCAGCTCATCGTGGACCTGGAGCAGCATGCGAGTCTTGAGCTGCTCTTTTTCCAACCAGTTTTCGACTGCAATCATGGCCAATTTGATTAGATCAGCTGCCGTTCCCTGCATTGGCGCATTAATTGCGGCCCGCTCTGCTCCTTGGCGGCGAGGACCGCTCCCCTTAATTTCTGGGAGCCATAAGCGCCTGCCAAAGACCGTTTCAACATAACCATTCTCTCTAGCCTCCAAGCGAGTGCGCTCCATATACTGAGCGACACCCGGATAACGATCAAAGTACTTGGCAATGTAGTTTTGGGCCGCTGAGCGCTCAATACCGAGATTACCGGCTAGGCCAAAGGCACTCATGCCATAGATTAAGCCAAAGTTAATTACCTTGGCATAACGACGCTGCTCAGATGCAACACTTTCTAACGGCACCCCAAAGATCTCAGCAGCGGTAGCCTGGTGCACGTCTTTACCAGCAGCGAATGCAGCTAATAAGTTTTCATCCTCGGCAATGTGCGCCATGATGCGTAATTCAATTTGCGAATAGTCAGCGGAAAGCAACTTACAGCCCTGGGCCGGAATGAACGCCTCCCGAATTCGACGACCCTCTTCCGTGCGCACAGGAATATTTTGCAAGTTCGGATCACTTGAAGCCAAACGCCCCGTCACCGCAGTCGCTTGAGAAAAACTCGTATGTACTCGTCCTGTTTTAGGGTCTGCCATACGCGGGAGCTTCTCGATGTAGGTCGACATCAATTTAGCGAGACTGCGGTAATCCAAGATACGCGCAGGTAAGGGATAGTCTTCTGCCAACTTCTGCAACACTTCCTCATCAGTCGATGGCGCACCGGATGGCGTCTTCTTAATTACGGGGAGCTCTAACTGCCCAAATAAAATCTCTGCGATCTGCTTAGGAGACTGAATATTAAATGGTTGTCCAGCCAACTGATGAATCTCCCCCTCTAAAGCCAGCAGACGTTTGCCAACTTCTTGACCTTGCTGAGAAAGCAAGGCAGAGTCAATCCGAATTCCATTACGTTCCATAATGCCCAAGACCCGCATTGCTGGCATCTCGATATTTTCATAAATGTATCGAAGACCAGGACTACCCTGAATTTGTGGCCATAACACGTGATGCAACCGTAAGGTAATGTCAGCATCTTCTGCCGCGTAGTCGGTGGCGATCTTCAGATCCACTTGATCAAAGCCAATCTGATGGACCCCTTTACCGCAAACCTCTTCATACTTAATGGTCTTCATACCAAGATGTCGCTCAGCCAGGTTATCCATGTTGTGCGGCATATGGGATTCGAGCACATAAGATTCCAGCATGGTGTCAAAAGTAATTCCTTGCAGAGCAATGCCATAGTTGGCAAAGATGTGGCTGTCGTACTTGAGGTTTTGCCCCACCTTTAAGTTAGTAGTGCTCTCTAACCAGGGCTTCATGCGCGCCAAAACTAGTTCCCGGCTGAGCTGAGCTTCTCCATTGCGATGCGCTACCGGTATGTAACAAGCCTCTCCAGGAGTGATGCACAGCGAGATACCGACAAGCTCTGCAGCCAGCGCATCCAAGCTAGTGGTCTCAGTATCAACCGCAGTAAGATCAGCGCCTTCAACTTTTTTAATCCAACGATCTAGCGCTACTTCATCAACTACACACTCATAGTGTTTTGCAATCGCACCTTGCAGATCCGTTGTTTCTTGCGATAAGGCAGTTGTCGCTTCTGTAGCAGTGGGACCAAATCTGTTGGTAGCAGCCTTTATATTTTTCTCTGAGTTATTTTTAATGAGACTACCGGCCAAATCAAATTCGCTATTGGCTTCAGGAGCCGTCCCACCTAATTGCTTCTCGACGTCACGCAACCAAGTCTTAAATGCGTAGCGCTCAAACAACTCGCGCAAGAGCGGTGCATCTTCTGGTTTCGCATGCAGGTCATCTAAGCCTGGGAGATGTGGCGATAAATCGCAATCGGTTTTAACGGTAATGAGCTGACGTGCCTGTGGCAGCCACTCCAAACTATTTCGTAAGTTCTCGCCTACAACTCCCTTCACTTGATCAGCATTTGCCATCAAGTTATCCAAGTCACCAAACTCAGCCAACCATTTGTTTGCCGTTTTAGGACCGGCCTTAGGAACGCCCGGCACGTTATCAACCGCATCGCCAATGATGGAAAGGTAATCTACGATGCGCTCTGGAGGTACGCCGAATTTTTCAATAACGCCATTGATATCCAACTGCTCATTGGTCATCGTATTAATTAGGGTGACAGAAGCGTTCACTAACTGGGCCAAATCTTTGTCGCCAGTAGAAATAATCGTTTCCCAGCCAGCTTGGGTTGCTTGGCTAGCCAAGGTAGCAATTACATCATCAGCCTCAACCCCAGAAACCATCAATACCGGCCAGCCCAAAGCCTTCACCATGGCATGGATCGGCTCAATCTGCTTCACCAAATCTTCAGGCATGGGGGAGCGGTGCGCCTTGTACTCTGGATACATTTCATCCCGGAAAGTCTTGCCTTTAGCGTCGAAAACGCAAGCAATGTGGTCAGCCTTGAGTTCTGAGCGAGCTCGGCGCATCATATTCACCATCCCATAAATAGCCCCCGTTGGGTCGCCTACCCCATTTCTGAGGTCTGGCATGGCATGAAAGGCGCGATAAAGGTAGCTAGAGCCGTCTACCAACAAGAGTCTATGTTTAGTCATACCGCAATCGTACAATCTAGTTGCTAACTGCCTACAGATCAGTTTCAAATCCTCCTGAAAAGAGGCCTAAAAAGGTGAAAAATGATGCACGCTCTAACTAACTTACTCCACTCTTCTTTGAGCCAAACCCTTGTTCTGACAAGCTTTTTAGTGGCTTTTGCCTCTTTTGGCCTGAATTGTGCACATGCCCAAAACAATTCTCAAGCGCTGAGCCCCTCCGAGTTGCAGCGCATTAATAATCAGCCCTTAGCACCCGCAGTGAGCGCTTCTCAAGCAACCAGCGCACCTGAAGGTCGTAAACCGAGCTTTCAACACAAAGAAGCTACGGGTACTGAAATTACCGAATACAAAGATACCAATGCGCCCACTCAGGTGGATGTGAAGACACGCTATACCAGTTACGAAATGGCGCCCCCTACAACAGTCATGCCCGGAGTACCCAAAGAAACTGACCTGATCAGCGTACCGAGTATCCGAGTTCCTTTTTAATCTTTATTCATGGCCGTTTTCACCCCCATTGAACTAAGTGATATCTCTGCTTGGATCTCAAGCGACTTTGATATTGGGCGGGCCATTGATATTCGTGGAATTCATGGTGGCATTGAAAATTCCAATTTCTTTCTCGACACTGAGAAAGATGGCAAGAAACAAGAATACGTTCTGACTATTTTCGAAAGACTGTCTGCAGAGCAACTCCCGTACTACCTTGAGCTGATGCGCCATTTGGCCAATAAAGGTATTCCAGTTCCTAAGCCGCTTGAAAATCAGCAGGGGCAAATTTTATTTACCCTCAAAGGTAAGCCCGCAGCAATTGTGAGCAAGCTTCCCGGTATTTCTAGGCTTGCACCCGAAGCCAAGCATTGCGCCTTGGTTGGCGAATATTTAGCCAAAATGCATTTGGCCAGCAGCGACTTTAAACATAATCAAGAGAATCTTCGCAGCCTTACTTGGTGGCAAAAAACAGTTCCGCAAGTGTTGCCACACTTAAATGCTACGCAAAAAGAATTGCTGACTAGCGAGCTCTCAACCCAAGAGCAATTCTTTAGCTCTGAGGCCTATAAATCACTGCCACAAGGGGCAAGTCATTGCGATCTCTTTAGAGATAACGTGCTATTTGATCCTCAAGGCACAAGCGATAGCTCTCACGATCAGCTGGGTGGTTTCTTCGACTTTTATTTCGCTGGAACAGATAAGTGGTTATTTGATTTAGCAGTTACTACAAATGACTGGTGTCTTGCAGACAACAAACAAGATTTAGATCCTGCTCGCTTCAAGGCGCTGATGGATGCCTATCAATCTGTTCGACCACTCACTACTGAAGAACAAGCAAGTTGGCCACTGATGATTCGCGCTGCAGCGCTACGATTCTGGATCTCCCGCCTGTGGGATTTTTATTTGCCACGTGATGCGCAAATGCTCACCCCACATGATCCTCGTCATTTCGAAAATATTCTCTTAAGTCGCAAGGCAATATGAAACTCAATTCCGTCACCCCAAAAGAGGGTTACACCTGGATACGTCAAGGCATTTGGCTTTTTAAAAAAAATCCTTTGGGTTTTTTGATGCTGGTATTCATGTACGTATTTGTAGCGCAACTTGCGGTGCTCGTACCCGTGATTGGTATTTTTGCCATCTTATTACTCACGCCTACTTTGTCTGTGGGCTTTATGAGCGCCTGTCGCCTAGCAATTCAAAACGAGCGTATTCGACCCTCGGTATACGTGATTGCCCTGCAATCCACCCCCTTGATTCGTAAACGTATTCTCCAATTGGGTTTGGTCTATGCCGCGCTCATCCTAGCCCTCAGCTTTATCTTAAGCATGTTGGTAGATTTTGAGTTGCTCATTCCACTGATGACTAACGACAAGCCCATTACTTCAGAAGCCATCAATCAGATTTATCTGATTCTCTTTTTTGGCGGTCTTCTTTATGTGCCCGTTGCGATGTTAATGTGGTTTTCTCCCGTACTCGTTGCTTGGGCCGATATGCCCATAGCGCAAGCGCTCTTTTCCAGTGCTGTTGCTTGCTGGACTAATCGAGGCGCATTCTTTATCTATCTCGCGATTTGGGGTGCGATCTTAATCGCCATTCCATTAACAATTGGATCCATCTTTGATGCTCTCGACTTCGGTCAAGCCGCATCATTCATCATCGCTCCTATTTCCATGGCAGGGCTGACTGTGATGCACTGCTCTTTCTTCGCCACCTGGAAAGCGTGCTTTGCTGAAAAAGAATCGGCTACATTAATTGCTTAATCTATGGCAGCAAGCTTAGCAATACTGAGCTGCAGCCATTTCACACCATGGCGCTTGAAATTCACCTGTGCGCGCGCATCGGCATCATTACCCTCTAGGCCGGTAACGCGCCCTTCGCCAAACTTAGTATGGAACACATTTTGCCCAATCGTAAATGGGTAATTTCCTCGTGGTGGTGAGGCCATTCTAGTTACAGCGGTTGAGGCAGAGCCTACTCGTCCAATTTGCCTTGCAGGTCGCTCACGCTCGTTACCACTGTCAAAGAAATCATTCGATCCAAACTCGCGCTGACGTGTGTAGCCATCTTGCCAAGTCGACCCTGAGCGTCCGCCATTTCCATTACTAGTACCACCCCAACGGGCATCCTTCACTTTTGGAGTGAGCCATTTCAACGAATCAGATGGCAACTCTTCCAAGAAGCGAGATGGCATGTTGTAACGAACTTGGCCGTGCAGCATGCGTGACTGTGTATGGGACAAGTAAAGACGCTCCTTTGCGCGAGTAATCGCAACATACATTAAGCGTCGCTCTTCTTCCAAACCATGCTGCTCATTAATACTGTTCTCATGTGGGAATAGTCCCTCTTCTAAGCCAGTAATAAATACCGAAGTGAACTCCAACCCTTTAGCAGAGTGCACCGTCATCAGCTGCACAGCATCTTGGCCTGCCTGAGCTTGGTTATCACCAGCCTCAAGTGAAGCGTGCGAGAGGAATGCTGCTAATGGTGAGACCTCTACTACGCCAGGCGCATTCTCACCCGGTAGCGTAGCAGCAGTGGCATCCTGACCATAACCTTCTTCCGCAATAAATGCAGTTGCAGCATTAATTAATTCTTGTAAGTTTTCTACACGGTCCTGGCCTTCGCGCTCTGAGAGATAGTGCTGAATCAAGCCACTATTTTGAATCACGAATTCCACTGTCTCAGGCAAGGTGTTGTGACGAGTAGCTTCACGCATATGATCTACCAGGCGTACAAAGCCACCTAAGGATGCACCAGCTTTGCCGTCCAATGTCGATGCAGCCAAATACAAAGAACTGTTTTGTGCACGAGCCGCATCTTGCACAGCCTCAATCGATCTCGCCCCAATACCGCGTGTCGGAAAATTCACTACGCGGGAGAAAGAAGTGTCGTCATTGGGATTTTCTAGCAGACGTAAATACGCTAAGGCATGTTTAATCTCTGCGCGCTCGAAGAAGCGCAGTCCACCATACACACGATAGGGAATCGCCGCAGAAAATAAGGCGTGCTCAATAATGCGTGACTGAGCATTACTTCTGTAGAGCAAAGCAATTTCAGTACGCTTGATGCCACTATTAACTAGGGCTTTAATTTCATCTACAAGCCATGCAGCTTCAGCGTGATCACTCGGGGCATCATAGATACGCACTGGCTCACCATGACCTGCATCGGTACGCAAGTTCTTGCCTAGACGATCCGTATTGTTGGAAATAAGGTAATTAGCTGTATCTAAGATGTGGCCATGTGAGCGGTAATTTTGCTCAAGCTTGACCATCAACGGGTGATATTGCTTTTCATACAGACGCATGTTCTCTACATCTGCACCGCGGAAAGCGTAAATACTTTGATCATCATCACCTACCGCAAAAACTGCACTACTTCCCATGCCGCTGACATTGACACGACTAGCGTCGTGACCAGAGAGTAATTTGAGCCAAGCGTATTGCAAGGCATTGGTGTCTTGAAACTCATCAATCAAAATATGACGGAAGCGTTCTTGATAGTGCGTACGAATAGCCTCGTTATGTTTGAGCAATTCATAACTGCGTAACAAGAGTTCAGCAAAGTCGACAACACCTTCACGCTGGCACTGCTCATCGTAAGCTTCGTACAGCTGAGCCATCTTGGCCTGGAAGTCATCGCCTACGGATAACTCTTTGGCACGCTGACCACGCTCTTTGGCGTGCGCAATGAAGTATTGCAACTGCTTAGGGGGGTATTTCTCATCATCGACCTTTAAGCCCTTCAAAAGCCGCTTAATGGCAGAAAGCTGATCTTGGGTATCCAAAATCTGAAAAGTGGACGGCAAACCGGCTTCTTTGTGATGCGCACGCAATAAACGGTTGCAAAGTCCATGAAAAGTACCGATCCACATGCCCCGGGTGTTGATGGGCAACATGGCACTGAGACGCAACATCATCTCTTTGGCAGCTTTATTAGTAAAGGTCACCGCTAGGACGCCAATAGGTGAAACCTGGCCCGTTTGGATCAACCAAGCTATACGGGTCGTCAGAACGCGGGTTTTTCCACTCCCAGCGCCAGCCAAAATCAGGGCTGACTGGCCCTGGCCATTTTCATTTACCGGCGGGAGGGTCACTGCCTCGCGTTGTTCTGGATTAAGGTTTGCGAGTAGGTCTGAGTACATCGCCCCAATTATAATTTGCCTCTTATGCCAAATGCTTCGAATACCCCTAATTCACCCGACTCCCCATTAACTAGTTCTTTAGACGAACTGGCCAAATCCTACGAACCCGCCCCAATTGAAGCTTATTGGGGTCCGGAATGGGAACGCCGAGGCATTGCCGACGCCACCCTAGTTGAGGGCAAGGGAGATTTCTCGATTCAGCTACCGCCACCGAATGTGACCGGCACACTACACATGGGTCACGCTTTTAACCAAACCATCATGGATGGCTTGGTGCGTCATGCCCGTATGTCTGGCAAAAATACCTTGTGGGTTCCGGGTACAGACCATGCTGGTATCGCCACACAAATCGTGGTTGAGCGCCAGCTTGATGCACAGAAGATCTCTCGCCACGATTTAGGTCGCGAGAAATTTTTAGAAAAAGTATGGGAGTGGAAAGAAACTTCTGGCAATACGATTACCCGTCAGATTCGTCGCTTAGGCGCCTCAATTGATTGGAGTAAAGAATATTTCACGATGGACAGCAAGATGTCCAAAGCAGTTGTTGAGGTATTCGTTCGCCTGCATGAACAAGGATTAATTTACCGCGGTAAACGTTTGGTGAACTGGGACCCGGTACTCGGCACGGCTGTTTCAGATCTAGAAGTAGTGAGCGAGGAAGAAGATGGCTCCATGTGGCACATCCGCTATCCATTAGCAGATGGCTCCGGACACCTGACCGTTGCTACCACGCGCCCAGAGACTTTATTGGGCGACGTCGCCGTGATGGTCAACCCAGAAGATGAGCGCTACAAAAACCTCATTGGCAAGTCAGTGCAATTGCCGCTATGCAATCGTGAAATTCCAATCATTGCCGATGACTATGTTGATTTAGCCTTTGGTACTGGTGTAGTTAAAGTAACACCTGCGCATGACTTCAACGACTATGCCGTTGGACAACGCCATCAATTACCACTCATCAATATCTTGACCCTCGATGCCAAGATTAATGAGAATGCGCCTGCGGTTTATCAAGGCCTTGAGCGCTTTGCTGCCCGCAAACAAATCGTTGCCGACTTAGATGCAGCCGGCTTATTAGAAAAAGTACAGCCACATAAATTAATGGTGCCACGCGGTGATCGCACCCAAACCATTATTGAACCGATGCTCACTGACCAGTGGTTTGTCGCAGTATCCAAACCCAGTCCAGATAACCAATATCAACCAGGCTCCTCTATTGCAGGCGCTGCGCTTGATGCAGTAAAAAATGGTGACATTAAACTCGTTCCAGAAAACTGGATTAGCACCTACTCTCAGTGGTTAGAAAATATTCAGGACTGGTGCATCTCTCGACAACTCTGGTGGGGTCATCAAATCCCCGCCTGGTATGGCGAGGATGGTCAAATTTTTGTAGCACGCTCTGAAGAAGAGGCGAAAGTCAAAGCTACTGCTGCCGGCTATAGCGGTCAACTCAATCGTGACCCCGATGTTTTGGACACTTGGTTTAGCTCTGCACTGGTGCCATTTAGTTCATTAGGCTGGCCAGAGGAAACGCCTGCCCTGAATCATTTCTTACCGTCATCGGTCTTGGTCACGGGCTTTGACATCATCTTCTTCTGGGTAGCCAGAATGGTCATGATGACCTGCCATTTCACTGGCAAGGTGCCTTTCAATACCGTGTATGTGCACGGCCTAGTTCGTGATGCTGAAGGCCAGAAGATGAGTAAGTCCAAAGGGAATACTTTGGATCCTATCGATTTAATTGACGGCATCAAGATTGAAAACTTGGTTGCAAAGCGCACTACCGGTTTGATGAATCCAAAGCAAGCTGAAAGCATTAGTAAAAAAACAAAGAGGGAGTTTCCAGAAGGCATTCCTGCATTTGGTACAGATGCTCTGCGCTTTACCTTCGCTTCACTTGCATCACTGGGTCGAAATATTAACTTTGACCAAAAACGTTGTGAAGGCTATCGTAACTTCTGCAACAAGCTATGGAACGCTACTCGCTTTGTGCTGATGAACTGCCCCGGCAACGATGAAGAAAATGGCTTTGCACCGTGCGACAACCAATGCGGTCCAGAAGGCTACCTCGAATTTTCAGCAGCAGATCGTTGGATTGTTTCTTTGTTGCAAAGAACCGAAGCTGATGTTGCGAAAGGCTTCCAAAACTATCGCTTTGACAATATTGCTACTAGCATCTACCAGTTTGTTTGGGATGAGTATTGCGATTGGTACTTAGAGCTAGCCAAGGTTCAATTACAAACTGGTACCCCTGCTCAGCAACGCGCTACTCGTCGTACCCTTCTACGCGTTTTGGAAACCATCTTGCGTATGGCGCATCCACTCATTCCATTCATTACCGAAACCCTTTGGCAAACCGTTGGACCGAAGGTTGGTAAAGAGCTTGCCAAACAAGATAAGCAAACCGTTGCGCTGCAGCCATACCCGGTTGCTCAACTCGATAAGATTGATGAGCAAAGCGAAGCTTGGGTAGCTCAGATTAAATCGATTGTGGATGCTTGCCGTAATCTACGTGGCGAGATGCAAGTTTCTCCTGCACTCAAGGTGCCTCTTTGGATTAGTGGCCCGCAAGATTTCTTGAAAAAGGCCAGTCCGTACTTGACTGCTTTAGCCAAACTATCTGAAGTCAAAATCTACGATGACGAGTCCGCCCTAGAGAGTGATGCCCCAGGCGCGCCAATGGCCTTGGTTGGTAATCTGAAGTTGTTACTCAAAATTGAAGTAGATGTAGCTGCTGAAAGAATTCGTCTAGGTAAGGAAATTGAGCGCCTAGCCAATGAAATCACGAAAGCACGCAGCAAGCTTGGTAACGAAAGCTTTGTAGCTCGTGCCCCAGAAGAGGTAGTTGCTCAAGAAAAACAACGCCTTGCAGGCTTTGAGCAAAACTATGAGAAGCTTGTTGCACAATTAGAACGCCTCAAATAAGAACGGATCGTCCATGCCATTACATTTCAACTCTAAAAAAGTAACGAAGGCTGTATTTCCGGTTGCGGGATTCGGTACGCGATTTTTACCAGCCACTAAAGCAAGTCCGAAAGAAATGCTCAATGTCGTTGATAAGCCGCTGATTCAATATGCGGTTGATGAAGCGATTGCCGCTGGAATTACTGAGTTAATTTTTGTTACAGGCCGTAGCAAACGCGCAATTGAAGATCACTTTGATAAAGCTTACGAATTAGAAGCAGCTCTTGAAGCTAAGAATAAGCAAGATCTTCTTCATCTAGTTCGCAGCGTGAAACCAGATAATGTGAATTGTGTTTACATCAGACAATCGGAGCCATTGGGTTTAGGTCATGCTGTTTTATGCGCTGAGAAGCTAGTAGGTGACGAACCTTTTGCAATCATCTTGGCGGATGACCTTTTAGATGGACACCCTCCAGTACTTTCGCAAATGCTGAAGGTTCATGAAGAGCAAGAGGGTTCAGTATTAGCCGTTGAGAAAATTGACCCCTCAAGAAGTGGCTCCTACGGAATCATCTCTGGCAATGAAATAAAAAAAGGTATCCATCTACTCAATGGCATCGTTGAAAAACCGAAGCCAGCTGATGCGCCATCCGATCTCGCAGTAGTAGGGCGCTACGTACTCTCATCAAAGATTTTTGATCACATTCGCAATGTAAAGCCTGGCGCAGGTGGAGAAATTCAGCTGACTGATGCCATTGCATCCTTGCTGAAAGAAGAACCTGTATTTGCCTATGAATATGATGGGGTCCGCTATGACTGTGGCAGTAAGTTGGGCTACCTAAAAGCTTCAGTTGACTTTGCTTTGCGCCACCCAGAAGTTGGCGAGGAATTTGCTAAATACCTAAAAAGCCGGTCTTTAAGGTAATCCCATGCAATAAAAAGCAAAAAAGGCAGAAATTACTTTCTGCCTTTTCTTTGGGGTTAAAGGTTTGCGACACTACATCAGATCTATCTTCTCTTTAAAAAGAAAACTAGAACATCACCCTCTGCAGTACTAGAGAGCAGTTCATTACCGGTCTGCTTAGCAAACGCAGGAAAGTCATGGGCAGCACCAGCATCTGTGGCCTTCACTTTCAGTACTTCACCTGATTGCATGGTAGCTAGGGCTTTCTTGGTGCGCAGGATTGGGAGCGGGCAATTCATGCCGATCGCGTCGACCTCGAGATTAAATTCGATGACATCGCTCATTTAGATGCCACCCAATCTTTTACACCAGCTAAAGCCACCCCCAACTTGCTTGGATCGGTACCACCGGCCATCGCCATCTCCGGCTTACCTCCGCCCTTACCGCCAACCTGCTGGGCAACGAAGTTCACTAAGTCACCTGCTTTTACCTTAGCAATCGAATCCGCAGTCACACCTGCAATCAGACTCACCTTGTCACCCTGCACTGAAGCCAAAACAATCGCCGCAGTCTTTAACTTTGCTTTCAGGGCATCCATAGTCTCGCGCAAGACTTGAGCATCTGCGCCATCCAAGCGAGCCGCTAAGACCTTGATACCGTTTACATCAATCGCTTGCATTGCCAACTCATCACCTTGGCTTGCAGCGAGCTTGGAATTGACCTTATCTAACTCTCTTTCAGCCTGACGCAAACTATCTTGAAGTTGAGCAACACGACTCACCAAATCACCGGGGTGGGTTTTGAGAACTGCAGCCGCTTCATTAATTTTGTCTTCTAAACCTTGCAAGAAGTTCAGGGCATTTTTGCCAGTTACCGCCTCAACACGACGGATACCAGCCGCTACACCACCTTCAGAAATAATCTTCAAGCTACCGATATCACCAGTACGTCCAACGTGAGTTCCACCGCACAACTCCTTAGAGCTGCCGATTTCCAGTACGCGAACTTCGTCAGCATACTTTTCACCGAAGAGCATCGTGGCACCGGTTTTCTGAGCATCGTCAAGAAGCATCACTTTTCCGGAGGTCGCAGTATTTGCCAAAATTTCGGCATTCACAATATCTTCTACCCGACGAATTTCTTGTACGGTAATGGGTGCGTTGTGAGTGAAATCAAAACGGGTTTTACTAGCATCAACTAAAGAACCTTTTTGCTGCACATGATCACCCAATACTTCACGCAAGGCTTTATGCAAAATATGTGTGGCACTGTGGTTACGCATTATTTCTGTTCTTTGCTGAGCATCTACCAAGGCGTTCAACGTATCGCCCACCTTGAGCTCCCCCTCTTGCACTTCGCCCTGATGTCCAAAAACATCCGCCTGAATCTTGAAAGTATCTTCAACTGCGAAGCGAACCACATCATTGCGCAACTCACCCTTGTCTCCAACTTGTCCACCAGACTCAGCATAAAAAGGCGTGTTATCCAACACGATCACTGCTACATCACCAGCCTTAATAGACTGCACTGCAGAACCATCAACATAGAGCGCGGTTACTTTGGCGCCTTCATACTTCAAGGTGTCGTAGCCGTGGAACTGGGTTGGCTTACCGGAATAACCTAAGCCTTGAGCCACTTTGAACTTACCTGCTGCTCTTGCTTGATCGCGCTGCTTTTGCATTGCCAAGTCGAAACCTTCGGCATCGACTGTGACATCGCGCTCACGGCATACGTCAGCAGTGAGATCCAATGGGAACCCAAAGGTATCGTGTAAGCGGAAAGCGGTTTCACCATCAACCGTCTTAGCGCCACCAGTAAGTGCGCTCTCCAAAATCTCCATACCGTTAGCGATTGTCTGGAAGAAACGCTCTTCCTCCTGCTTAATCACTTCACTTACTTTATCTTTCGCTGCCTGCAACTCTGGATAAGCCTGACCCATCTCTTTTACGAGGGCGGGAACCAGTTGGTAAAAGAAAGGTTTGCGTGCGCCTAATTTGTAGCCATGACGAATTGCGCGGCGTGTAATACGACGAAGGACATAGCCGCGGCCTGCGTTACCTGGAATCACACCATCCGCCACAATAAAACTACAGGCGCGAATGTGATCGGCAATGACTTTGAGAGATGGGCTAGTAGAATCGCAATTCTCACCACCAGCTGCATCAACAGCCTCTTTAGCTGCTTTGAGCAAATTCACAAAGAGGTCAATCTCATAGTTCGAGTGCACGTGCTGCAACACTGCCGCAATACGCTCAAGGCCCATACCAGTATCGACACTCGGCTTGGGCAATGGATGCATATTGCCCGCTTCATCGCGATTGAACTGCATGAATACGTTATTCCAGATCTCAATATAGCGATCGCCATCTTCATCAGGACTACCAGGAGGACCACCAGCAATATGTGGGCCGTGGTCATAGAAGATTTCAGTACAGGGGCCGCATGGACCTGTATCGCCCATCATCCAGAAGTTATCTGAAGCATAACGAGCGCCTTTGTTATCGCCAATGCGAATAATGCGCTCAGCTGGAACGCCGATTTGCTTATTCCAAATCTCATAAGCCTCGTCATCTTCCGCGTAGACGGTGACGAGCAGCTTTTCTTCTGGCAGCTTAAAGACTTCAGTCAGCAATCCCCACGCAAACTGAATCGCATCCTTCTTGAAGTAATCCCCAAAAGAGAAATTACCCAGCATTTCAAAAAAGGTGTGGTGACGCGCTGTATAGCCAACGTTATCCAAGTCATTGTGTTTGCCACCGGCACGAATACATTTCTGGGCGGTTGTAGCTCGGTTGTAAGGGCGCTTATCAAAGCCTAAAAACACGTCCTTAAACTGATTCATCCCCGCATTGGTAAATAGCAGGGTTGGGTCGTCTCCAGGCACCACTGGGCTGGATGGGACAATTTGATGGCCTTTTTGGGCGAAGTAGTCCAGGTACGCCTGGCGAATTTGAGAGACTTTCATGCGAATAATTATCGCATTGGCACTTGTCGGGGGCAAACCTTGGGTAAAGCACCTCAATCCTGCCTTACAATCCCGTAACATCAATAAATAGATCGACCCTTAAGTCGATATAAGGAGCTCAACTTGAAAATTCGCAATCAACGGGATTTTGGCGCAGGAATCATGTATATGGTTATTGGCCTATTCTTCACCATCGTAGCTACCCAGTACCCCATGGGCACTGCAGCCAAGATGGGGCCAGGCTACTTTCCATTTTGGCTTGGCATACTGATGACGCTTTTAGGGCTCTTAGTACTAGTTAAATCTATGGGTGCTAAAGCTGCAATCGAATCCATTCCTAAGTTCAATTGGAAGATCATTGCGCAAATTACAGGATCGGTAGTGCTCTATGGCTTATTACTGCCACGCATGGGCTTTTTAGTCGCTGTAGTGGCCTTGGTACTAGTGTCAGCTAGCGCCAGCAAAGAGTTCACTTGGAAAGGCTCCTTGATCAATGCAGCCTTCCTAGTGACCTTCACTTACTCAGTCTTTGTTTTGGGTCTCAAGCTTCAGTTCCCACTCCTACCAGTATTCCTACAACAATAACGAACCGGGACTCTCAAAATGGATTTATTTGCTAATTTAGCGCTCGGTTTCGACACAGCGTTTACCTTACAAAATCTGATGTACTGCCTGATTGGCTGTATTTTGGGTACATTAATCGGTGTTTTGCCAGGCCTAGGCCCAATCGCAACCATTGCGATGCTCCTGCCAGCCACCTATGCATTGCCTCCAATTGCCGCTTTGATTATGTTAGCCGGTATTTACTACGGCTCACAGTACGGCGGCTCTACTACTGCGATTTTGCTCAACATCCCAGGGGAAACGTCCTCGGTGGTGA
This sequence comes from Polynucleobacter sp. JS-Mosq-20-D10, assembly GCF_018687755.1. Classification (NCBI taxonomy): domain Bacteria; kingdom Pseudomonadati; phylum Pseudomonadota; class Betaproteobacteria; order Burkholderiales; family Burkholderiaceae; genus Polynucleobacter; species Polynucleobacter sp. JS-Mosq-20-D10. The sequence goes on from NZ_CP061305.1 coordinate 1,698,868, forward strand.
CGGCGATTGACGGCTATCAAATGGCTAGAAATGGTCGAGCAGGTGTAGCCCTCTTTACTGCCGGCATGGGTTCATTTTTTGCTGGTTGCGTAGCAACACTGGTTTTGGCTGCATTTGCTGCACCACTCTCCCAATTAGCATTTAAGTTCGGTCCTGCCGAATATTTCTCCCTGATGATCTTAGGCTTAATTGGCGCCGTCGTACTAGCCTCAGGCTCTTTGATCAAGGCGATCGGCATGATCATCCTGGGCCTCTTGATGGGCTTGATCGGTACTGACGTGAACTCTGGCGTATCCCGCTATGCTTTTGACATCCCCGAATTGAGTGACGGCATTGGATTCGTAGCCGTTGCAATGGGTGTCTTTGGTTTTGCGGAAATTATGGGTAACCTGGAAAAAACTGGTGATGACGAGGGCTTCCTCAACAAACTTACCACCATGATGCCGACCAAGACTGATATCAAGCGCATGATTCCCTCCATCTTGCGCGGCACAACCATTGGCTCCATCTTGGGCATTCTGCCAGGCGGCGGTGCTGCTTTGGCAGCCTTTGGCGCCTACTCAGTAGAAAAGAAATCCTCTAAGTACAGCCATGAGTTTGGTAAGGGTGCCATTGAGGGTGTAGCAGGTCCTGAAGCAGCCAACAATGCCGCCGCTCAAACCTCCTTCATCCCATTGCTTACCTTGGGTATCCCACCGAATGCTGTAATGGCTTTGATGGTTGGCGCGATGACGATTCATAACATCCAGCCTGGTCCACAAGTCATGACCAGTAACCCAGCTTTGTTCTGGGGTCTGATTGCCTCGATGTGGATCGGTAACGTGATGTTGATTCTCTTGAACTTGCCACTCATTGGTATTTGGGTAAAGCTCTTGAAGATTCCTTATCGCTTTCTCTACCCAGCAATTTTGGTGTTCTGCTGTATTGGCGTGTATACCGTCAACAACACCGTATTTGACGTTTATGTAACCGCAGCCTTCGGTTTAATTGGTTACCTCTTCTTCAAACTGGGTTGCGAACCCCCTCCATTACTCTTAGGCTTCGTGCTTGGACCGATGATGGAGGAGAACTTCCGTCGCGCTCTCTTGTTATCACGCGGCGACTTCTCAACCTTCGTAACCCGACCACTCTCCTTAGGCTTACTCATTGCAGCAGCCCTCTTGGTGGTGATCGTGGCCTTGCCTGCGGTTAAGAAAACCCGTGAAGAGGCTTTCGTAGAAGAGTAATTCTCAAGCGCTTCCCAGAAACGAGCCCGCAGCAGTTTGCGGGCTTTTTTCTTTACAGGCAGGGGTTTTCTCTACAATGGGCGCATGTCCGAAGATAGCAAACCATCTAAATCGCCGGCCGGCATTCTTGCTGAGCCCTCTAACTTTTTGCGCCAGATCATCGATCATGACCTAGCAAGTGGCGCCTACCAAAATCGCACTAATCGAGATGGTCAAGCTATCCCCTCCATCATTACGCGCTTTCCACCAGAACCCAATGGCTATCTTCATATTGGTCATGCTAAAAGTATTTGCCTGAACTTTGGCTTAGCTGCTGATTACAACAATCAAGCGGGTGGTGCGCGTTGCAATATGCGCTTGGATGACACCAATCCAGTCAAAGAAGATGTTGAGTACGCTGATAGCATTTTAGATGCGGTTAGATGGCTTGGCTTTGATTGGGGCACGCATTTGTATCACGCGAGTGATTACTTTGATCGACTCTATGAGTTTGCCGAAATTCTGATTCAAAATGGCAAAGCCTATGTTGATAGTCAGAGTGCAGATGACATCCACACCAATCGTGGCAACTTTGGCCAAGCTGGAAAAAATAGTCCTTACCGCGATCGCTCGCCCGATGAGAACCTAGCTTTATTCCAAGAGATGCGTGCTGGCAAATATAAAGATGGTGAACATGTACTGCGCTTGAAGATCGACATGGCCCATCCCAATATCGTCATGCGTGATCCTGTGGTCTATCGTATTCGTCATACGGATCACCACCGCACTGGTAGCAAGTGGTGCATCTATCCTTTATATGATTTCACACACTGCATTTCTGATGCTCTAGAAAATGTTTCGCACTCTATTTGCACTTTGGAGTTTGAAAACAATCGTCCGCTCTACGATTGGATTGTTGCCTCTTTAGCTGAGCTGGGCATCTTCAAAAATCCCGTTCCGCATCAATACGAATTCGCCCGCCTCAATTTAACTTACACCATCACTAGCAAGCGTAAGCTCTTGCAATTGGTAGAAGAAAAGCATGTTGATGGCTGGGATGACCCACGGATGCCAACGATTGTAGGTATTCGTCGCAGAGGTTATACGCCAGAAAGTATTCGTCTGTTCTGTGAGCGTATTGGCGTTTCTAAAGCAGATAGCTGGATCGATATGAGTACTCTGGATCAGGCCTTGCGCGATGATCTTGAAGCCAAGGCTCCAAGGGCCACAGCGGTCCTCAAGCCACTCAAGCTTGTGATTGAAAACTTCGATGCATCCGCGAGCGAGCCTTGCTCAGCACCGCGCCATCCACAACATCCTGAGTGGGGTAATCGTGAGTTTCATTTCACCAAAGAATTGTGGATTGAAGAAGATGACTTTATGCAAGAGCCCGTCAAGGGGTTCTTCAGACTCTATCCACCAATTGGCGATCAAGCTGGTGGACGTGTGCGTTTACGTCATGGCTTTGTGATCGAGTGCACCGGCTTTGAAGTGGATGCTAATGGCAAGGTGACTCAAGTCAATGCAACACACTTCCCAGACAGCAAGAGTGGTACACCCGGGTCAAATAATTACAAGGTCAAGGGCAACATTCATTGGATCAGCGTTGCACAAGCTGTGCCTGCACAAGTTCGCCTCTATGACCACCTATTTAATGACCCACATCCAGACGGTGGGGATAAAAATTTCCTTGACGCAATCAATCCTCACTCGAAGCAAACGATTACTGCGTACTTAGAGCCGTGCATGAAGGACGTCAAAGCGGAAGACCGTTTTCAGTTTGAGCGCCATGGCTATTTTGTTGCGGATCAAAGCGAATCAAAACCAGGTCAACCGGTATTTAATCGTACGGTCGGCCTTAAGGATTCTTGGAAATAGTTTTCAGAAACTCTGCCACGCTAGGATAGCGTAGCGGGGTTTTCAATTCGGCTAGCCGTGTATTCGTTACGCGCCGTGACTCCCGCATAAAAGACCACAGCATGGGGGATACGATTTTCTCCAACTGCTCAGCTGGCAATCTGGGTGGTCGCTCTAAGCCAAAGGCATCAGCTACTTCATCAAAGTAGTCACCCATCTTGGTTTCACCACCGTCACATACATTAATGACGCGTTGTGGCTTGCCGTGATAAACGGCAGCGCAAACTAATCTTGCCAAGTCATCACTCTGTATGTGGTTTGAGTAAGCATCCTCAGCTGGGTTTAAGGCGGGGGTGCCGGCCTGAATGCGCTCAACCGGCAAGCGGTCAGCAGCATAAATACCTGGCACACGCAGAATGGTGAGGGCGACTCCATGAGCTGGCGCCCAAAGACGTAGGCAGTTTTCTGCATCCACCCTTCTCTTAGCTCGCTCGCTTTGAGGTTTAACCGGCGTCACTTCGCTTACCTTAGCGCCTGCGTGATCACCATAAACGCCTGTTGTGCTTACATAAATCACGCGCCCAACAGTATCAGAACCTTGGGCTAAAATTCGGAGGAGGTTGCGAGTTCGGCAATCACGATGACCTGTATTTTGGGGTGGTGCCAAGTGGATCACGGTTTGGGCTAATCCACTTAAACGCCACAAGCTATCGGGCTTATCCAGATCCCCCAAAATCGGAATCGCGCCAACCGCTCTCAACTCCTGAAAACGGGTTTTCTGGGAAGTTAAGGCGTATATGCGATGACTTCGTGCGAGCTGCTTGGCAACACGCAGACCAATGTCACCACAGCCGACGATCAGGATTCGAGATTTACTAAAAGATTGCATACATCACATCGTAACGATTTATTGAAAGGAATGAGAGTGTCTTATCAAGTCACGCTCAAGGCGAGCGGCAAACAATTTACCGTGCAGAAGGATGAGACCCTCCTGGAGGCAGCCTTACAGCAGGGCATCACCCTTCCCTATGGCTGTAAAAATGGTGCCTGCGGATCCTGTAAGGGCAAGATTCTGGAGGGTCAGGTAGAGCATGGACAACATAGTGCTGCTGCCCTAAGCCCAGCTGATGAAGCCACCGGTGGTACCTTGTTTTGCTGCGCTCATCCCAAATCAGACCTGCTCATTGAAGCGCGTGAAGTTCAGGGCGCTAGCGATATCGCCATTCGGAAAGTACCTTGTCGCGTGAACACCATCGTTAAACCGAGCGTAGATGTAGCCATTCTTCAACTGCAATTACCAGCTGCCGAGCGCTTTCAATTTTTAGCCGGACAGTATTTAGAATTTCTTCTCAAGGATGGGCAGCGCCGCGCCTACTCGATTGCCAATGCACCCGATCAAGAGGGCCCCCTTGAGTTGCATATTCGCCACTTACCAGGCGGACTCTTTACCGACCAAGTCTTTGGTGCAAAAGACCCCGCTTTAAAAGAAAAAGATATTCTGCGTTTTGAAGGTCCACTGGGTAGCTTCTTTTTAAGAGAAGATTCTAAAAAGCCCATTATCTTTGTTGCCGCAGGTACTGGTTTTGCGCCCATCAAATCCATCGTCGAGCAAATGCAGCTCAAAAAGATCCAGCGCCCGATGCATCTGTATTGGGGTGGACGGCGTCCAAGCGACCTCTACCTCAATAAGCTCTGCCAGTCATGGGCAAAAGATATTCCGAACTTCAAATACATCCCAGTCATTTCAGATTCCCTACCGGAGGATCAATGGACTGGGCGCACAGGCTTTGTGCACCAAGCTGTGATGGCCGACCATCTCAATATGAGCCCTTACCAGGTCTATGCCTGCGGCGCCCCTGTGATGGTCAATGCGGCCCGCCAGGACTTTTCATCCCAGTGCAGTCTGCCCGAACAGGAGTTCTTTGCAGACTCCTTTACTAGCGCTGCTGATCTCGCGACAAACTAGCCTGCTAAGCGCGATAATAGAAACCTCATTTGAATTCACTTTGCATACGATATGAATAAGCCAGCCCAATCCGTAGATGCCCACTCAGTGATGTTTATTACCCCGCGACCAGAGTTGACTATGGTTGAGGGTAAAGGCTCATGGCTGACTGATAACAACGGCAAGCATTATTTAGATTTCTTGCAAGGCTGGGCAGTGAACTGTCTCGGTCATAGCAACCCCGGCATGATTGACGCACTTAACGCACAAGCAAAAAAACTCATCAATCCAAGTCCAGCGTTTTATAACGAGCCAATGATTCGCCTATCGAATCTTTTGACCGAAAACAGCTGCTTTAACAAAGTATTTTTTGCTAATAGCGGGGCTGAAGCGAATGAAGGCGCCATCAAGCTGGCGCGTAAATGGGGGCAACTCAATAAGTCAGGCGCCTTTGAAATCATTACTTTTGATCACAGCTTTCATGGTCGCACCTTAGCAACGATGAGCGCATCTGGTAAGCCAGGCTGGGACACCATGTTTGCCCCACAAGTTCCTGGTTTTCTTAAAGCCGAATTAAATGATTTAGATTCCGTCAAAAAACTGGTGACCGATAAAACCGTTGCAGTCATGCTTGAGCCAGTACAAGGTGAAGGTGGCGTCATTCCCACTACCAAAGAATTTATGCAAAGCCTGCGTAAATTCACTAAAGAAAATAATATTCTGTTGATCGTCGATGAAGTCCAAGCCGGCTGTGGTCGCACTGGCACTCTCTTTGCTTATCAGCACTACGGCATCGAACCAGACATCATGACCTTGGGCAAAGGCATTGGTGGTGGCGTGCCATTAGCCGCACTGATGGCAACCGATGCGGTTGCTTGTTTTGTACCTGGTGATCAGGGTGGTACCTATAACGGCAATCCACTGATGGTCGCAGTAGGCATTAGTGTGATCGAGCAATTATTGGCGCCAGGATTCCTAGATTCTGTGCGCGCCAAGGGTGAACTGCTCAGTAAAGAGCTCCTTGCCATTTCCGCAGAATTTAATCTGGATGGCGAGCGCGGTGAAGGGCTATTGCGCGCCCTAATGTTGAGTAGTGATATCGGCGGGAAGCTGGTTGAACTAGCTCGCGATAGAACTCCAGAGGGCTTATTAATTAATTCACCAAGACCTAATCTGCTTCGCTTTATGCCAGCACTTAATGTTTCTGATGATGAAATCCGTCAGATGTGCAATATTTTGAGAGAATTGCTCAAGCAAGTAAGCTAAAAAATACGCAGATTGAATGCAATAAAGGGGCTCTAAGCCCCTTTATCTTTTATTGCAACAATCATCCTAACAATGGCGTTACTAGCTAGCCCACTAAATTCTTTGGCAGTGAGAATATGACATCCTCCACCACGCCTTCTAGATTACGAATGCTGCGTGGCCCAAATTCTTGAATCTTTGCCACAATCGAAAGGGCTAGGCTTTCAGGGGCTGATGCGCCTGCAGTTAGGCCTACGCGCCTCTTGCCAACAAACCATTCGGCCTGAAGCTGCTCTGGTGCATCGACCATGTAGGCCGGTACGCCTAGCTTTTCAGCTAATTCACGCAAGCGATTCGAGTTCGAGCTTGCCTTGCTTCCGACCACAATAACTACCTCAACTTGAGGAGCCATAAATTTCACAGCATCTTGGCGATTTTGAGTGGCATAACAAATATCTTGCTTACGGGGTTGCACGATATCCGGGAATTTTTGAATTAAGGCATCGACAATTTCTTTCGTCTCATCGACGGAGAGTGTCGTTTGCGTGACAAAGGCGATTTTTTCATTCTCAGTAAAAGGCAGCTCAGCAATATCGGCCACTTTCTCAATCAGATGAACACCTTCCTTAACCTGCCCCATCGTACCTTCGACCTCCGGGTGCCCCGCATGGCCAATCATCAACACTGTAAAACCATCCTTGCACATCTTGATGACCTCAACATGTACCTTTGTAACCAAGGGGCAAGTTGCGTCATATACCTGCAAGCCACGCGCCTCAGCATCTTGACGAACTTCTTGAGAAACACCGTGGGCACTAAACACCACAATGCCGCCTTTGGGAACATCATGCAATTCTTCAACAAATACAGCGCCCTTTTCACGCAGCTCGTTCACGACATAAGCATTGTGAACAATCTCATGACGTACATAAATTGGAGCACCAAAGCGTGTCAGCGCTTCATTCACAATATTGATTGCACGATCAACGCCCGCACAAAAGCCACGGGGCTGCGCCATCAAAATTTCAGCGGTGCTTTCTCCGCCTGTTTGTGCATTAGTTTGTTTATTCATCGGCTACAGAATTGCAACAATTTGAGCTTCGAAGGTAACAGGCCTTCCAGCAAGCGGGTGATTGAAATCAAACCAGGCACCCTCTTCGTTAATCGATTGCAATACACCTGCGTATTGAGCGCCACCAGGCGCATTAAATTCAATGACATCACCAGGATTAAATTCCACATTTTCATCGCGACCCTCTTTAAGTGCATTCAGAGAAACCCACTGAATTAATTCTTCTTTACGCTCCCCAAAACTGTCTTCTGGTGGCAATAAGGCACTTTTCTTATCACCTACACCCAATCCGATTAATACCTTTTCAAAACAAGGCGCAAATTGTCCAGAACCCATCAACACCGTCGCAGGGCGATCGATAAAAGTATTGATGTAGTCATCCCCACTCGGCAAAGTCAGCCGATAGTTGAGGGTCAGAAAGGAATTGGGCAAAACCGTAAGCTTAGTCATAAGGTCATTGTATCTAGGCCAGACCCTAGCGTGCACTTGCCGATTACGGATTGGCCAAAAATGGAGCAACCTCGAGAAAAACTACGCGCTCTTGGTGCGGCAGCCCTCAGCGATCCCGAGTTACTTGCGATCTTTCTGCGTGTAGGCGTCAAAGGTAAAACTGCGGTGGCTTTAGCCGAGGACCTTCTCCACCATTTCGGCAATTTGCCGCGCCTCATGTCCTGTACCCCAGAAGAGTTAACCCAGATTCATGGCATGGGCATTTCTAAGTGGTCACAAATCCAGGCAGCCTATGAGCTTGTAAAGCGCAGCCTTGAGGAAACCCTCTCTCAGGAGTCTGTCCTTACCTCACCAGGCTATGTCCGGGAGTTCCTACAGGCTAGATTTGGGTGCTTGCCACATGAAGTCTTCCTGTGCCTATACCTGGACTCCCGCTTGCGCCTGATCGAATGCCAGGAGCTCTTTAGGGGCTCCCTAAGCCACACCGCCGTTTACCCGCGAGAAATCCTGAAGGAGGCCCTGGCTAGGAATGCAAGCGCCCTAATCGTGGCACATAATCACCCCAGCGGAAACCCACAACCGAGCACTGCTGATCAAGAATTAACTAAGACGCTAGCCAAAGCGTTGCAGTTGATCGATATCCCCCTACTTGATCACTGCATCGTCAGCAATGGTGGTTTTTTCTCATTTTCTGATGAGGGTCTTATGAAAAATGACCATAAATAGAAGTGACCACTAACTTAAAGGCATGTTTTCACTAATATTGGCGATCATTTTTCCTCATCCTCAAAACTAAAGCCAATTAGGGGTAGATCAAAGCACTCGGAGACTGATACAATCTTCTTTTTTCGCAATTAATGGAGTTATGTCATGGCAAAAGTTTGCCAAGTCACTGGGAAGAAGCCGATGGTTGGCAACAATGTATCCCATGCAAACAATAAAACGAAGCGTCGCTTTTTGCCGAATTTGCAAAATCGTCGTTTCTGGGTTGAATCTGAAAACCGCTGGATTAGCTTGCGCTTAACCAATGCTGGTTTGCGCGTTATCGACAAAAACGGCATTGATGCTGTGTTGTCTGATCTTCGTGCACGTGGCGAAATTTAAGGAGCGCAAAAATGGCTAAAGGCGGCAGAGAAAAAATCAAATTAGAGTCATCAGCTGGTACTGGTCACTTCTATACGACATCAAAAAACAAGCGTACAAAGCCTGAAAAAATGGAGATCATGAAATTCGATCCAACCATTCGCAAGCACGTTGCTTACAAAGAAACTAAGCTCAAGTAATTCATCGATTCGATATTTATTTCAGCAAATAAAAAACCCGCTACACCGGCGGGTTTTTTATTGTGTTTCATTTTCCTTTAAGCGTAGCGACGCAATCTCAAAGAGAAGTCGCGCAGACTCGATAAACCACTCTCTTCAGCGCGCTGACACCACACGTGCAACTGAGTTAGCAGTTGATCGCCCGTGGCGTTAGATCGACCCCAGATGGCATGCAAGTCACGACGCATCTCAATCATCTTTCGTAACTGCGCATTTGTTGCCATCAACTCCTCAAGTTTCATTTTTTCTTCTGCAGTTAAACGAGATTCATCTTTACCCAACCAGGCACGGGCATCTTTTAAGTGAGCCGCCAATACCTGCATGTGCTGAACTTCGTTACTAAAGAAGGTGCTTAAGGTCTTGCTATAGCGAGCCATGATTTCATAACGGTTAGCAATGATGGCTTCGAGTGTGCTTTGATCAGCAGGACGTAAGTCGCTCAGCACGGGCTTTGGAGAAGTCTTTTTTACTTTCGCCAAGCCAACAGCACTCATGATTTGAATGTACATCCAACCAATATCAAACTCATACCACTTACTAGAGAGCTTAGCGCTGGTAGCGAAGGTGTGGTGGTTGTTATGCAACTCTTCGCCACCAATCAAAATACCCCAAGGCAAAATGTTTCTTGATGCATCTTCGCAATCGTAATTACGGTAACCCCAGAAGTGGCCAATGCCATTAATAATTCCAGCGGCAGTAATAGGAATCCACAACATCTGCACTGCCCATACAGTCAAGCCAATTGCACCGAACAAGAGCACGTCGATGATCAACATCAAGGCTACGCCTTGCCATGAATACTTCGCATAGATGTTGCGCTCAAGCCAATCATCTGGCGTACCGTGACCAAACTTATCTAAGGTCTCTTGATTACGTGACTCATTTTTATATAACTCAGCACCACGAGAAAGCACAGTATGAATACCCAAAACTTGTGGGCTATGCGGATCATCCACGGTTTCACACTTGGCGTGGTGCTTACGATGAATCGCCGCCCATTCTTTGGTCACCATACCAGTTGTTAGCCAGAGCCAAAACCGGAAAAAATGGGACACGATGGGATGCAATTCCAGAGCGCGGTGTGCTTGGCAGCGATGCAGGAAGATAGTCACCGCAGCAATGGTGATGTGGGTGGCAACCAATGTAAAAACAAGGATTTGCCACCAAGCCCAATTTAAATAGCCATTAGAAAGCCAATTAAGGAATAAATCAAAACCAGAAACTGTGTTCAAGAGGGTATCCCAAAGAGATCTAAAACCCTATTTTAGTTCTTTATCAGCTTTCTTGCTTTTGACTTTTACCGACTTTTCGCCATCTTTATCGACAGTTAGCGCTGAAATAGCGACTTTCTTCTGAAAAACCGCCCCGAAGAAGCCGTCAGTCCCATGAATATGGGGCCATAACTGCCACCAAGGATTGTCAGGGCTGCAGCCCAAAGGCATTTTATCCTTTGGAAACAACGCCTTAAGAACTTCAGCTGCAGGAACCACCTCAAAATTCGGATGCTTTACCAGGAAATCCTCTGCAATTTGCTGGTTTTCTTGTGGCAACAGGCTGCAGGTGGCATAAACCAAGCGGCCACCTGGTTTAAGCAAACGGCTTGCAGAGGCCAAAATATTCATCTGCTTTTGATTCAGCTCCAAAACACCTTCTGGGGTCTGGCGCCATTTGAGATCCGGGTTGCGTCGCAATGTACCCATCCCACTGCAAGGAGCATCCACCAGGACGCGATCAATCTTCCCAGCTAAGCGCTTGATCTTGGAGTCATTCTCACTGTCAATCCAGACAGGATGTACGTTAGAGAGGCCGCTACGGGCTTGTCTAGGCTTTAAATTAGCTAAGCGACGTTCTGATGTATCCAAAGCATATAAACGGCCTGTGGAGCGCATGATTGCCCCAATCGCCAAAGTCTTGCCGCCAGCGCCTGCACAAAAATCTACCACCATCTCGCCACGCTTAGGCGCAAGTAAGTAGGCCAATAATTGACTACCTTCATCTTGAACCTCAAACATCCCCGTCTTAAAGCTAACGGTATTTTGCAAGGCGGGCTTACCCATGATGCGAACACCATCTGGCGCATACGGAGTTGGAATAGCTTGATAGCGACCACCTAAGGCATTCATCTCGGCAAGCAATTGCTCGCGAGTCGTCTTCATGGTGTTAGCACGCAAATCCAAAAGAGCTGGATGCATGAGTGATTTAGCTAATGCTTCACGTGATTCTTCACCGGGATATTTTCCAAACGCATCCCAAAGCCATTCAGGCAAATTATTACGCACCAAGGGGTTGAGCGCTGATGGATCAACTGTTGCAAAACGCTGCAACCATTCGTACTCACCTGTTTTCAACACATGAGCTAAGTCGGCAATGGCGCTCTCTGCACGATTAGCTGAACCCAAACCACCCTCAGAGAGAGCGGACAGCAAGCCCAATAAGGCTAAGCGTCTAGCCTGTGAACCCTCGCCGCTGGAAGCAAATTGTGAGAACTCATTCTTCCGACGCAGAATAGCAAAAGCACTCTCAGCAATCAAGGCGCGATCACGATTACCTAACTGTGGCTCAGAGCGAAAATAGCGACTCACTACACGATCAGCTGGCTGCTCGAAATTGAGGAGCTCTGGAAGCAGACGCTCTAAATGAATTGCATGCTGAGGTAAAGCCTTGGCATTAGAAAAGTTTTTTTGACCTTCTGGTGCAATGATGTTGCCACTCGCATTACGACGCTCGGGGCGACGCAATGGATCTTTAGATTTAGCGGCATAACTTTTTTGTGGGCCTAAGCGTGACCCAGATCTTGATCCAGATTTACTACCAGCGCTAGCTGCGCGGGATGAACGTTCTTTACTCATAATTTTATTAATTGCGACTCCGGTGGTTTAACCTGAACTTGATTACCTTCTATTCGCAATCGTCCATCTAGGAACCATTTTACGGCCCGCGGGTAAATCTGATGCTCAGCAGTCAAAACTCGCGCTGCCAAACTATCCGCGTCATCACCGGGAAGCACTGGAACAGAGGCTTGACAGATGATGGGGCCCTCATCCACGCCCTCAGTAACAAAATGCACGCTGGCGCCATGTTCAGCCACCCCAGCCTCCAAAGCGCGTTCATGGGTATGTAAACCTGGGAAAGCTGGCAGCAATGCTGGGTGAATATTCACCAGGCGACCCTCAAAATGGCGAATAAAGCCTGGAGTCAGAATTCTCATAAAACCCGCTAGAACCACTAAATCAGCCCCTAATTCATCTATTTTCGCCATGAGAGCGGCATCAAATGACTCGCGAGTAGCGTGCTCGCGATGTTCAATGGCAAAGGCCGGAATGCCCTGAGAGCGAGCAAAATCAAGGCCTTTGGCAGCAGAGTGGTTAGCAATTACCCCGGTAAAAGTAACCGGCCACTGCTCTTTTTGAGCTGTTTTGACGATAGCCTCGAAATTAGATCCGCGGCCAGAGATTAAGGTGACGATAGATGGCATGCCCACAATATAATTGATGGTTACCCCGAAAGCGACCCTGAAAGCGATTTAGTGAACGTATTCCGCGGCCCCACCCAGTTTTCTGCAGGACCGGCTTGTGCCTTAACCATCGGTAATTTCGATGGCGTGCACAGGGGTCATCACGCCCTACTCAAAGAGCTGAAGGATGGCGCACAAGAACGCGGTTTAGTTAGCTGCGTTATGACTTTCGAACCGCATCCTAAGGAATTCTTTTCTCCAGAACAAGCGCCGCCACGAATTCTGAATTTGCGCGACAAGCTTGCCGCCTTTGCTGATATTGGCATCGATCGCGTAGTAGTAGAGCACTTTAATGCTGCATTCGCCCGCCTTACTCCCACAGAATTTGTTTCTGAGATTATTGTCAAGCAGCTCAATGCCAAGTGGATTTTAATTGGCGATGATTTTTGCTACGGTGCAAAACGCGCTGGCAACTTTGCAAGTCTCAAAGCAGCTGGCGAACAATTTGGTTTTGAAGTTTCTAGCATTCACACCGTGCAAGAAGATGGCGAAAGAATTTCTAGCTCTGCGCTACGCAATGCCTTGGCTCATGGAGATATGGATCAAGCTAATACATTATTAGGTCGCCCTTACGGCATCTCCGGTCATGTTATTCATGGGCAAAAGCTGGGTCGTACTTTAGGTTTCCCGACATTGAATCTCGCTGTTGCGAATCACTTGCATCACCGTAAACCTGCCTGCTCTGGCATCTTTACTGCACAAGTCTTGGGGCTTGGAGATAAACCTCTTCCTGCTGTAGCTAGTCTCGGCGTGAGACCAACGGTAGAAGATGCAGGTCGCGTATTGCTTGAGACTCATATCTTTGATTACAACGCCGATGTCTACGGAAAAATCATTACCGTGGAACTCTTAGAAAAAATTCGTGATGAGGCGAAGTATTCTGACCTCGATACACTTACCAAAGCGATTGCATCTGATGCAGCGCATGCCAGAAATTATTTCCAGAAAAAATCTTATGTCTGAAAAAGAAAACTCTTACCCCGTTAATCTTCTAGAAACATCGTTTCCGATGCGGGGAGATTTACCGAAACGTGAACCGCAATGGGTCGCACAGTGGCAGAAAAATAAACTCTACGAGAAGATTCGTGCAGCGCATTCTCACCAACCAAAATTTATTTTGCATGATGGCCCTCCCTATGCAAACGGTGACATTCATATTGGTCATGCGGTAAATAAGATCCTTAAGGATATGATCGTGAAGTCCCGCTGGTTAATGGGCTTTGACTCTGCATATGTTCCAGGCTGGGATTGCCACGGTATGCCAATTGAGATCCAGATTGAAAAACAATTTGGCAAAAATCTGCCGACGGCTGAAGTGCAAGCTAAAGCACGCGCGTATGCAAAAGTGCAGGTAGACAAGCAAAAGGTCGACTTTGAGCGTTTAGGTGTTTTGGGTGATTGGAATAACCCTTATCTCACCATGAACTACCGCAATGAGGCCGATGAAATTCGTGCGCTCGGGAAGATCTGGGAAAAGGGTTACGTCTTCCGCGGCCTTAAGCCAGTGAACTGGTGTTTCGATTGCGGCTCCGCACTAGCTGAAGCTGAAGTGGAATACCAAGACAAAACTGATCCAACCGTAGATGTGGGATTTGCTTTTGATGATGCGCAGCGCCCACAACTTGCAAAAGCATTTGGGCTATCTGAGATCCCAGCTAAGCCTGGAATGATTGTGATTTGGACAACCACACCTTGGACTATTCCATCCAATCAAGCACTGAATGTTCATCCTGAACTGAGTTACGCCCTAGTGGATACAGGGGACAAGCTGCTCATCTTGGCAGAAGACCGTGTAGAAACTTGCTTGGAAGATTTTGGACTTGAGGGAAAAGTCATTGCCACTTGTTTGGGTAGTCAGCTAGCAAACATTTCTTTCTGGCATCCGCTAGCCCCACTGCATGAAGGTTATCAGCGTCTTTCACCAATCTATCCTGCCCAATACGTCACCTTAGACACTGGAACTGGTGTAGTGCACTCTGCACCAGCCTATGGCGAGGAAGACTTTAAGTCTTGCAAAGCAAATCACTTGGCTGATAAAGATATCTTGAACCCAGTCATGGGTAATGGTGTCTATGCTTCTTGGCTCCCACTTTTTGCTAATGAATATATTTGGAAAGCCAACCCGAAGATTGTGGAGGCCATGCGTGAAGCAGGTAGCCTTTTGCGAGATAAGACCTATACCCACTCTTACATGCATTGCTGGCGTCACAAGTCACCAATTATTTATCGTGCGACCTCGCAGTGGTTTGCAAGCATGGATAAAAAGCCATCCGATGGCAAAGCAAGTCTGCGCGAAGCAGCATTAGCCGGCATTGAAAACACCGAGTTCTTCCCGGCGTGGGGTAAGCAACGATTAAACAGCATGATTGCGAACCGTCCCGACTGGACCTTGTCACGTCAACGCCAATGGGGTGTTCCCATGGCTTTCTTTGTGCACAAGGAAAGTGGTGAACCACATCCGCGCACAGCTGAGTTGCTTGAAGCAATTGCTAAGCGCGTTGAAAAAGAAGGTATTGAAGCTTGGCAAAAACTGGAAGTAGCCGAACTGCTTGGTGAAGAATCTGCTCAATACGAAAAGAATCGCGACACTTTAGATGTATGGTTTGATTCTGGTACTACGCATTGGCACGTCATTCGTGGCTCACATCGTGCGGAACTCTATCGCCCTGAAGCTGAAAATGCAGATGGTCGTTTAGCTGACCTATATCTAGAAGGCTCAGACCAACATCGCGGCTGGTTCCACTCCTCTTTACTCACTGGTGCCATGCTCGATGGCAAGCCGCCATACAAAGCACTACTTACGCACGGCTTCACGGTTGATGGCCAAGGCCGCAAGATGAGTAAGTCGGTAGGCAACGTGATCGCCCCGCAACAAGTTGCTGATAAGTTAGGTGCGGAGATTATTCGTTTGTGGGTAGCTTCTACTGACTACTCTGGCGAGATGACCATCTCCGATGAAATTCTGAAACGTGTAGTGGAAAGCTATCGCCGTATTCGCAATACATTACGCTTCTTGTTAGCTAACCTATCTGACTTTGATCCAAGCAAGCATGCGATGCCTGCAAGCGAATGGCTAGAGATTGATCGCTACGCTGTTGCACTCGCCAATCAGTTGCAGCAAGATGTGCAGGCGCACTACAAGGCTTATGAGTTTCAACCAGCGGTGGCGCGTATGCTCACTTTCTGCTCGGAAGATTTAGGTGGCTTCTACTTAGATATTCTGAAAGATCGCCTCTATACGAGTGCGCCGGATTCGAAAGAGCGTCGCGCAGCACAGAATGCACTCTTTCATATCACTCGCAACCTACTCAAGTGGCTTGCCCCTTTCCTCTCATTTACTGCCGAAGAGGCTTGGCTGTCATTACCACATGGTAAGGATGACAAGCCAAGTGAATCTATCTTCATGGAAGAGTTTGGTACTTTCCCAGAAATTAACCAAGCTACTGAGCTCCTTGCCAAATGGAATCGTGTTCGAGAAATCCGCTCTGAGGTAACCAAGGCAATTGAGATTGAGCGTGAAGCTGGCAATGTAGGCTCATCCCTGCAAGCCGAGCTCACCATCAAAGTAGGTGATATCGATTTTGCAATTTTGCATTCTCTTGAAGACGACCTGCGCTTTGTGACCATCACTTCTAGTGCCAAGCTAGAGCTGAGCAACGCAGGCCTTGAGGTGCTCGTACGCGGTAGTCAATATAAAAAATGTGGCCGTTGCTGGCATCACACTCAAGATGTTGGTGTCAACAATGAACATTCAGAGTTATGTGGTCGCTGCATCAGCAATCTTTTCGGAAGCGGTGAATCCCGCCTTTTTGCATAAACAATATAGTAAAAAGATCGCCGCCACATCATGAGCACAAACCTCTCTTTTCTTCGTTATCTAGCGATTGCAATCGTTACGATATTGCTAGACCAATTGAGCAAATGGTCTGCCTTGAGTAACTTACAGTTAGGTGTACCTGAACCCGTTTTGCCATTCATGAACTGGTTGTTACTGTTTAACCCAGGAGCAGCGTTCTCATTTTTAGCGCAAAGCTCTGGATGGCAGCGTTGGTTCTTTACAGTCCTAGGCTTGGCAGCTTCTACTTACATTCTTTGGCTACTGCGAAAGAGCTTAGGCGACAAAATGCTTTGCTGGGCCCTCAGCCTCATACTGGGTGGCGCATTAGGCAATGTCCTAGACCGCATCATGTATGGCGCGGTAGTGGACTTTATTGATCTGCATTACGCTAATTGGCATTGGCCAGCCTTCAATATTGCTGATAGTGCTATTTGCATTGGGGCAGCCCTCATCATTTGGGGTGAGTTGCGCAAGTCATTTGGCAAAACCTCCCAATCCCTTTAAGCTGGCGTCATGCAATCACTTTTAAATAAGAAAATCGTTCTCGGCATTTCTGGTGGCATTGCGGCCTATAAGTCTGCAGAGCTAGCACGTCAGTTGATGCAAGAAGGTGCTAGCGTCCAAGTGGTGATGACGGAAGCCGCGCAGCAATTTGTGACGCCTGTCACCATGCAAGCACTCACAGGCAATCCCGTTTACACCAGCCAATGGGATAGCAGCATTGCTAACAACATGGCGCATATTGAACTCTCTAGAGCTGCCGATGCGATTTTAATTGCGCCCACAAGTGCGGATCTGATGGCTAAGCTCTCGCTCGGATTGGCTGATGATTTGCTCAGCACCTTGTGTTTAGCAAGAGATTGCCCACTCCTCTTGGCTCCTGCCATGAACAAGCAAATGTGGGAGCATGCGGCCACACAAAGAAGCGCAGAAAGACTCATTGCTGACAAAGTCACATTACTTGGCCCTGCAAGCGGATTCCAAGCGTGTGGTGAAATCGGCTTTGGGCGTATGCTTGAGCCTGCAGAAATTACCGAGCAACTCATAGCCTTCTTTCAGAAGAAGCCACTCCTCGGCAAACGCGTACTGATTACAGCTGGGCCCACCTTTGAAGCTATTGATCCTGTTCGAGGGATTACCAATCGCAGCTCTGGCAAGATGGGTTTTGCAATTGCACGCGCAGCAATTGAAGCTGGTGCAGACGTTCACCTCATAGTAGGCCCTTGCGATTTAGAGACCCCATTAGCTGCAACTGGAAAAATTACCCGTACTAATGTGGTCAGCGCCAAAGAAATGCATACAGCCACATTGCAATCTACTGACTGCGATATTTTCTTTGCGGTAGCTGCAGTCGCCGATTGGAGTATTGCCAAACCGGCTAAAGAAAAAATGAAACGCCAAAGTAAACAAGCTCCAAATTTAGAATTTGTAGCCAACTTAGATATTCTTGCCGATGTAGCAAAAACGGTCAAAACTAAAGGCGGGAAATTGCACCCCTATTGCGTTGGCTTTGCGGCTGAATCTACTGAGCTCCAAAAGCATGCAGAAGAAAAGCGTAAACGCAAAGGCATTCCGATGATCGTTGGCAACATTGGTCCAGATACCTTTGGCAGCGATCTCAACCAACTACTCATCGTCGATGAAAACGGTAGTAAGAAAATGGCCAAGGCTGAAAAACTACAGCTTGCACGTCAACTGATTCAGTTAGTCGCTAAAAAAATCTAACCGAACCCAAAATTTAATCTCCATTATCTTTACTCAGCTTTAGGAAATTCTATGCAACAACTTCAAGTCAAAATTCTCGATGAACGTATGCGCGATCAATTACCTGCATATGGAACCCCCGGTAGCGCTGGATTAGATCTGCGCGCCTGTATTGATGAAGTCATTGAAATTGCTCCTGGACAAACAGTCCTCGTCCCAACGGGTTTAGCGATTTATGTAGAAGATCCACGCTATGCCGCATTGATCTTGCCACGCTCTGGTCTTGGCCATAAGCATGGAATCGTTCTCGGTAATTTAGTGGGATTGATCGATTCGGATTACCAAGGCCAACTCATGGTGAGCACTTGGAATCGCGGCTCAACAGCATTCAAATTAGAGCCCATGGAGCGCTTAGCTCAACTGGTAGTGATGCCGGTACAACAAGTAGAGCTCAAAGTTGTTGAGGAATTTACCGAGAGCAGTCGTGGGGCTGGTGGGTTTGGAAGTACTGGTAGGGCTTAATTAAATATATCAGCCATGGTTTGAATTTGGCGACCCCTCACTGTCCACGAGGATCAGTCCTACGCAACTTTCATACACCACCTACATCAAGTCAAACTATTAACGCTTGACAATCATTAACGAGATACGTTAATATTTACTATGTCAATCAAAAGCTTCAAGTGCCCTGATACTAAAAAACTATTTCAAGGGCATCGAGTACGGCGATGGATTGCCATAGAGCGACCTGCATTGCGAAAACTGGAACAACTTGACTGGTCTTTAGTTCTTGAAGATTTGCGAGTGCCACCAGGCAATCGATTGGAATCCTTAAAGGGATCTCGAAAAGGTCAGCACAGTATTCGCATTAATAATCAGTGGCACGTTTGCTTTACTTGGGTTGGGGATGGCCCAAAAAATGTTGAAATTGTCGATTATCACTAAAAGGAGAAGATGATGAGAACGATTGCTCCCGTCTCGCCCGGCGAGATGTTAGAAGAGGAATTTCTAAAACCCTTGGGCCTAACAAAATATCGTCTAGCCAAAGATATTGGGGTACCACCTCAACGTATCGGCGATATTGTTGCCGGAAAGCGCTCTATTACCGCCGACACTGACTTACGACTTTGCAAGTATTTCGGACTAAGTGACGGATGGTGGTTGAGAGGCCAAGCAAACTACGATACTGCAATTGCCAAAGAGAGCTTAAGTAAGATATTAAAGGGAATAGAGCCCTGTCAGCTGATGGCAGCGTAAATTTGCCGCTGGATTTAGTAAAAAAATACCAACCCGAGAGGGTTGGTATTTTCAACTAATCTCAGGCTGAAACGATTGATTCGTTGATTAGATTTCTTCGGCCGGAGCCACATCAGCTTTTGGCCGCTTACCCGGAATTGCTGGAGCGTCAAACTCAAGTTGAACTTTGCCATCAGCATCAATGTCAACATCCACATGACCACCCTGCGCCAATTTACCAAAAAGTAATTCATCGGCAAGTGCTTTGCGTACCGTATCTTGAATGATTCGCTGCATTGGTCTTGCGCCCATGAGCGGGTCAAAGCCATGCTTAGCTAAATGAGCACGCAAGGCTGGGCTAAATGTAGCATCCACCTTCTTCTCATGGAGTTGCTCTTCTAACTGCATTAAGAACTTATCCACCACGCGCATGATGATGGTCTCATCAAGCGCCTTGAAGGAAACAATCGCATCTAAACGATTGCGGAACTCTGGCGTGAAGAACTTCTTAATATCCGCCATCTCATCACCGGACTCACGGGCATTAGTAAAGCCGATGGTGGACTTCTGCATTGCTTCAGCACCGGCATTGGTTGTCATGATGATGATGACATTACGGAAATCGGTCTTGCGACCGTTGTTATCCGTGAGGGTCCCGTGATCCATCACCTGCAAGAGAATATTGAAAATATCCGGATGGGCTTTCTCAACCTCATCGAGCAAGAGAACGCAATGCGGCTTCTTGTTAACGGCCTCAGTGAGTAAGCCGCCTTGGTCAAAGCCTACATATCCTGGAGGCGCACCAATTAAACGGCTGACCGCATGGCGCTCCATGTACTCCGACATATCGAAGCGTAGGAGCTCAATGCCTAAGATGTAAGCGAGCTGTTTCGCAACTTCAGTCTTACCAACCCCGGTTGGGCCGGAGAATAAGAATGATCCAATTGGCCTATCGATTTTGCCAAGACCGGCACGCGTCATCTTGATGGCGCTCGCCAAGGCCTCAATGGCAGGATCTTGACCAAACACCACACTCTTAATATCCCGATCTAATGTTTGCAGCTTGCTACGATCATCCACCGTTACAGATTGTGGCGGTATACGGGCGATTTTCGCGACGATCTCTTCAATCTCCGGGCGACCAATGGTTTTCTTTTGCTTGGACTTAGGCAGAATACGTTGTGCTGCTCCCGCCTCATCAATTACATCAATTGCTTTGTCTGGCAAATGGCGATCGTTAATATAGCGTGAAGACAATTCAGCTGCAGCTACTAAGGCTGCGGAAGCGTACTTAACGCCGTGGTGTTCTTCGAAGCGTGACTTCAAGCCACGCAAGATTTGTACGGTCTGATCGACAGTTGGTTCAACCACATCAACCTTCTGGAAACGACGTGACAGCGCTGCATCCTTTTCGAAGATGCCGCGGTACTCAGTAAAGGTAGTTGCACCGATACATTTGAGCTGGCCATTTGATAGTGCAGGCTTTAGTAAATTGCTCGCATCCAATGTGCCGCCTGATGCAGCACCCGCACCAATTAAGGTGTGAATCTCATCGATAAATAAAACACCATGGGCGCTATCTTTTAAAGATTTAAGAACACTCTTCAAGCGTTGCTCAAAATCTCCGCGGTACTTAGTACCCGCCAATAGCGCGCCCATATCTAATGAATAGACTGTGGCGTCAGCCAAGATCTCAGGAACATCGCCTTTCACAATTCTCCAAGCCAAGCCTTCAGCAATTGCAGTCTTACCCACGCCCGCCTCACCAACTAATAGCGGATTATTTTTACGACGACGGCACAGTACCTGAATCACACGCTCAACTTCACTATCGCGGCCAATTAGCGGATCAATCTTGCCCTGCTTAGCCAGCACATTGAGATTCTGGGTGTATTGCTCTAAAGGGCTCTCCTTGCCACCAGACGATGCATCCTCGGTCTCTTGGGTGGCCTCAGCAGGCTTCACACTCTCAGCTTGATCTTTACGTACACCGTGGCTAATAAAGTTCACTACATCCAAACGAGTGACGCCTTGCTGCTGCAAGAAATACACCGCATGAGAATCTTTTTCACCAAAGATAGCTACGAGTACATTTGCCCCGGTAACCTCTTTCTTCCCATTTGAAGTGGATTGCACGTGCATGATGGCGCGTTGGATCACGCGCTGAAAACCCAGAGTTGGCTGGGTATCAACTTCATCGCTACCCGGGACCACAGGCGTATTGTCGTTAATAAAATTTTTGAGCTGGGCACGAAGCTCGGCAATATTGACAGCACAGGCTTTTAAAACCTCCACTGCGGTCGCGTTGTCTAGTAAGGCGGCAAGCAAATGCTCCACCGTAATAAATTCATGTCTTGAAGCTCGCGCATCAACAAACGCCATGTGCAAACTCACTTCTAATTCCTGGGCAATCATGCTTCCTCCATAGTGCACTGTAGTGGGTGACCCGCTTCGCGGGAGAGCTCGATAACTTGATGCACTTTTGTTGCCGCAACATCACGTGTAAATAAACCGCAAATGCCTTTGCCAACTAAATGAACCTGCAACATGATCCTTGTAGCCGTTTCATGATCCTTATTAAAATACTCCTGAATGACCATCACCACAAATTCCATTGGCGTGTAATCGTCATTTAATAGTAAAACTTTATACATCGAAGGCGACTTTAGTTTCTCGGCCTGCTTTTCGAGAAGAATGGTGTCCTCAATGTGGGGGTTGTTTGGATTGCCAACCGTTGGATTTTTCGTTGTACGACTCATATGAAACATTCTAAACACAGATGTAAAAATTAGGATTTAGGCGCTTTGTTGCAAAAAAACCATCAAGAAAGTGCCTTAAACACTATATTGGGGCATTTTTCGATAAAAAAAGGGGGGTTAAATAGTAACTATATTTACCCACCCCCTTGACACCCCACCATAAAGGGCAAACAATCAGGGGGTAGGCTTCAATTGAAGTCCTATTTAGGCGTGTTGTAGAGCGAGACTGATTAAAAAGTATTCACCCTCATCACGGTTGTTTTAAGTTTATGTAATGGAGTTCGCATGGCGACCGGAATTGTTAAGTGGTTCAATGATGCAAAAGGTTTTGGCTTTATCAAACCTGATGATGGTGAAGAAGAGTTGTTTGCGCATTTCAGCGCAATCACAATGCCTGGGTTTAAAACACTCAAGGAAAACCAAAAGGTAACGTTTGATATTACCCAAGGTCCTAAGGGCAAGCAAGCTACTAATATCCAAGCAGCTTAATCTGCTTTAGATCATTACTAAAACCCAGGACTTGTTCCTGGGTTTTTTTTCGCCTGTATTTTCTTGTCTTGCTAGCCCTGCCTTAGAATTACCCTCACCCACTAAGAACATTCAGAACACCATGCATTTACCCCACATTAAACAATTCATTTTTTCGCTTACGGCGATTGCTGGGATCTTTCCAGGCACTACGTTTGCACAACAGAATGTCGGCCTGCCTACAGTTGAACTCAAAACTGGAATCTATCGTATTCAAGCAGAGTTAGCTGATACACCTAAAGCTCGCGAGGTCGGACTCATGAATCGCACCAGCATGCCCACGAACTCTGGCATGCTTTTTATCTTTGAGCAAAAAGCAGGGCATTGCTTCTGGATGAACAACACAAAGATTCCACTGTCGATTGCCTTCATTGCTGATGACGGCAAGATTGTCAATATTGAAGAGATGCAGGCGGAGACCACCAATAACCACTGCCCTAAGGCAATAGTACGTTATGCACTTGAGATGAATAAACAGTGGTTCTCAGAAAGAGTGATTGTTCCTGGCACAGTCATTCAAGGACTACCTAAAAAATAAGAGGGTGATCGTAGCTATAAAACAAAAAACGCAGAGCGAGGTCTGCGTTTTCTTTTAGGCGAAAAAGAAATGTTCGCCTTGCTCGCCGACTCACTTATTCAAAATGGCATACGTAGTGCACTGGAGACTCAGCGCGAATGATGAAATAACCGCCTTTTTCTACTTCCCAGCTTTGACCCGCTTTGAACTCGACCTCTGGGGCACCGTTAATGCTGACAAACGCATTACCATCAACTACTTCCATGATTTCTTTAGTGCTCAGGTCAAAACGTAAAGTACTTGGCAACACGACGCCCACAGATTTACGAATGCCGTTTGGCAAAGTCACAGTATGGGATACGCACTTACCATCGAAAAATACATTGGCTTTTTTGCCTACAGAAACTTGATCAAATTGCATCTTTATTCTTTCTAATCTGAATTACTGGTTTGTTGTTTATCTTCATTATTTAGCACGCTTACGTCTTGCAGTTTCAGCAATTCGCATACGTAAGGCATTGAGCTTAATAAATCCACCCGCATCGGCTTGGTTATACGCACCGCCATCATCATCAAAAGTAGCGATAGTCTGATCAAACAAAGTATTCGCTGAATCACGCGAGATCACAGAGACAGATCCTTTGTAGAGCTTCAGACGCACAACACCATTAACCATCTGCTGCGTATGATCGATCAAGGTCTGAAGGGCCAGACGCTCTGGCGCCCACCACAGACCGTTGTAGATCAGGCTTGCGTAACGCGGCATCAGGTCATCCTTGAGGTGAGCTACTTCACGGTCCAGAGTAATACTCTCAATGCCGCGGTGTGCTTTTAACAAGATAGTGCCGCCAGGGGTTTCATAGCAGCCACGGCTCTTCATGCCTACAAAACGGTTCTCAACCAAGTCAAGACGACCAATACCATGCATGCCACCAATACGATTGAGTTCAGCCAACAACTCATGTGGCTTGTAAGCCTTGCCATTAATTGCCACCGGATCACCGGCACGGAATTCAATTTCAATAATTTCTGGGGCGTCTGGAGCCTTCTCAGGAGACACTGTCCAACGCCACATAGATTCTTCTGCTTCAGCATTCGGGTTCTCGAGATGACGACCTTCATAGCTGATGTGCAATAAGTTGGCATCCATTGAATAAGGTGAGCCGCCCTGCTTATGCTTCATCTCTACTGGGATGCCATGTTTTTCTGCATAGGCCATCAATTTTTCACGGGAGAGCAAATCCCACTCGCGCCATGGTGCGATTACCTTAATTCCTGGCTCAAGTGCGTAGTAGCCTAACTCAAAACGTACTTGGTCATTCCCTTTACCAGTGGCGCCATGCGATACAGAGTCAGCACCAGTAGCACGGGCAATTTCAATTTGGCGCTTCGCGATTAATGGGCGTGCAATGGAGGTGCCTAAAAGGTACTCGCCCTCGTAAATCGTATTGGCGCGGAACATGGGGAACACAAAGTCACGCACAAACTCTTCACGCAAATCATCGATAAAGATATTCTCTGGCTTGATGCCAAACTGCAGCGCTTTGGCACGGGCCGGCTCCAACTCTTCACCCTGACCTAAATCAGCTGTGAAAGTAACGATCTCACACTGATAAGTATCTTGAAGCCATTTAAGAATCACACTGGTATCAAGACCGCCGGAATACGCTAAAACTACTTTTTTAATATCAGACATGATTTCTATTCAATCAAAAAATTAACTAATCAATAACAAAGGTAAATTACTTATACACTTAGTCCAAGCGGCCGCAGAGTAAATACTCCATCAAGGCCTTTTGAACATGCAAACGATTTTCAGCCTCTTCCCAAACGATGCTTTGAGGACCATCGATTACTTCTGCGGAAACCTCTTCACCACGGTGCGCTGGCAAGCAATGCATAAACAAAGCCTCTGGTTTTGCCAATGCCATGAGCTCTTCATCGACCATCCAGTCTTTAAAAGCAGTCATACGAGAAGTATTTTCATCTTCGTAGCCCATGCTAGTCCATACATCGGTAGTAACCAAGTCGGCACCTTTGCAAGCATCCCTTGGATCAGCGCAAATGGTTAAATGCTTCAACGCTTTTTCGGTCAGCATGGCACCATCCAATTGATAGCCGACGGGCGCAGAAAAACGAATTTGAAAATCCAAACATTCTGCTGCCTGTATCCAGGTGTAGGCCATATTGTTGGCATCACCTACCCAAGCAACCGTTTTTCCCTGAATCGAACCGCGTGCTTCGACAAAAGTGAAGATATCAGCCAATACCTGACAAGGATGGTACTCATTGGTAAGGCCATTAATCACAGGCACTCGAGAATTGGCGGCAAAGCGCTCAATAATCTCTTGGCCGAAAGTACGGATCATGATGATGTCCGTCATCCTAGAAATCACCTGCGCAGCGTCCTCTACTGGCTCGCCACGACCCAACTGGGTGTCACGGGTGTTGAGGTATACAGCATGGCCACCAAGCTGGTGTATACCCGCCTCAAACGAAAGGCGAGTACGAGTCGAATGCTTTTCAAAGATCATCGCTAGAGTGCGGTCGTGTAAGGGGTGCCAAGTCTCATAACTTTTGAACTTCGTTTTGAGCCAAGCGGAGCGCTTGAGGAGATAGTCATATTCTTCGCGTGTCAGGTCAGCAAACTGCAAGTAATGCTTAACCTGGCCAGGCACTTGGGGCTTTGCCAAAGATGTCATTGTTGAGCTTTCTACTAGAGTTTTAGCTTGCATTTTTTGTTTGGGGCATCGAACTGCACGAAAATAGTTCCTAAAGTCATCTTAGGGCCTTCGCAGACTGTTAAGCTAAGGCCTAAGCAACACCGATTCCTTACTACGATTTCTACGCCAACTTGAACCACAAAAAGCTTTTCATTCAAGGCATTACAACCTCTGGCAAACCTTTTCGACCTAGCGACTGGGCCGAACGTCTTTGCGGAGTGATGGCCACTTTTCGCCCGCCAGGCGATGCTGGCGATCCCCGCTTCACTTACTCGCCTTATGCCAGACCAGTGGTTATTGCAAATGTAACCTGCGTTGTTATTGACACTAGGCTAAGAGACCTCGATCCGAGAGCGCTCGACTTTGTCATCAACTTTGCCAAAGACAATTGCCTACCAATCGAAGAAGCCTGCGAATTTGAACCGAATTCGCAATCCCAACCCTAAAAACAAAAACCCGCTCTGATAAGGAGCGGGCTTAGACCCAGATTACTCTAGGGTCTGCCTAAATCTATTAAAGTCTTACGCTGCCATCGCCTTAATAGCTGCAGACAATCGTGACTTCTGACGTGATGCAGTATTTTTGTGGGCAATCTTTTTGTCAGCAATCTTGTCGATTGTGGACTGAGTTGCTGCGAATACTTTAGCAGCAGCGTCCTTATCGCCAGTTTCAATTGCTTTGCGAACTGCCTTGATGGAAGTACGTAGCTTTGAACGCAAGCTAGAGTTGTGCTCATTCTGTTTTACTGCCTGCCGTGCGCGTTTACGCGCTTGTGCGGTATTGGCCATCTTTAAACCTTGCTATATAAAAATTACAAAATACGGTTAACTAAAATTCTGTGTGGGTTCGCCAAATTTGTAAGCTGACTCACCAAAACCCAAGATTTTACATTAAAGGACTAAAAAAGCCCAGCCACTTGATAAATAGGGGAAAATTAGCCCATGAATCTGCTTTCAGCCGCCGCTAAGGTCAGCTCCCTCACCATGCTCTCTAGGATTACCGGACTACTCCGGGAGACCCTAATTGCCCGTAGTTTTGGGGCTTCAGAGTGGACTGACGCCTTTAATGTGGCCTTCAGACTACCCAATTTGCTCCGTAGGCTCTTCGCCGAGGGGGCCTTTTCTCAGGCATTTGTACCGATTTTGGGAGAAATCTCAAGTCAAGGAGATACAAAACAGTCCCAAATCCTCGTGAATGCAGTCGCTACGCTCTTATTTTGGGCTTTGCTGCTCACTGTACTCCTAGGGGTCATTGGCGCCCCCCTGCTGATTCTGGCGATTGCTACGGGCTTTGAGGGTGGTCCAGCCTATGAGGCAAGCGTAGTCATGACCCGCATCATGTTCCCCTACATTGGCCTCATTTCAATGGTCTCCCTCTCTGCGGGAATCCTCAATACCTTTGGCCGCTTTGCCATTCCAGCATTTACCCCGGTTTTACTCAATTTAGCCCTCATTGGTAGCGCCATTTTTTTGGCACCCCACTTAGATCAACCAATTTACGCTCTGAGTATCGGTGTGCTCTTGGGCGGCTTATTACAGCTAGCCATTCAAGTTCCAGCCCTTACTCATTTAGGCTTACTTCCCAGAGTAGGGCTTCTACCCGGAGCAATTAAAGCAGCAGTTCAAAATCCGGATGCCCGTCGTGTCATGAAATTAATGGGGCCTGCCGTGTTTGCAGTTTCAGTCGCCCAGATTTCTCTCATCATTAATACCAACATTGCCTCTCGTTTACAAACAGGTAGCGTATCTTGGCTCTCCTATGCTGATCGCCTCATGGAATTTCCAACAGCCCTTTTGGGGGTAGCGCTAGGAACAGTCTTGCTTCCAAGCCTGAGTAAAGCAAACGCAAAAAATGATTTGGTACATGCGGGTGAACTGTTGATTTGGGGATTGCAGCTCACCTTTTTACTGGCAGCGCCTTGCGCGATTGCCCTATTTATTTTTGGAGAACCGCTAGCAGCAGTTTTGTACCACTATGGCAAGTTCAACGCCTTGGATGTCTTAATGACGCAGCGTGCTCTGGCAGCTTATGGTGTTGGATTAATTGGCCTCATTTTGGTGAAGATCTTAGCTCCGGGCTTTTATTCCCGCCAAGATATCCGCACACCTGTAAAGATTGGCTTGCTGGTCCTAGTTGCCACCCAATTAGCTAATTTGCTTTTTGTTCCCTGGTTAGGGCATGCCGGCCTTGCGCTATCGGTTGGCGCTGGCGCCTGCTTAAATGCCGCACTACTGTGGGTGGGCCTGCATCGACGTGGCGCCCTACCTAGCTTTGCGTGGTTAAAGTATTTGGGGCAGTTATTGCTTGCCTTAATTCCTTTTGCGCTCCTCTTGTATTACGCCGCAACTGCACATGATTGGATTGCACTGCAATCTAGCCCCTGGATTCGAATTGGATTACTGGCTGCCTGGCTAGTCGCTGCCGCGGTAGTGTATTTCGCAGCCTTATGGCTTGTCGGCATCCGCTGGCAAAAATTCCTACGTCATGCAAAATAGCTTTTATGCCTACACAACAACTCGACTATTTCACATCCCTCGTAGCTGAAGACGAGCACTTCCCCTTAACTGAGGCGGCGGTGGCAGTTGCACAACACGCCTACCCAGATCTCGATGTTCAGGGCGTACTTGATCAGATCGATCAGTGGGGCAACAAAATCAAGCAACGCATTACTCCAGATACGCCACCGATTCAGCGCCTGCAGTTGCTCAAACATTTCTTTTATAACGAGCTAGGCTTTGGCCCAAACCAGAATGACTTCTACGCGCCTGAGAATTCTTATCTCCACCAGATCACTGAGAATCGTCGCGGTATTCCAATCTCGTTAGCCATCTTAATGATGGAGCTAGGACAGCAAATTGGTTTGAATATTCGCGGCGTATCTTTTCCAAATCACTTCATGATGCGCATTTCTTTGCAACAAGGCGAAATCATCATGGATCCATTGAATGGAGAATCACTCTCCAAAAATCAATTGCAAGAAATGCTCGACCCCTATCTCGATGCCAAAGGCTATCGCGGTGAGCTCAGCCTGCCACTCAATATTTTCTTGCGCGCCTCTAGCTCTCGAGAAATACTTTCGCGCTTTATGAGAAATCTCAAAATGATTTATTCGGAAGAGGAGCGCTGGGAGCGGTTACTGGGCATTCAAGAGCGTCTAGTGATTTTGTTATCAGACTCAGCTGAAGAGGTTCGTGATCGCGGCTTGATCTTTGCACAACTAGAGTATGTGCGACCTGCGATAGCCGATCTGCATCACTACTTAAGCGAAATGCCTGGCGCAGAAGATGCGGCAGATATTCGTGAGCATATCGCCACGCTAGAGAGTCAAACTAAACTGCACTAAGCAGCCCTATTGAGCGGTCTTATTTCTTTTTACGTTGAAATAATTTATAGATAGCAGCCAACACAATCGGAATCGCTGCGGCACCAATACCAATCAGTACGATGACATTCAGGTTTTGGCGAATGATGGGAATATTACCGAAGAAGTAACCAGCAATAACTAAACCAAAGACCCATAAGAGCGCGCCAGTCACATTGAAAAGCTGGAAGCGAGAGAAGTTCATTGCTGAGACACCGGCAACAAATGGTGCAAAGGTACGAATGATCGGCAAAAAGCGCGCCACAATAATTGTTTTGCCACCATGCTTCTCATAAAAAGCATGGGTTTTGCGCAAAGCTGCTTGATCAATCCAACGTGATTCGCTACTAAAAATTCGTTCGCCAATCCAGCGACCAATAAAGTAGTTCACTGTATTTCCAGCGATTGCGGCAATCAATAATCCAATACAGAGTGTCCATAGATTAAAGTGCTCAGTAGCGCAATAGGCTCCAGCAATAAACAATAATGAATCCCCAGGCAAGAAGGGGGCCACCACTAAACCAGTCTCGGCAAATACGATGGCAAAGAGCAAACCATAAGCCCAATAGCCGTATTGCTGAATCACCACGTCTAAATGACGATCAATGTGTAATAGCAAGTCACCCAACTGCAATAAGGTATCGATCAAATCGTGCTCCGTGTATTTGTTGGAAGGATATTAACAGGCTAACAATACAGAGTACGGCATTTCATTCTTATAATGCGGTATGCAAACTGAACCTCACATTCAGCCTACGCATTTACCTCATCAGCCACCCATACTCTGTATTGTTGGCCCCACAGGCGCAGGCAAAACCCATCTCGCGATGGCATTGGCTGAGCATGCTAAATCCATAGGTCAAACCCTTGAATTAATCAGCATGGATTCTGCGTTGGTCTATCGCGGATTAGACATTGGCAGTGCTAAACCCACTCAGGCTGAGCAAGCTGCCGTTCAGCATCACCTAATTGATATCTTGGAGCCCACCGAATCCTATTCAGCTGCGCGCTTTGCGAATGATGCCAAGCGGCTAAGCGAAGAAATTCGTGATCGCGGAAACATTCCCGTTGTAGTTGGCGGCACGATGTTGTACTGGCGGGCCTGGGCATATGGCCTCTCATCCCTACCGCCAGCAGATCCAGAAATCCGCGCCCGTCTCGATGAGCAAGGCAAGGTGATTGGCTGGCCTGCAATGCACGTTGAATTAGCTAAAGTTGATCCTATGACTGCCGCGCGTTTACAGCCCAATGATTCTCAACGAGTGCAACGTGCTTTAGAAGTTTATGAAATTACAGGCAAGCCGATGTCGGCACTGCTAGCAGATTCACCAAGCGAAGATGGTAGAGAAGGGTCGACTATTCCAGAATGGATTAATCTCATTTCATTAGAGCCAAGCGATCGCTCCCGCTTACATCAGAACTTAGAAAAGCGATTTGATGAAATGCTGATCGGAGGATTATTAGAAGAGGTTGAGCTGCTGAAAAAAAATCCAGACTTGCATGGCGATCTGCCTGCCATTCGCTCAGTGGGTTATCGACAAGTCTGGGAATATTTATCTGGTGAAATAGATCAAACCGAAATGCGCTACAAGGCCCTAGCCGCTACACGGCAGCTTGGTAAACGACAATTAACTTGGTTGCGCGCAATCGCTGGAAGAAAAACATTTGACCCGTTCAACCCAGCTGAGTTAAACGCGGCCCTAGAATACTGCAAGCAAAGCCTAGCTAAATAGGTTTTTACTGAGTATTAAATAACGATAGTTTGTGGCGCGCCAGCAGGGCGCTCTACAACCTCGCCAACCGTCCAAGCATGAAGACCTTCAGCCTTGAGAGATTGGATTGCAGCGTCAGCTTGATCGGTAGACACAATTACCACCATACCAATACCGCAATTAAATACACGCACCATTTCTGCATCGGCTACGCCACCCTTCATCTGCAACCAGCGGAACAGTTCTGGCATTTGCCAGCTATCGCGATGCAATACTGCTTGAAGATTTTCTGGGAGTACGCGGGGTACGTTATCCACTAGGCCGCCGCCAGTGATGTGAGCCATGCCCTTTACATTGATCTCTCCAATCAACTTCAGCAAAGGCTTCACATAAATTTGTGTAGGAGCCATTACTACATCACCCAAAGGTCGGCCACCCAAATCATCAGTCGGCTTAGCCCCAGCACGCTCAATAATTTTACGAACTAGTGAATAGCCATTGGAATGCGCACCGCTCGAAGCAATCGCCAAAACGATATCGCCCGGGGCAATCGTTGCACCAGTAATAATTTTGGATTTTTCAACTGCACCAACAGCAAAGCCTGCTAGGTCGTATTCACCTGGAGGATACATACCGGGCATCTCAGCAGTTTCGCCACCGATGAGTGCGCAACCAGATAACTCACAACCTTGGGCAATTCCGCCAACAACCGTGGCTGCAATATCCACAGTGAGCTTGCCGCAAGCGAAGTAATCTAAGAAAAAGAGGGGTTCAGCACCCTGAACCAAAATGTCGTTCACGCTCATCGCCACCAAATCCTGGCCGATCGTATCGTGACGATTCCACTCAAAGGCCAATCTCAGCTTAGTGCCAACACCGTCAGTACCCGATACCAAAACTGGCTCTTTGTAGCGTTTTGGAACCTCAAACAGGGCACCAAATCCGCCAATCCCAGCTAGCACGCCTTCACGCATCGTTTTCTTGGCCAAAGGCTTAATGCGATCCACCAGGTCATCCCCAGCATCAATATCGACACCAGCGTCACGGTAGGAAAGGCCTTTTGAGGAAGAATTGGTAGGTGAGTTCATGGCAGAGATAGAAGATTAGTAAGAAACGCTACTTGGTCGGTAGAATCATTGAATTCTAGAGGATTCGAGGACGATGGCTGAAATTTTTACCCCTTTTCTGACTGCATTTATTCTGGCTTATGCCCTGCGCCCAGTTTGCTTGTGGCTTGAGAGGCATCGCCTACCCCGCGCAGCGGCCGCCGGGATTGCCATGATTATTGGCCTGGTCGTCGTATTTTTAATACTGACCCTCTTTATTACCCTCCTTAAAACCGAAATCCCCCTGATTAAGGCTCAATTTCCGACTTGGCTCCAAAATACGCAAGCCTGGCTTGGCCCCAAGTTAAGTGAATTGCACATTAATGTAGATTGGGGCACTCTCAAGTCAAGTGCGACTCAAAAAATTACCACGCACCTCAACGACAACTCTGATGCGCTCATGTCCTCCACCTTGGAGACAGTGCTGATGTCAGGCAGCTCGGTTATTGCAGGATTCGTTAATGCAGTTTTGATCTTGTTTGTGATGTTTTATTTATTAATCGACTGGAACCATTTCTTCAAACTCGTTAGAACGATTGTTCCAGTCCGCGCACAAGAGACGATTCACCACCTCGCAATGCATGCCGATGGTTTACTCTCGCAATACCTCCGGGGTATGCTGATTGTGATTTCGATCATGTCAGTTTTCTACAGCCTAGGGTTAAGTGTCATCGGGGTTCAAGGTGCGGCGGCCTTAGGCGTCTTTACTGCGCTCATGATTGTGATTCCCTATATCGGCATTACCCTTGGCTTTACTCTAGCCGTCCTTGCGGCCCTTTTGCAGTTTGGGCCTGGTGGCGCAATTATTAGCGTCCTCGTGCTGTACGGATTGGGTCAATTCATTGAAGGCTTCTTTCTCACGCCACGCCTCGTGGGTGAGCGAATTGGCTTACATCCCGTTGCCGTGCTCTTTGCCTTATTGTTATTTGGAAAGTTATTTGGTTTCTTCGGCGTCTTACTCGCATTACCCATCAGCGCTGTGGGTTTAGTGCTTTTGCAATATGGTTGGGCACGCTACACCCAAAGTCCGTGGTACCAAAAGTAAATTACTGCAGCAATGAATAGCCCCTCACTACCAAGACAGTTTGCACTCGACATCGGTCACACACCCAAACCCAGCTTAAGTAATTTTTTAGCCGGAGAAAATCTAGCCCTGCACTCTACCTTGCTGGCTTTAGCCAAATCTTGGGAAATGAATGCCCCAAGATTAGCCAGTGAGAATCCCCTCAATCAACGCTGGATCTATTGGTGGGGCCCAGAAGGCTCTGGTCGAACCCATTTACTCGGCGCAATCGGCAATGCCGCTCAGCAATTAGACTTAAAGTGCTTCCCCCTGACGCCCAATGAACCCATTTCTTGGGTGAGCTTGGAGGAAAGCCTACCCACCCTTTGCTCCAGTGCCACACCCTCAGTCATTACTGTTGATGACGTGGATCGACTGGATGAGCGCCTAGTAGCCTCCTTATTTCGAATTCTGAATGCCATACAGGGTAGTGCAGCAATGCATATTTTCATGGCAGGCAATGCCGCCCCTGGCGTATTAAGGCTCAGAGAAGACCTACGCACCCGCCTGGGATGGGGTTTGATCTTTCAAACTCATCTTTTGGGCGATGATGAGAAAATAGAAGCCTTACAACAAGCAGCGCAAGCGCGTGGCTTGGTTTTATCGTCAGATGTATTGCCTTGGCTGCTAAATCGCTTTTATCGCGATATGCCCAGCCTGATGGCCTTAATTGATGCTTTGGATGCTTACTCACTAGAAACAAAACGCGCTGTCACCTTGCCCCTCGTCAGAGAGCTCTTGCAGCCTAAATAAATATTAATGACTCAATTAGCACTGTTCGATTTAGATCACACTCTTCTCCCCTGCGATAGCGATTACGAATGGGGTCAGTTCTTGGCGCGCATTGGTGTAGTCGATAGCAAATACTATGCACAGCAAAATGAACGCTTTTATCAAGATTACAAAGATGGAAAACTTAACATTCAAGAGTTCTTACGCTTTGCGTTAAAGCCACTCTCCGAACATTCCCGCGCACAGCTCAAAGAATGGCATGACGCCTTCATGCAAGAGGTCATTACCGGTCAACTCCGTCAACAGGCGCTTGATCTCGTGAAGCGCCACCAAGATGCTGGTGATCTTTGCTGTGTTGTGACTGCAACCAATAGCTTTGTTACTCGCCCCATCGTAGAAAGTTTTGGCATCGAACATCTGGTGGCTACTGAACCTGCCACTGTGGGAGATCAGCCTTTCGCTGATTTCACAGGCGCAGTCAAGGGGATCCCGAGTTTTCGGGAAGGCAAAATTCAACGAGTTCATGATTGGCTTGCTACTCAAAAGCTCGCATTGGATGAATTGCCACAAAGTTATTTTTATTCAGACTCGATGAACGATTTACCTCTCCTGGAAAAAGTGAGCAATCCTGTTGCTACCAATCCGGATGCTCGCCTACGTGATGAAGCCTTAAAACGTCACTGGCCCATACTTGAACTGTTTGCATGATTACCAAATTTATTAAACGTATTTTGCGTCGTGATCCAATGATCCGACATACTGCAGCCCATACCTCTGGTGCGCCGAAGCGAGTCCCCAAAAAAACTCACCGTATTGACCCAGATTTACTCTCTAAAAATGCTGTGAAGGTAACTCAAACTTTGCAGCAGGCTGGCTATGATGCTTTTATTGTGGGCGGAGCCGTACGAGATTTAGCTTTAGGCATTGGTCCTAAGGACTTCGATGTAGCAACCAATGCCACGCCTGAGCAAGTACAAAAACTATTTCGCAAAGCACGCCTCATTGGTCGTCGCTTTCAGATTGTGCATGTCACTTTTTTTGGCAAAGGCCAACCTGAAATTATTGAGGTATCCACCTTTAGAGCTTTACTGGAGAACGCTGGCGAGCATGTAGCAGAAAATGGCCGCATCTTGCGCGATAACGTCTGGGGCAGTCAGCATGAAGATGCTGCACGCAGAGATTTCAGCATCAATGCGATGTACTACGACCCTGCAACTGAAACCGTACTCGACTATCACGGCGGCATGGCAGACATGCAGAAGAAGACCTTGCGCATGATTGGTGACCCGGCTAAGCGCTATCGTGAAGATCCAATTCGTATGCTGCGCGCTATTCGCTTTGCAGCCAAGACAGGCTTTACCTTAGACGCAGCAACGCGCGCGCCCATCGCTAAATTAGGCAAATTGATTCATGATGTTCCATCCGCTCGTCTCTTTGATGAAATCCTCAAGCTACTCATGTCCGGTTATTCATGGGCTGCGATTCAAGGCCTCAAGGATGCAGGACTTCATCATGGCCTCCTGCCCTTGCTGGATCACATCCTGGATCAGAGTGCAGGATCTAAGGAAGCCAATGATTTTGTTCGCATTGCCCTTGCTAATACCGATCAACGCATTCAATCTGGCAAAAGTGTTTCGGCTGGATTCTTGTTCGCTACTTTGCTCTGGCCAGATCTCCTGAGCAATTGGAAAAAGAATATTGCCAAAGGAATTTCCAATATTCCCGCACTACATGATGCGATGGATGAGACTATTGCTAGTCAAAGTAACGGCATGGTAATTCAGCGCCGCTTCGAGAGCGATATGCGGGAAATCTGGTCAATGCAGCCCCGCTTTGAAAAGCGAGTTGGACGCTACCCTTATCGCCTCATTGAATCCCCACGTTTTAGAGCAGGTTATGACTTTATGCTGCTGCGCTGTGCCACGGGCGAGAAAAATCCTGCCTTAGGCGAGTGGTGGACCAGCTTTATTACAACTGACCCAACCGGGCAAGAAGCTCTGATGGCGAGTGTTAAAAGCGAGGCTGGTACTAGCGCCTCCCCCACAAAACGACGTCGCCGTAGAAAAACCAAAGTGGCCGTACCCACTGAAAGTGCAGCAGACTAAGCAGACTTGAGAAAAATTCAGTAAAGTAGTTTCAGTAGTTTTTCTGTACCCTTCTCTTGTTTGGAATGAGCATGGCTCGAGCTTTTATTGGATTTGGTGGCAATATCGGTGACACGCGTCAGCTTATTACGGATGCGATTGTGTGCCTCGCGCAGCGTTGCGAACTCCAAATACTGGCTAAAAGCTGCTTTTATCAAAGCGCGCCCTTCGAAGCCACCGGCGGAGACTATATCAATGCGGTCATTGAAATTGAAACGCAATTAAGCCCTTATGGCCTTTTGCACGTCTGCCAAGCAGTCGAACAAGAATTTGGGCGCGAGCGTCCCTACGCTAATGCACCCCGGACGATTGATCTGGATATCCTGTCCTTTGAGGGTGTATCTCAAACAGATACGGAACTCACCATCCCCCACCCCAGAATCATTGAGCGCTCGTTTGTTCTGCTTCCCTTGCTAGAAATTGCCCCAGATTTCTTTTTACCCAACTGGGGCGAACTCAAGGCTTATCTACCTAATGTAGCCGATCAGCGCATTGAAAAACTCTCTTGCCGCAACTGTAATTGCGGTGAAAAACAGGTTTATAGCCGATCAGCGCATTAATTCATTAAACTCACGCCATGGGTTACTTACAAGGCGAAAAGCCAATTACGATCTCTAAACTCCTCGCCATGCATGCTGAGGGGGAAAAAATTACGATGCTGACTGCATACGATTCAACGATGTCAGCCCTGTTAAATCGTAGCGGAGTAGAAACTATCCTGATTGGGGACTCCTTAGGGAATGTAATTCAAGGTCACTCCAGCACCACACCAGTAACCGTAGAGCAAGTGGCATATCACACTGAATGTGTCGCTCGGGCTAACACCCATGCATTCATCATTGCCGACCTACCTTTTGCCAGCTATGGCGACCCCGTTCAAGCCTTAGATTCATCAGCAGAACTCATGCGCGCTGGTGCCGATATGGTCAAACTTGAGGGCGGTGATTGGCAAATCGACATCATTCAGTATTTAGTAGAACGTAGTGTTCCTGTTTGCGCCCATCTAGGACTATTACCCCAGTCTGTTCACATCCTGGGTGGTTATAAAGTTCAAGGTAAGTCAAAAGATGCTGCAAGCCTCATGCTTGAGCAGGCAATTGCTTGCGAGCAAGCTGGTGCACAAATGATTGTGCTTGAAGCCATTCCATCTTCATTAGGCAAGTCCATTACCGAATCGCTCGCCATTCCCACCATTGGAATCGGTGCAGGCGTAAATTGCTCAGGTCAAGTATTGGTACTGCAAGATATGTTGGGCATCAGCCCTGGGAAGCCGCCAAAGTTTGTTAAAAACTTTATGGATGGCCACGCCTCAATTGAGGCGGCAGTCAAAGCCTATGTTCGAGAAGTAAAATCCGGAAAGTTCCCCGGACCCGAACACGGCTTTGCTGGATAAATTCTAGCTACTAGTTAACTAAAAAAGCTCTTTACTCCATCAAACCAACCCTTTTGATGGGGGTTATGTTTGTCGCCACCTGATTTCAGGCTATCGTCAAAGCTCTGCAGTAATTTTTTCTGTTCATCAGTTAACTTCACTGGAGTCTCAACAGCAACGTGGACGAAGAGATCGCCCACCATGGTCGAGCGCAAACCTTTAATACCTTTGTTGCGCAAACGGAATGTTTTTCCAGTTTGCGTACCCTCAGGAATCGGGAACTCGACGCGCCCTGAAAGCGTTGGGACTTCAATATCCCCACCAATCGTTGCAGTTGCGAACGAGATTGGCATTTGGACATGCAAATCACTGCCATCGCGCTCAAATACCTTATGGGGCTTGACTCTCACCTCTACATAAAGATCGCCGGATGGTCCACCATTGACGCCGGGCTCGCCATTTCCAACGGAGCGCACACGCATACCATCATCAATACCCGCAGGGATTTTGATTTCCAGTGTCTTTTGTTCTTTATGTTTACCGCTGCCATGGCAAGTCTTACATGGCTTCGGAATGTACTCACCAGTGCCACGACACTTAGGGCAAGTTTGCTGCATGGAGAAGAAGCCTTGCTGGACACGGACTTGGCCATGACCGCCGCAAGTAGTACATCTCTCGGCTTTGCTACCAGGTTCAGCGCCAGTGCCATGACATGGCTTGCAATTACTCCAACTTGGCACCCGAATTTGAGTCGTGTAACCCTCGGCAGCTTGCTCAAGAGTGATCTCCATGTTGTAACGTAAATCAGCGCCTTTATATACCTGTGGTCCTGACTGACGGCCGCCACCTTGCCCAAAAATATCGCCAAAGATGTCACCGAAAGCGTCAGCAAAGCCACCGCCGCCAAAGCCGCCGCCACCAAAACCACCTGATTGATCGAGGCCAGCGTGACCATACTGATCATATGTGGCACGCTTATTCGGGTCCGTTAAAGTTTCGTAAGCTTCTTTAACTTCTTTAAATTGCGCTTCTGCTGTTTTGCTATCGGGATTGCGATCAGGGTGATACTTCATCGCCATTTTTCGATAAGCTTTTTTTAGCTCCTCATCGCTAGCGCCTTTGGCAACTCCAAGGACCTCGTAATAATCACGTTTACTTGTAGACACAAAATTCCTCTCAACAACCTGAATGACACAAGTCGGCACGTGGCCGACTTGTTATTTAAGCACCTCTAAACTACGTTAAATGGATTTCAATCTCCGGGATTACTTCTTGTCTTTCACTTCCTTGAAATCCGCATCCACTACGTCAGCATCGGGAGCTGCACCTGGTGCGCCGCCAGGAGCTGTGCCAGGAGTGCCGCCAGCCTTAGCTTGTTCTGCAGCCATGGCCTTTTCGCCCAGCTTCTGACTTGCTTTACCCAAAGCCTCAGTCTTAGTCTCAATAGCAGCTTTGTCGCTACCCTTGATGGCCTCGTCCAATTCTTTCAAGGCAGCTTCGATTGCCTCTTTCTCAGAAGCCTCTAAAGCAGAACCATGCTCTTCCAAAGCTTTCTTGGTTGAGTGGGCCAAAGCATCCGCAGTGTTGCGCGCCGTTACTAATTCCAATGCTTTTTTATCTTCATCGGCATTCGCTTCAGCATCTTTCACCATGCGTAAAATTTCTTCTTCAGTCAAGCCAGAGTTTGCCTTAATGGTGATCTTGTTCTCTTTGCCAGTCGTTTTGTCTTTTGCAGTTACATGCAAAATACCGTTGGCATCAATATCAAAAGTCACTTCAATTTGTGGCATACCGCGTTGTGCTGGAGCAATACCTTCCAAATTAAATTCACCGAGCAATTTATTGGCAGCAGCCATCTCGCGCTCACCTTGGAAGCACTTAATAGTTACCGCAGGCTGGTTATCTTCCGCTGTGGAGTAAACCTGTGAATGCTTAGTCGGAATAGTCGTGTTCTTCGGAATCATCTTGGTCATCACGCCGCCCAAGGTTTCGATACCCAAAGACAATGGGGTTACGTCCAGAAGCAATACGTCTTTACGATCGCCAGACAATACAGAGCCCTGAATCGCGGCACCAACTGCAACCGCTTCATCTGGGTTCACATCTTTGCGTGGCTCTTTACCGAAAATTTCTTTTACCTTGTCCTGCACAGCAGGCATGCGGGTTTGACCGCCGACCAAAATCACGTCATCGATATCAGCAGGATTTACGCCAGCATCTTTAATTGCAGTCAAGCAAGGACCAGCCGTACGATTGATCAACTCCTCTACCAATGACTCTAACTTAGCGCGAGTCAGCTTCAAGTTCAAATGCTTAGGGCCGCCAGCATCAGCGGTCACGTATGGCAAATTGATCTCAGTTTGTTGTGCAGATGACAATTCGATCTTCGCTTTTTCAGCGGCATCTTTTAAGCGCTGCAAGGCCAATACATCTTTGCTCAAATCCACGCCTTGCTCTTTCTTGAACTCAGCAATGATCCAATCAATGATGCGTTGGTCAAAGTCCTCACCACCTAGGAAAGTGTCGCCGTTAGTAGAGAGTACTTCGAACTGCTTCTCGCCATCCACGTTAGCAATCTCAATAATGGATACGTCGAATGTGCCACCGCCCAAGTCATACACTGCAATCTTGCGATCAACCTTGTCCTGCTTGTCCAAACCGAAGGCTAATGCCGCAGCAGTTGGCTCATTGATGATGCGCTTTACATCTAAACCAGCGATACGACCCGCATCTTTAGTAGCTTGACGCTGGCTATCATTGAAGTAAGCAGGAACAGTGATCACTGCCTCAGTCACTTCTTCGCCGAGGTAATCTTCGGCAGTCTTTTTCATTTTGCGCAGAATTTCTGCTGATACTTGTTGTGGTGCCATTTTTTTGTCGCGCGCTTCCACCCAAGCATCACCATTGTCCGCTTGAACAATTTTGTAAGGCATCAAGCCGATGTCTTTTTGCACTTCCGCATCAGTAAATTTACGACCCATCAAACGCTTTACTGCGTAGATGGTGTTTTTAGGGTTAGTTACTGATTGGCGTTTTGCAGGTGCGCCAACCAATACTTCGCCGTCTTCAACATAAGCGATGATGGAGGGAGTTGTGCGACCGCCTTCTGCGTTCTCGACAACTTTAGGTGCATTGTTTTCCACAACAGAAACGCACGAGTTCGTGGTTCCTAAGTCAATTCCGATAATCTTTCCCATAATGGCTCCAAAAAATTAAGTTATGTGTAATTTCGTCAAACTGCGAATAATTCAATAAGGAATAAATGGGGTCGAAGAAGAGAAATTCAAGAGTTAAAAAGCAAAAAAGGCAGATTTCTGCCCTTTTTATCTTTTTTGACCCAAAAAACCCCATTTAGGGGCTTTTAATACCTTATTTGGGTGCGCTTACGGTTACCAAGGATGGTCGCAGAATACGATCAGCAATGGAATAACCCCTCTGGAGTACTGAAACCACAGTATTAGCCTCTTGATCTGAAGGCACAGAAGCTATAGCTTGGTGATGGTGAGGATCGAATTTGTCGCCTACAGCAGGATTAATCTCAGTCAAACGACCTTTTTCAAAGGCGGATAGCAGTTGTTTTAGGGTGATCTCTAGGCCCTCTTTAAAGGCTTTGGCATCCACAGTCTCTGCGTTCAGAGCTGCATACAGGCTATCTGTAACCGGCACGAGGTGCTCGGCAAAACTCTCAATCGCAAACTTATGCGCCTTTGAGACATCCTCGGCGGCACGGCGGCGAATGTTTTCACCCTCGGCTTTAGCGCGGAGGTAGTTATCCTGCATCTCGGTTAACTTTTGATTTAACTCGGCAATTTCTTGCTCTGGAGTCTTTGCTTCGGCATCCGCAGGAGCGGCTTGTGCACTAGCTTGCGCCTGGGGATCGGCAGCAGTATTTTCTTGCTCAGGAGATGGAGTTTGATTTTCTTGGGTCATAGGTGCAAATTCACTTTTCTATCAGGATGACTACTTCTCAACAATATGGGGCCGATTTAGGTAATTTCAAGTGCGCCTAGCTTTAAGTAATCTTCGCTTTAGCTAGTTCAGCCAAGCGCTCGCGCTCCTGCAATACCGCATCGGACTCAACACCTAAACTCCAACCAGATAGATGCTGCTGGGCAATGTCGTACATTGCATCGATCCACTTTGGATTGCTATTTAAGCAAGGGATGTAGCGGTAGTCTTTGCCGCCATGCTCCAAAAAGATTTCACGCGCTTCCATCGCAATCTCTTCTAAGGTTTCTAAGCAATCTGCCGGAAATCCTGGACAAAAAATATCGACACGTTTGCAACCTGCTTTACCAAGCTCTTCAATCATCGGAGCCGTATAAGGCTTGAGCCACTCTGCCTTACCAAAGCGAGATTGGAAGGTGACCAAGTATTGTCCAGGCTCTAGACCTAATGACTCACCAAGTAAGCGACCGGTTTTCAAGCACTCGCAATGGTAGGGGTCGCCCTTCATTAAATTGCGCTTGGGTAGGCCGTGGAAAGACATTACAAAGCGATCACCAGCAGCGAAATCTGGGCGACCATCTTTATCCCATGCACCAAGTACTTGGTCGCGTAATGCTGAAATATAGGCAGGGTTGTCGTGATAGTACTTAACCAAACGCAACTCGGGTTGATTACGCCAAGTCCCCAGTACGCGAAACACTTCATCAAAACTAGAAGCAGTGGTTGTCGCAGAATACTGTGGATATAGTGGCAACAACAATAAACGCTCCATACCCTGCGCCTGCAAGGCTTCCAGGGCTTGCTGAGTTGAAGGCTCACCATAACGCATGGCTAAATCTACTAACACTACTTGACCGTGATTAGCGAATTTCTCCGCCAGCTCTTTTGCTTGCAGGCGGGAGTAATGCATCAAAGGTGAGCCTAATTTTGGCAACCAAATTGAGGCATATTTTTTTGCAGACGCACCACTACGAATCGGCAAAATAATGCCATTCAAAATACACCACCAAATAATGCGGGGGATTTCTACAACGCGTGGGTCAGATAAAAATTCCTTGAGATAAGCCCTTACTGCTTTAGCAGTTGGTGCGGAGGGAGTGCCCAAGTTGAGCAATAACACTGCTGTCTTAGAGGGGCGTAGGTGGGGATTTTGATTCAAGGAAGATCCGTCTTTATTAAATAGTGCTCAAAGATATAAATGTCACTAAGAACTTATTGGTGCGCTTAATGCGCCCGATAACAACTTAGAGGTGATGTCGACAATCGGAATCACCCGATC
Source organism: Polynucleobacter sp. JS-Mosq-20-D10 (assembly GCF_018687755.1). Classification (NCBI taxonomy): domain Bacteria; kingdom Pseudomonadati; phylum Pseudomonadota; class Betaproteobacteria; order Burkholderiales; family Burkholderiaceae; genus Polynucleobacter; species Polynucleobacter sp. JS-Mosq-20-D10. Next base: position 1,741,500 of record NZ_CP061305.1, read on the forward strand.
GTATGCCATACGAGTAGGGCCAATCACGCCGAGGGTTCCAACGATCTGACCATCCACACTGTACGGCGCACTGATGACGGCTAAATCTTCATAAGGCAGCAAATCACTTTCGCCGCCAATAAAAATTTGAATACCATCGGCATGACTAGATACGTCTAGCAACTGCATTAGGACCGACTTTTGCTCGAGCATATCGAACATCTTGCGCAGCTTATCCAAATTCGTACTGAGATCGCCAACATTCAGTAAGCGCCGCTCACCTGATAGCAGCATATCTCCTTGACCCATACCGTAATCACTAACCCCACTGTGCAATGCCAGAGCCATCAGCCCCGAGATATCGCTTCGCAAATTATCCAAATCAGAGACAAGGTGTGCACGCACCTCTGCAAAACTCTTGCCGGCAAACTGAGTATTGATGTAATTTCCAGCCTCAACTAGCTGACTTGGGGTGTAGTCCTGCGAGGTAGGGAGGATGCGGTTTTGAACATCGCCTTCAGGTGTAACCATGATGAGCAGGATTTTGCCCTCACCAAGCCTTAAGAATTCAATATGCTTAAAGACTTGGGCCCGCTTGGGTGTCATCACTACCCCAGCAAAATGAGTCAAATTCGACAAAATTTGCGCAGCGGAGTTCAGTACCCGCTGGGGTGAATCTGGCAAAAGCCCTTTTTCCATCTCACGGGCGGCAATTTCCTCTAGGGGGCGAACCGTCACCATCGTATCCACAAAGAGGCGATAGCCTCTTGGGGTTGGGATACGACCGGCTGAGGTATGGGGGCTGGTTACTAGACCCATTTCCTCTAAATCTGCCATAACATTGCGAATCGTGGCCGCAGAAAGATCCAATCCCGAGAATCGAGATAGAGTGCGTGAGCCAATAGGCTGACCCTCTTCGATATAGCGCTCGATGAGGGTTTTCAGTAAGGCGCGGGAACGATCATCCATGGTGGTAGGGATTTTATGCGTATGGTTTAATCGTTATATGTTAAGCCCATCCCCAAATTCCAGCAAAAAGGCCTTTGGCCGGGTTGCGCTTGTCGGTAAATATCAAGCTGACGGCATGCAAGAGCGTCTTAAGGACCTTGCAGCGCTACTTGGCCAGCAAGGCTGTGAGGTCTACATTGAAAGTGCCACCGCCAGCCACTTGAGCCTAACCGCCTACCCGATCAAAAAAGTAGAGGGGTTTGCAGGAGCCATTGATTTAGCGGTAGTTTTAGGTGGTGACGGGACAATGCTGGGAATTGGGCGCCAACTGGCCGGCAGTAACGTCCCCCTCGTTGGCATCAATATGGGCCGCTTAGGCTATATGACCGACATTCCCATCCAGAACGTTCAAACGGTTTTGCCGCAAATCATTGCTGGCGACTACGAAGCCGACACCAGAACACTTCTAGATGCAGTGGTAATGCGTGATGGCAAAAAAATCAATCAAGCCCTCGCTCTCAATGATGTAGTGGTCAATCGCTCCGGAATATCAGGCATGGTGGAGCTTGCAGTGCGCGTCAACGGTTCATTTATGTATAACCAGCGATCAGATGGCTTAATTGTGTCTACCCCTACCGGCTCAACAGCTTACGCCCTTTCCGCTGGCGGACCGATTCTGCATCCTCGGGTTGCCGGAATTTTATTGGCACCAATTGCACCGCACTCCTTATCCAATCGCCCTATCGTCTTACCGCAAGATATTGTGGTGAGTATCGAAGTGATTGATGGCAGAGAAGTGATTGTGAACTTTGATATGCAATCACAAACTCATTTGCAATCAGGTGACATCATAGAAGTCCGTCAATCCGAAAAAACGATTACCCTACTTCATCCTCGCAGCCATAGTGACTACAAAACCTTGCGCGAGAAGTTACATTGGAATGAATACCCATCGACATTCTGATGTCGAATTTTTTGGTACGCTAAAGCATGCTTCAAACACTATCGCTTCGCGACTTTGTCATTGTTGACCAGCTAGAGCTAGACTTTTCCTCCGGGTTTACAGTCTTGACTGGTGAAACCGGTGCTGGTAAATCTATCCTCTTGGATGCTCTCAGCCTGGTATTGGGCGAACGCGCAGATAGCAGCCAAATTCGTGAAGGCTGCAACCGCGCAGAAATTAGCGCCCTCTTTCGGATTGATGCACAGCAAATTGAACATTTCAGTCAATGGCTTGATGAGCAAGGTTTTCCACTTGAAGACGATGGGCAAAGTCTTCTACTCAAAAGAACCGTGGAGGCCAATGGCCGTAGCCGCGCCTTCATTAATGGCAGCGTAGCAACCTTGGTGCAACTGCGAGAAGCAGGCGATCAATTAGTAGATATTCATGGTCAACATGCACATCAACTGCTGCTCAAAGGTGGCGCACAACGCGAACTTTTGGATCGCCACGCCAATCACCTAGATCTGATTACTGAGGTCTCTCAATTATTTAAAACTCTGAATGAATCGCGTCGCAGACTCGAGCAAGCTGAAAATGCTGGGCAAGATATTGAACGTGAGCGTGAGCGTTTGGAATGGCAAATAGAGGAGCTCACTGAGCTCTCTCCACAGGAAGGCGAATGGACAACCATTCAAGGTGAGCATGCACGCCTAGCGAATGGCGCAAAAATTATGAGCGGCTGCCAAGAAGCAATCGATGCTCTAAGCGACGCAGACAATTCCGTAGAGTCCACTCTTTCTAAAGCTAGCGCCAATATCAGCGCTCTAGCCGAACATGACTCCGCACTCAGTGATATCAGCCAAGCCTTAGAGTCAGCCCAAATTCAGATAGATGAAGCGGTGCATGGCCTCAATCGTTATTTGCAAAAACTCGATTTAGATCCTGCACGCCTCAGCGAGGTGGAGGAGCGCATGCAAGCGCTTCATGGTGCAGCTAGAAAATACCGCACCGAAGCAGATGACTTACCAAAGCTACTTTTAGACACTGTCGAACGCTTAGAGGCATTAACGGCCTCGCAAAATATAGAAGCTTTACGTGAGAGGGTGAAACAAGAAGAGCTTGCCTATCTCAAGCAAGCAAAGCAACTCTCACAAAAACGCAACAAGGCTGCGCTAGATTTAGGCAAGCAAGTTACCACAGCAATGCAGGACCTATCGATGGCAGGTGGACAGCTGGAGATTGCCCTACTACCTTTGGCCGAAGGTGGCGCTTATGGTCTTGAGCAAATTGAGTTTCTGGTTGCAGGTCACGCTGGAAGTACTCCACGATCATTGGCAAAAGTAGCTTCCGGCGGTGAATTAGCTCGTATTAGCTTAGCTATTAGTGTCATCACTAGCAAGGCGTCATTTACACCCACACTGATATTTGATGAAGTCGATGCCGGTATTGGCGGCGCTGTTGCAGAGACCGTTGGAAAGTTATTACGTCAACTTGGCGAGTCACATCAAATTCTGTGTGTGACCCACTTGCCACAAGTGGCTGCGCAAGGTAATCACCACCTCAAAGTCAGTAAATCTCAGGCAGGTGATATAACCCTCTCTCAGGTCATGCCACTTGGAAGGTCTGAGCGAGTAGAGGAAGTTGCGCGCATGCTGGGCGGAGCAACGATTACCGATACTACACGCCGACATGCTCGCGAGCTACTAGAGCAAAATTAAGTTTATTCAGCGTCCGAAGGGGCCAGAAATATTTCTTGCCATAAAGTCAGCACCACCTCTCTTGCTTGAACCAGTTGTGGCTCAAGCTCTAGATCTACCCGCGTCTTTTCTGCACCATCTAAACGCAGGCGATGTTGACGCGCCCGAAGCAAGCGATAGGCATCACCCACCTCTTGAGCTATTGCAGCTTGAATTAAGCCCACCTCTCCAGCAATCCGAAGTAAAGCAATGTTGCCCAGATTACCAATCAGCTGTGGATAGGCACTTGAGAATGCCAAAACTAGAAATTGCACGATAAATTCAATATCCACCATGCCGCCAGCATCATGCTTTAAATCAAAATTGGGGCTAGGATTGGGATGTCCCGCATGAACCTTGCGACGCATTTCTAAAATCTCATGACGTAGTTGCACAACATCACGCTTTTGACTTAAAACGTCAAATCGCACACTATCAAAAAATTCTCCAACTACTGTTGATCCCGCCGAGAATCGAGCTCGTGTCAGAGCTTGATGCTCCCAAACCCATGCGGTGTTGTCACCCTGACGTAACTGGTATTTCTTAAATGCATCGGCATTCGTCACCAAAAAACCGGCAGAGCCATTTGGACGAAGACGTGTATCGATTTCAAATAAGCTACCGGCTGATGTATAGGCGGTTAACCAATTAATCAACCGTTTAGCGAGCAGCGCATATATTTCTTGGGCAGCAAAATCCGTTTCTTCGGCTTGATACAAGAAAACCAAATCTAAGTCAGAGGCATATCCCAACTCTTTACCACCCAACTTGCCATAAGAAATTACTGCGAATGGCGCAGTCGTATCAAGCGGTAATGCAAATTTCTGGGCAACGCCAGGCCATACCCGCTCAAAAGTGGTCTGCAATATTAAGTCCGCCAAAGCAGATAGGTGATCACTCACCTTCTCTACTGAAAGCTCGTGATCTACGCCAATTCCCAAATCTGCGAGCAAAGTAATAAAGGTTTCAGTGTGATGCGTAATACGCAAAATATCCATCGCCTGCTCTGAGCCATCACCATCAGCCATCACGTCATCAAGACGCATATCCAAGGTCGCTTTTACTTCCTGCCAATACTGCTCTGGATGTTCAATCAGGGCTTTCTCAGTGCGTGAGTTGAGCAAGTAATCCAAGAGATGGGGATGCCGAGTTAAATATTGCGCACCCCATTGAGAGGTCTTGAGTAAAGCCAACACATTCAATAGTGCCTGAGGGTATTCCGACAAGATGGATAAGTAAGCACTTCGCCGGGCAACCGCCTCTAATAAATCAAAAAAACGTAGTAAAGTTTGGTCTGCGCTAATCGTAATGGGCCGATCCACTTGCAAGTTCTCCGCAGCCTTACGAATGAGGTTATTGAAAATAATCCTGCTTTTTTCTGATAATTGTCTTTGCTTGGAGCTATCAGCCCAAGCCAACCAACGGGCCGCAGACTCCGGGAACAGCTTGGTATCAGGCTCCCAGCCTGCTAGCAAGGAGGCATTGTCTAAGCGTGCAGCATCATCGAGTACAAAAGCTTTTTCAAAATACTGGGCTACTGCCGTTTGATGTTTGTCGAGCTCAGATATAAAACGAGCTTGATCTTGACTCTGATCAGGCCCGACCATACTCGCTGCCAAACGAGTACGCGGGCCCTCATCCTCGGGCAAATAGTGCGTTTGCTGATCCTCCCAAACCTGGATCCGATGCTCTAAGCGACGCAAGTAAACGTAAGCCGCCTTTAAATCATCAACCTCTTTGCTAGGCAAAATTCCTTGCTGCCTTACCAACTCTAATACCTCTAGAGTAGGCCGAATGCGAAAGCGCGGATCTGTGCCACCGCGCATCAATTGAAACATTTGCGCCAAGAACTCAATCTCACGGATGCCGCCGCGACCCAACTTAATATCTCTAGATCGACCATGATGGTTGGAGGAGCGCTTCTCAGCCTCACGCTGTATCTGCCTATGCAATTCACGGATGGAAGCAATCACACCGTAATCTAAATGACGGCGATAAACAAAAGGACGAATCAGTTGATCGAGCTCACGCTCGCAATAAGCAAAGGAAGATGCATCAGGTAAAGGCGAGATCAACCTGCCCTTAATCCAAGCATAGCGCTCCCACTCTCTTCCCTGTACCAATAGATATTCTTCGAGCATATCGAGACTACAGACTAGGGGACCAGAATCCCCATTGGGTCTCAGGCGCATATCCACCCGAAATACAAAACCATTAGCATCATGCTCTGCCAATAATTTAATCAGACGCTTACCCATTCGGGTAAACCACTCGTGATACGAGAGACTCCTAGGTCCACCCTGAGTATCACCTTCGTGCTCATACAGAAAGATCAGGTCGATATCAGAAGAAAGGTTGAGCTCTAGCCCACCCAACTTACCCATACCCACCACCATTAAAGGCATCTCTGAATCTGTAACCCGGCTCCAAGGCAAGCCAAAACGACGCTGCTGATCTTCTCGGATATAGGCAATCACAAGGGCTATTACCTCCTCAGCAAAATGACTCAGTGCATGTGTTACCTCACTGAGATCGGCCATGCCATTGAGGTCTCGGAAGGCAATCCAGAGCATGAGGCGCTGCCTTGCCAGCCTCAGATCCGCCATAAATTGAACCTCATCTTGCTCGGGAGCGGCTAAGGCAACTTGGCAAGGACCCAACAAATCCCCGATTCCAATCACATCCACTTTTTGGGCGCCCTGGGAGCGAAGCCAATCAGCCCACTCAGGTCGAGAATTGAGCCAGCGTTGTGCGTAGCTGGAGTGCTGCTTTAGAAATTCAAGTTGGGCGGCAAAATCGGTCATTTCTCCATCTTAATCCGACTCTAGGCTCAAACTTGCAGTAGCTTGGCGATCCCCTAATAGCTGACGGATAATAGAGTTCATGTTTGTAAATATCATCCGGACTCGCCTGCAGAGCGTGCTTCAAAAACGTCCTCCGGGTTCTGGTGGTCGCTGGCGTAAGCGCGTCCTCATTCTTGCCGGTGTCACTGTGGCTTTTTTCGTATTAGGCCATCTCGGGGTGCGCTTTGTTATTTGGCCTCAGATTGAGAAATCAAAGCCCACCATAGAGCACTTAATGAGTGCTCGCTTGGGTACCAATGTCACAATGGATGATGTCCAGGTATCTTGGACTGGAATTCGACCAAGCTTTGCGATTCAAGGATTGCGATTCAATAGCGCAAGCACTTCCACCCCGCCCTTGCTCATTGAAAATGTTAGTGGGCAACTCAGCTGGCTTTCCTTCTATTATTTGGCGCCCTATTTTCACGAGATCACCATTGATCAGGCGCAGCTTTACGCACAGAGAGATGCAAAAGGTATAGTTTCGATTGCTGGCATTCCGATTCAAGCTAATGCCGATAATTTTTCAACCGGAAACTGGTTGCTCGCTCAAAACGATATTCGAGTTAACAATGCCAAAATTTATTGGGAAGACCAACAAAGTCGTAGGCTAAAAACCGTCATTGATATTCAAAGCTTCCAATTAATCAACGGCATTCGCAGTCATGAAGGTCAGCTCATCACCCAAACCCCTTGGAGTCCAAGTCCAATCAAACTTCAAGCTGACTTTATCCATCACCTTGGTGGCCAGGCGGGTAATTGGCGCGACTGGGTCGGAACTATTTCATGGGATTTTGCTGAACTCAAGCTCAGTCACATTTCTAAAGATCTGAGTCTTCCGGTATATGACTTGGCTGGCAAAATTAACTCTAAGGGCAGCCTGAAGCTGGATGGCGGCAACGCCAATGGCGGGCAAATGTCCTTAACAGCTGATCAGCTCATAGTGCAACTAAACAAAGATGAGGATCCCCTTGAGTTTGGCAGGCTAGAGACAGAGCTAATCCAAGATACAGATGACGGCTTAAATTCCCTCACAACAAAAACCTTGGCATGGCGCACTATCGATAGTCCACATACTGCACCACTTGAAAAATTAAGCCCCATTACTTTTCGTTGGCGTCAGCCAAAAGATGATGGCGAGATTAAAGAGTTCGGCTTCTCGTCGCCGAAAATCCAATTGGAAGATATTGCACTCTTCGCACTAAATCTTCCGCTGCCCAAAAAGATTCATCAATGGATCAAGATTTCTGAAGCAGATGGTGAGTTACAGAATGTAGATATGAACTGGTCTGAAAGCCAATCCGCCCTTTCGGCTTTACCCATTCCCGGGAATTGGTTTTCCTCTAGCAAACTCGACTTCACTATTAGCGCAAAGCTCAATGATATTAGCTTCACTGGAGTTAATAAATCGATGCCCTCAGTTTCACATTTGTCTGGAAACTTAGTAAGCAATCAGAAACAAGGTAACTTCACACTAGATTCAAGCAATCTTGAGTTAGAGATGAGTGACTTTTTATCCGCCTCTGAAATTCAATTGGACCGCGCAAAAGGTGAGATTAGCTGGTCCAAACAAAAAGGGGGCTGGCTGATTAATGCTAAGAAATTGCAGCTCAGTAACTCTGAAATCACCACCAATTTTGATCTCAGCTATCTGATCGGCGCCCCCAAACAAGCCGATCAGATAACACTCGATATGGAGTTTGTTAAGGCTAAGTTAGCAACAGCATATCGCTATTTACCGGTTGGTATGGATAAAGATAGCCGCCTATATTTAAGCAAAGCCTTTGAATCTGGTGAGATTCAAAATGGTACTTTGCACATTAAAGGCGACCCCAATCAAGCGCCTTACCCAGCAGGCACCGTGGGAGAGCTCAGCTTGCGCCTGCCTTTCTCCAAAGCAAGCATCAAGCCAGTACCCTTGCTACCAAAAAGCCAAGGGGTTTGGTCAGCGCTCAATAATGTCAGCGGTAATATCAATATGAAACAAGCAGCTTTAGATATTGATCTTGATACCGCAAACTACAAAAAAGTAGCTATCACCAAGGTCAAAGCTCAAATTCCGGATCTCAGCGCTAAAAATCTGGCATTGCTCATCAATGGCTCTATTGAGGGTGATGGCTCTGAAGTCCTCGAATACCTATTTGCATCCCCTGTAGGAATTGCGCAAGCCAACTTAGCCAGGAATTTCTCCCTTAAAGGCCTCGTGAATGTGGGTCTTGACTTAAAAATTCCGCTAGCTGGAGACGACGATGTTCGCTTCGATGCAAAAATTAATCTTCCCGGAAATCAAGTGCAATGGGGGCAGGTTCCCCCCTTAGAAAATCTGAAAGGCAAGATACGCATTACCGAAGTCAATCCCGAGTTTGATAATGTCACCGCAAACTTTTTAGGCGGCGCCCTCAAGATTGCTAGCGCACCCTCTTCGGCAGGCAATACTAGCTTTAGCGTCGGAGGCGATATTAATGCTAGCTTCATCAAAGATTACATTTCAGGAAATTTAAAATCTCGAGCTCACCCAGCACTGCTTAGTGCGATGAGTGGGTCAGCGAAATACGAAGGCCTGATCAACTTTAACAAAGCAGGTAGCCAAACCAAGCTCAATTTTGATTTACGCAATTGGGCAAGCTCCGCCCCCTCACCTGCCAAGAAATTAGCAGGCACCCCTATGTTGGGGGAGCTCAGTCTAAAAATTTACCCAGCCAGCAAGAGTAATGTAGTGCGTGCAGATTGGTCTGGAAAATTAGGGGGGCAATACTTTCTTCAGGGAAATCTCAATTCGGCTAATGAAGTAAAAAATGCAGTAGGAGTTGGGTCGCCGGCACCATTGCCACAGCAAGGCACTTCTCTCCACTTGGCAAGCAATGAACTAAATCTTGATCAGTGGGTAGAGTTTTTAGGGGCAGGCAAATCAAGGGGTAAGGCGAATGAAGTCAATCCGTCAAATACACCCGATGAGGATGTACAAATCTCTGCTCAAGTGAAGAAATTAATCGCCCTAGACCGCGAGTGGATTGATGTCAGCATGCAGTCTCAGAAAAAAAATATCGCTTGGCAACTGCGTTTAAATTCACCCCAGATTGCTGGTCAAATGCAATGGCAACCCGGCAGTAGTGATCACCCCAGTGGATTTGTTTCTGGAAGACTTGCACGCCTAAAAGTTCCAGATCAACGCGCATCTCAAGAATTAACATCCAAGGAAAGTACTCTACAAAAAGCGACCCCCCTCAAGACCCCAATCGACCCAAATGCTATCCCCAGCCTAGATTTAACGATCGATGATTTGAGTTGGACAAAGGCTCAACTAGGTGCCGTAAAGATCAAATCCAAAACTACTCGTGATCTCATGAAGCTTGAGTCAATGCAAATTAACAACCCTCAAGGCAATTCCATTATCAAAGGTCAGTGGCAGGCTCGTACCCCAAATAACCCTGAACTGAGCTCATTCACTGCGGACATGAATATTAAAGATGCGGGACGGATTATTGCTCATTGGAGTAACTCTAAGTCGGTAGAGGGTGGTGAAGGAAAGCTCAATGCCTCAATCTCATGGTCAGGGTCACCTTTTTCTCCAGTCTACGATTCTCTTGCTGGTAACGTTAGCCTAGACCTCGCCAAAGGCCGCTTACTAGAAGTCAATACTGATGGAGCTAAGTTGCTCGATGTCCTCAGTTTGCAAAGTCTCTTTAGATTTGCAACCTTTGACCTAAAAGGTAGCCTAGGAAACTTAGCTACTAAAGGTACACCCTTTAACTCTATTACTAGCAACTTCGAGATTGCACAAGGAGTTGCACAAACCAAACAATTCAACATGATTCTGGATCAAGCTCGGGTTGCCATGACAGGGCAAATCAATGTCGCCAAAGAAACCCAAGATCTCCGAATCACTATCTTTCCTACAATTGACGCTACTGCAGGTTCACTAGCAGCATTTGCAATCAACCCCATTATTGGCCTAGGAGCAGTCTTGGGGCAGTACCTCATCACGAATCAAATTAACCGTAACATGCAGACAGATTATTTGATTCAGGGGTCATGGGAAAATCCGGAAGTAATTCCGCTAGATCAAAAGGGTCAACCACTCGATGCGAAAACTTTAGAGACGATTCGCACTAAGAATCTCTTGAAAGAACAAACAAAACCAAGCTCCCCTAATTCTGTTCCTGCAAGCCCACCTACAAACCAAAACACCCCCACCCAAATGCCAGGTTAAATAGATGAACGCACCAATAAATGCTTCTGAACTCAACATAGCATCAATACAAATGGTGTCGACTCCTAGCCTCAATGAAAATCTCGAGACTGCAGCTCGCTTAATTAAAGCCGCTACAGATTGCGGAGTACAGATTGCCGTGTTGCCGGAATATTTTTGCTTAATGGGATTGAGGGATACCGATAAGGTAAATGCACGGGAAGCGGCAGGGTCTGGCCCAATTCAAGAGCGTCTTGCCGCGATTGCACAAGAAAATAATATCTATTTAGTTGCAGGGACTATTCCTTTAGAAGCTAAAGAATCCAATAAGGTTCTCAATACCTCCTTAGTGTTTGATCCTCGAGGCGTACAAATCGCTCGTTACGACAAAATTCATTTATTTGGCTTTCAAACTCCAACGGAGCGTTACGAAGAATCTGAAACCATTTCAGCGGGCAGTCAACCAGGCCAATTTGCAATCCAGCTTAATGAAGTTGAATGGCGTTTTGGCTTAAGTATTTGTTATGACTTGCGTTTTCCAGAGCTATACCGCGCCCTTGGCCAAGTGGATTGCCACATTATTCCAGCAGCGTTTACCTACACCACCGGTAAAGATCATTGGGAAATTCTTCTGCGCGCTCGCGCAATTGAAAACCAATGCTATGCCCTAGCTTCAGCCCAAGGAGGTCTTCACTTAAATCAACGACGCACTTGGGGTGAGAGCATGCTGATTGATCCATGGGGAGAGATATTGAGCAATCTTCCTGAAGGCGAGGGTTTTATTCAGGGCACGCTCAGCAAAGATAAATTAAAAGAGGTACGCTCTAAGCTACCCGCACTAAAACACCGCAAGCTTTAATACAGAAAGTACAGCAAATCAAGATGAGAGCACCAGAAGCATTATTTCCAAGTGATTGGACAAAGCCCAAGAAACAGACTGACCTTCTCAAGCTGGCTAAATCCATTTTGCTTGAGCCAACTGGCCTCTCTGAGCAAGATTTGCATCACACCTTTGGCAATATGTTTACGCATCAGCTCGACGATGCTGACCTTTATTTCCAACATACTCGTAGCGAGAGCTGGAGCCTAGAAGAGGGAATTGTGAAATCCGGCAGCTTTAGCATTGATCAGGGTGTTGGAGTGCGTGCGATCTATGGAGATAAGACTGCCTTTGCTTACTCTGATGAAATTAATTTAGAGGCCCTGAATAAAGCAGCTAAATCTACTCGGGTGATTGGACCCCAAGGTGGTACACGTGCTGTTGCAAGCAAAATCTTTACACCCGTTTCCAATGAACTCTACTCAGACTTAAATCCTTTAGATTCACTAGCACCCCAAGAAAAGATTGCCTTACTCGAAGGTATTGAGCGTCGTGCAAAAGCGCGTGACCCGCGCATCATTCAGGTTATGGCTAGCTTAGCTGGTGAGTTTGATGTGGTGCTCGTCGTTCGAGCTGATGGCCTATTAGCAGCTGACGTACGTCCACTGGTGCGGGTATCAGTCCATGTGATTGCCGAACAAAATGGTCGTCGCGAATCTGGGTCTTCAGGAGGTGGAGCTCGTCATGATTACCACTACTTCAATACAGAACTGATTAATCAATATGTTGATGAGGCTGTTGATGGCGCACTAATTAATCTGGATTCTCGCCCTGCCCCAGCAGGTCCAATGACAGTAGTGATGGGGCCAGGATGGCCTGGGGTGTTACTACATGAAGCGGTAGGTCACGGCCTTGAGGGCGACTTTAACCGCAAGGGCTCGTCTGCTTTTGCTGGCTGTATTGGGCAGCGAGTTGCTGCTAAAGGTGTCACCGTAGTTGATGACGGAACACTTTCTGGTCGTCGTGGCTCACTCAATATCGATGATGAAGGCACACCCACCCAATGCACCACCTTGATCGAAGATGGTATTTTGAAGGGTTACATTCAGGACAGTCTGAATGCCAGGCTCATGAATATGCCCCTGACAGGCAATGGACGGCGCGAGAGTTTTGCCTCCCTACCGATGCCACGCATGACCAATACCTATATGTTGGCTGGCAAGGATGATCCCCAAGAAATCGTGGCCAGTATTAAACGCGGCCTGTATGCGGTTAACTTTGGTGGCGGTCAAGTCGACATTACTAGCGGTAAATTCGTATTTTCAGCCTCAGAGGCCTATTGGGTAGAAAACGGCAAAATTCAATATCCCGTCAAAGGCGCTACCATCATTGGTAGTGGTCCTGAGTCCTTAAAACAGGTCTCTATGATCGGAAATGACCTGAAATTAGACGGCGGTATCGGGGTTTGCGGCAAGGAAGGTCAGAGCGTCCCTGTGGGCGTCGGGCAGCCAACTTTACGCATCGACAGCCTGACTGTCGGAGGAACGGCTTAATACGGCTTAAAATAAAAGGATGAGCCAACAAAATACGAATCCCGCAAACTGGTACGCTGCCGTTGATAAAACGTCAGACACGGATGATCAACGCATTCACAATATTACTGTTCTGCCACCACCAGAGCATTTGATTCGCTTCTTTCCGATCGCTGGAACACCCACAGAAGCGCTCATCAGCAAGACACGTAAAAAGATTCGCGACATCATTCATGGAAAAGATGATCGCCTGCTCGTGATCATCGGACCTTGCTCGATTCATGATCCCCGTGCAGCATTAGAGTACTGCCAAAGACTGCTCGCAGAGCGTGATCGTTTTTCGGGTGAACTCGAAATTGTGATGCGAGTCTATTTTGAAAAACCACGCACCACTGTTGGTTGGAAGGGTTTAATTAATGACCCGTACTTAGATGAGAGCTATCGCATTGAAGAAGGTTTGCGAATGGCTCGCCAAGTGCTGATGGAAATTAATCGCCTAGGCATGCCTGCAGGTAGCGAATTTTTGGATGTGATTTCTCCGCAATACATTGCAGATCTGATTTCTTGGGGCGCTATTGGCGCACGCACAACCGAGAGTCAAGTGCATCGCGAACTAGCTTCGGGCCTCTCAGCACCAATCGGGTTTAAGAATGGTACTGATGGCAACATCAAGATTGCTACTGATGCCATTCAGGCAGCTAGTCGTCCGCATCATTTCTTATCTGTTCATAAGAACGGTCAAGTATCTATTGTAGAAACTAAGGGTAACAAAGACTGTCACGTTATTTTGCGCGGCGGTAAAGAGCCAAACTACGAGGCGCAGTATGTGCAAGTAGCCTGCTCTGAACTAGATGCAGCAAAGCTTCCAGCCAGCTTGATGGTGGATTTGTCTCATGCGAACTCCAGCAAAAAACATGAGCGTCAAATTGTGGTGGCAGAAAATATTGCTGAGCAAATTGAATCTGGCTCACATCAAATTTTTGGAGTCATGATTGAAAGTCACCTCAATGATGGCGCACAAAAATTCTCACCTGGAAAAGATGATCCAAACAAATTGGAATATGGCAAGAGTATTACGGACGCTTGCATTAACTGGGAAGACTCAGTCAACGTATTACAACGCTTGGCTTTAGCTGTGAAGAACCGCAGAAAAACAAAGAAATAATGAGATCAGAAAATAAAGTGAAACTGCTTTATTAACTTTAAAAGAGACTAGTTTATTTAGTCTCTTTTTTTTCGTGCTTCCATAGAACGTCTTGACCACCCGCCGCACGGTTGAGTACCCGCGCCAACACAAACAATAGGTCTGATAAGCGATTGACGTATTGACGCGGAGCATCGTATAAGGGCTCTTCCCAACCCAAACGCACAATCGATCTCTCTGCCCGTCTACAGACTGTGCGACAGACGTGGGCCTGAGAAGCTGCGCGAGTACCGCCTGGAAGAATAAATTCAGTCAGAGGAGGTAAAGTCGCATTGTATTTTTCCAGCCAAATATCCAACTGAGCCACCTGCTCTGGTTTGAGTAGGGTGTAATTAGGAATGCAAAGCTCCCCACCTAGGTCAAATAAATCATGCTGCACTTGCAAAAATAGGTTTTTGAACTCCTCTGCAAGACTCTCGGGGATCGATTCGGTCATCAAAACCCCGATTTCGGAGTTCAATTCATCTACATCACCCATGGCGCAAATGCGCAAATGATCCTTCTCTACCCGGCTGCCATCGCCAAGCCCGGTCATGCCCGCATCGCCAGTTCTAGTGGCTATTTTTGAAAGTCGATTTCCCATAAAACTAATTATAGGTAAATGGCTAAAATGATTCCTATGAATATGGTGACCCCACCCCCCGAACTCGCGGCTATTGCCGCCCTGCAATCCAAACTGGTATCGGCGCTGCGCCCTATCCTCCCTGAACATGCCTTGCTATGGGAGCCTGAAGACACGATTCCTTATGAATGCGATGGCCTGGCAGCCTATCGACGCATGCCCTTGGCAGTTGCTCTGCCTGAGACTGAAGAGCAGGTTGCCCAGATTTTGAAGATTTGCTTTGCGATGCAGGTGCCCATTGTCCCCCGCGGATCTGGCACCGGTCTATCTGGTGGCGCCATGCCTATATCCCAGGGCTTAGTACTCTCACTAGCCAAACTCAAAAAGATCATCAACATTGATCCGTTTACTAGAACTGCAGTTGTACAACCGGGAGTACGTAATTTAGCGATCTCCGAAGCGGTGGCCCATCTCGGACTGTATTACGCCCCAGACCCATCCTCACAGATTGCCTGCTCTATTGGCGGGAATGTCAATGAAAACTCTGGTGGTGTGCACTGCCTCAAATACGGCCTGACGCTTCACAACGTTTTAAAAGTGCGCGGCATCTTAATGAACGGTGAGATCGTAGAGTTCGGTAGCCTTGCACCAGACTCCCCGGGACTCGATTTATTAGCAATTGTGATGGGCAGTGAAGGCATGCTTGCTGTAGTGACTGAAGTCACAGTAAAGCTAGTTGCCAAACCCAAGTTGGCGCGCGTCATCATGGCTAGCTTTGACGATATTGAAAAGGGTGCCGATGCAGTAGCAGCCATCATTGCTGCTGGGATCATTCCAGCCGGCCTGGAGATGATGGACAAAGCCACTACTCGCGCAGTAGAAGAATTTGTTCATGCAGGATATGACCTCGAAGCCGAAACCATCCTGCTTTGCGAATCCGACGGTACGCCTGAAGAGGTTGCAGAAGAAATTGAGCGCATGACAAAAGTTCTGGAGCAAGCCGGCGCTAGCGGTATTCAAATTTCTCAAAATGAAGCGGAGCGCCTGAAGTTTTGGAGCGGTCGTAAAAATGCCTTTCCTGCAGCCGGTCGCTTGGCTGCCGACTACTATTGCATGGATGGCACTATCCCGCGCAGAAATATTGGCACCCTACTCAGACGCATACAGGGCATGGAAAAGAAATATGGTCTTGCCTGCTTAAATGTATTTCATGCGGGTGACGGCAACATGCATCCCCTCATTTTATTTAACGGCGCCGATCAAGAGGAGTGGCATCGTGCTGAAGCATTTGGTACTGAAATTTTAGAGGCCTGTGTTGAGCTTGATGGCACGATCACTGGTGAACACGGCGTTGGTATTGAAAAAATTAACTCCATGTGCGTTCAATTTGGTGAAGGTGAACGTGAATCATTTTGGGGTGTTAAATCCGCATTTGATCCAGAGCGCTTATTAAATCCCGATAAAGCTATTCCTACTTTGAATCGCTGCGCTGAGTACGGTCGCATGCGGATTAGTGGTGGCAACTTACCGCATCCTGAGTTGGAGCGCTTTTAATGTCAACAACTAGCAATGCAAATATTGACTTATTTCAAGAGCAAATTCTGGCGGCAGTTAAAAACAAAACTCCTTTATCCATTGAAGGTGGTGGCACAAAGTCTTGGTATGGGAACGCCAACTCTTATACCAAGTTAAATACCCGCACTTACTCAGGGATTTTGGAATACCAGCCTGAAGAGTTGGTGATTACTGTGCGCGCTGGTACACCGCTAAAAGAAATTGAAGCTGCTCTAGCTGATAAGAATCAAATGCTGGCATTTGAGCCTCCCCACTTTGGTGAGGGCGCAACTTTTGGTGGAGTGATTGCTGCGGGCTTAGCGGGCCCAAGACGCATTAGCGCGGGCAATTTACGTGATTTTGTTCTAGGCGTTCGCATCCTCGATGGTAAAGGCCAAGACCTATCCTTTGGCGGCAAGGTGATGAAGAACGTTGCGGGATATGATGTCTCACGCTTACTACCCGGATCAATGGGAACCTTGTCACTGTTGCTAGAGGCTTCTGTAAAAGTATTGCCGCGACCAGCTGCCACAACATCTCTGCGTTGCAACATTACGCAAGCACGCGCACTAAAACTCGTCAATGAATGGGCAGGTCAGCCTTTACCACTCTCTGCAAGCTGTTGGATTGGCAATTCAATCGGTGGTGATGGTGAACTCACTATTCGCTTAGCCGGTGCTACTGCTGCAGTTAAAGCGGCGATTCCGATGATGGGAGCAGCCGTCAAGGCAAGCGAATTAGACCCTCAAGTTGCTGAGGAATTTTGGGCTTCTTTGCGAGAACAACAATTAGCTGTTTTTTCAATCCTCAACAGTGATGAGACTTTGTATCGTCTCGCGCTTCCAGCCGCCTGCGGACCACTCACTCATGAAAATATCAGCGGTGATATTGCTTTGGAATGGAATGGCCAGCAACGTTGGCTAAAGGCGCTGGGCGATGATGCCACTTATGCATCCATCAAGGCCTTAGCTAGCGCTCATGGCGGGCATGCAACCCGCTTTAAGCAAGGAAGCAATGTTGATCCAGGCAAGCAACGCTTTACCCTTTTGAGTGAGCAAGTGCACTCAACTGCTTTAGAGGCAGTGCAAGCACGCCTCAGAACCGCCTTTGATCCAGCAGGCATATTTGCTACTTCACGCCTTCCTTAAGTATCTCTTTTCGCACCCTTATGCAAACTCAACTCGCTCCCCAATTCGCCAATACTCCTGAGGGTATTGAAGCTGCCAGAATTCTTGGAAAATGTGTGCACTGCGGCTTCTGCACGGCTACATGCCCTACTTATCAATTACTTGGTGATGAACTCGACGGTCCTCGAGGTCGCATCTACCTCATCAAGCAAATGGCGGAAGGTCAAGCCCCTACTGAAAAAACACGTCTGCATTTGGATCGCTGCCTGACTTGCCGTAATTGTGAAAGCACTTGTCCAAGCGGCGTGCAATACGGCAACTTAGTCGATATTGGTCGCAAGTGGGCAGAAGAAAATACTCCCGAGCGCCCTCTTGGTCAGCGCCTCACTCGCTGGGCTCTGAAAGAGGGTTTAACTAGCCCTAAATTATTTAATTCCGCGATGGCTATTGGCCGCTTAGTTCGCCCACTCATGCCGACTGGTATCCAGCGCAAGATTCCGGAAGCTAAAAATAAAGCACTCAATACAAATACAGACCCCTATGCAAGACCACAGACTAGCCACTCACGTAAGATGCTATTGCTCGAGGGTTGTGTTCAACCTGGCATGCTGCCAAACATCAACTCAGCAACAGCACGTGTTTTAGATGCACTCAAGATACAGTTAATTGCTGCGCCCAACGCCACTTGCTGTGGTGCATTGCGTTACCACCTAAACGATCAAGCCGGCGGCCTAGAAAATGCCAAACAAAATATCGATGCCTGGTGGCCACAAGTTGAGCAAGGCGTTGAAGCTATTGTGATGACCGCTTCTGGTTGTGGCGTGATGGTCAAAGATTATGGTCATCTATTTTCGAATGATCCGCAATATGCCGCTAAAGCCAAGATCATCTCCGATCTCACTAAAGATATCTCAGAAATCTTGCCGGCGCTTCAGGAAGAGCTTGTTGCCCTAGTAGGTGCTGATCCAAAATCTGGTGTTGTTTATCACCCGCCTTGCACTCTACAACATGGCCAACAAATTCGCGGTAAGGTAGAGGGTCTTTTAGCTGGTATTGGCATTGGAGTGCGCTTATGTGCTGATAGCCATCTCTGCTGCGGCTCTGCGGGAACCTATTCAGTAACCCAGCCAGAACTCTCAGAACAATTACGTCATAACAAGTTGACCCACCTCAATGCCGCTTGCGAAGAGTCTGGTGCACAAGTCATTGTTTCCGGAAATATTGGCTGCATCACCCACCTTCAACAAGACGAGATTCCAGTCCTGCATTGGATCGAGATTGTTGACCAACTCATTAGCCAACAAACCCGAACCCAAGAATGAGTCAAGTCACCACTAACCTGATGATGGTAAGGCAGCGACTGGAGTTGGCAGCTTTGGCAGCTAAACGTGAGCCCGAGGACATACAACTACTTGCTGTCAGCAAAACCTTTCCTGCTTTAGCAGTTGAGGAGGCCATGCATGCCGGGCAAACTGCCTTTGGTGAAAATTATGTCCAAGAAGGTATTGAAAAAATTCAGCAACTATCTAAATTGCGCCCTTGGCTAGAGTGGCATTTTATTGGCCCACTTCAAAGTAATAAGACACGTGATGTTGCAGAACATTTTGACTGGATACATAGCATTGATCGCCTCAAAATTGCAGAACGTCTTTCCAGTCAACGCGGTGAATTTTCTAACGTAGGCCCATTGCAAGTTTGCGTTCAAATTAACGTCAGTGAAGAAGATAGTAAAAGCGGTATTGCTCTTGAAGAGGTCGACGCTCTTTGTGATGCGATTTCCAAATTACCTCATTTAGTTCTTCGCGGACTCATGGCCATCCCTGCGCCCAGTGATGATATCAACCAACAACGTCAATCTTTTTCAGCTGTTCGAGAGTGCTTTGTTGGGATTAAGGCAAAGCACAGTAATGATATTGGGTATGATTTCTTTGATACGCTCTCCATGGGAATGTCTGATGATCTGGAGGCTGCAGTCACTGAGGGCAGTACCATGGTGCGTATAGGTAGCGCCATTTTTGGGAAGCGCGATAAGATCAAAACATGAGCACACAACAAACAAACCAAAGCGCACATATCACCTTCATTGGTGGCGGCAATATGGGTCGCGCTTTAATTAGCGGCTTACTAGCCAATAGTTTTGAGGCTAATCAACTTTCTGTAGTCGAGGCCAATGCGAGTACTGGCTTGCAATTGCACCAAGATTTTGGTGTACAGATCATTGGCTCCTTGGATCAAATTGCTTTTGACTTCTCTAAAAACAATGTCGTAGTCATGGCGATTAAACCCCAGGACTTCAATGTAGTAGCCAAGTCTTTAAGTGCAAAACTCAAACATGCCACTGCACCAGGCCCACTCATTCTCAGTATTGCTGCCGGCATTCGTCTCAAAGACATGAGTCGTTGGCTTGATCATGAGCGTTGTGTACGTGCGATGCCTAATACTCCAGCATTAATTGGTAAAGGCATTACTGGGCTGTTCGCTGATACTGCCGTCAATCCTGCCGACCGCGCCTTAGCGGAAACTATTTGCAATGCAGTAGGTCAAGCCGTTTGGGTGAATGAGGAAAAACTCATGGATGCGGTTACCGCTGTTTCTGGAAGCGGTCCTGCCTATGTTTTTGCTTTCTTAGAGGCTATGCAATCGAGTGGCGAGAAACTGGGGCTGGACTCGGCTACCGCTCGCAAACTTGCCTACGCCACTTTAGAAGGTGCTACACAATTAGCCCACAACTCAGATGAGCATGCAGGTGTACTGCGTGAACGAGTCACTTCCAAGGGTGGCACTACTGCTGCTGCACTGGATATGCTCAAGCAACTCGATTGGCATGGTGCACTTGAAAAAGCGATTGACGCAGCTAGTCAACGCGGCAAAGCCATGGGTGATGAATTAGGTAAGACCCAATAGGATTCCCAAAAATAAGAATCCGCCCAACCAGTTATTGTGGCGAAATGCCTTGAAGCAATCTTCTCGCTTGCGACTAGCCACTAGCTTCAGGTGATACGCGGCGCAGGCTACAGCGAAGAACCAACCTACCCAAAAGTAATTATTCAGATTGGCTAGTTGAGCGACCCAAATCTGGCTCAGAAAGAGCAGGCTATAACTCAGGGCAATCGCTAAAACATCAAATCGACCAAAGGTAATGGCCGAGGTGCGCAAACCCAAACGTAAATCATCATCACGATCAACCATGGCATAAGCTGTATCGTAAGCAATCGCCCAGAAGATATTGCCCACAAACAAAATCCAAGCTTCCATTGGAATGAAATCCAATACAGCGGCATAGGCCATCGGAATTCCAAAGCCAAAGGCAATACCTAGGACTGCTTGCGGAATAGCAAAAAAACGTTTGGTGAAGGGATAAATAATCGCAAGCGCCAAGGCAAAGAAAGAGAGCTCTTGAGTTAAAGCATTCAGAGGTTGAATGAGTAAATAGGCTATCAACGCCAAAGTGGCTGCTACGGCTAATGCTTCTTTCCCAGAAATTTTTCCACTCGTAATGGGACGATTTTTGGTTCTCAATACATGACGATCAAAATCTTGATCCGCATAGTCATTCATAGCGCACCCAGCACTACGCATTAAAAATGTTCCCAAGATAAAGATAATAAGAAGATGCCATTTAGGAATACCGCCACTTGCTAGCCAAAGTGCCCACAAAGTTGGCCACAATAGAAGTAGCGTTCCGATTGGTTTATCCAGACGGATCAGGTAAGCGTAAGCAATAATACGATCGCGCATCAGATAATTAGTCTTTCTTTCATAGCAATCATAGTCATGGTGCAATTATCAAGCTTTTAGAAACTCAGTGCGAGAGCCCAGCCAACGCTCAAGATGTCTTTCCACTAAATCGCCATGCTCTGCTAGCAGACGCTCTGCCGCTGTCTGAGCCAACTCAATCAGCCATGCATCACGCTGAAGGTCGACAAATCGTAACATCGCATCCCCAGATTGTTTGGCTCCCAATAATTCACCTGGCCCACGAAGCGATAAGTCGCGCTCTGCAATTACGAATCCGTCTGATGTTTCTCGTAAAGTTTGTAGGCGCTCTTTAGCGGCCATGGATAGTGGCTCAGCGTACATTAAGATACACACTGAATCAGCGGAACCGCGCCCTACACGTCCACGTAACTGATGAATCTGTGCATAGCCAAAACGTTCGGCATGCTCAATTACCATTAGTGCCGCATTGGGCACATCCACACCCACTTCAATCACAGTTGTCGCCACTAATAGCTGGATTTCATTGGCCTTGAAAGCCGCCATCACTGCAGCCTTTTCCTCACTTTTTAGGCGTCCATGCACTAGGCCAACCTTAAAACTCGGAAGTGCTTCTGTTAGCTGCTCGAAGCTTTCAACTGCTGTTTGCAATTGCAAGACTTCAGACTCCTCAATCAAAGGACACACCCAATAGGCTTGCAGTCCCTTTGCTAGCCAATCATGTAAACCGCTAATCACCTCATCTCTACGTGCTGCCTTCACTACCTTAGTAGCAATCGGTTTACGACCAGGAGGTAATTCATCAATGACAGAAACATCCAAGTCGGCGTAATAGGTCATTGCCAGAGTCCGTGGAATCGGAGTGGCCGACATCATCAATTGATGACAATAAAACAGTTCCGAGCCAACACGTTGCTGAATCTCTAAGCGCTGTCTTACGCCAAATCGATGTTGTTCATCAATAACCGCTAAACCTAACTTCGCAAAGCTCACCTTATCCTGAATGAGTGCATGCGTGCCAATAATGAGTTGAGCTTCTCCGCTCTCAATCATTTCTTGTGCGAGTCGTTTTTCCTTGGCTCTCAAGCTGCCAGAGAGCCATGCAATCTTCACGCCTACAGACCCAAACCACTCCTGCATTTTGAGATAGTGTTGCTCTGCCAGAATTTCTGTCGGCGCCATGATGGCAGCTTGATACCCATGATCCATTGCGCGCGCAGCAGCCAATGCTGCAATCACCGTTTTCCCACTACCCACATCACCTTGCAGCAGGCGATTCATTGGGTAGGTATTCGAGAGGTCAAGCCCGATTTCAGACCAGACGCGCGCTTGAGCACCAGTCAATTTAAAGGGCAAAACTGTGAGTAAGCCCTCCTCAATGCTGGCATTTTTTTTGCTTGCATTCCTTGCTTTCTGATCCTTCGTAAAACTAGGGGCACGCCTTTCTCTCCGGATAGCATGCGCACGCTTTAAAGAAATCTGCTGGGCCAGTAATTCTTCAAACTGCACACGCCGCCAAGCGGGATGAGTACGCTCTAAAAGCGATTGGGTATTGGCATCGGCAGGTGGCTGGTGCAAATAAGTAATCGCATCTTGCAGTGGTGGCCAATCATTTTTCGGCAGAATTTCTGCCACGAGTTTGGAGGGTAAAAATTCTGCCAAACTTTCTTTGAGGCTAGCATCCTGAAGGGCCTTGAGCACCGCCTTACGAATCATGGTTTGCGAGATACCGGCGCTGGCTGGATACACAGGAGTCAAGCTCGCTGGCAATGGTGCCTCTGGAATAACTGCACGAACAGTAGGGTGAACTATCTCTGCGCCTTGATAACCTTCCCGAATTTCACCCCGCACCCGGATATGACTGCCGACTGCCATTTGCTTTTGCTGGCTGGGATAAAAATTAAGAAAGCGTAGTTGCAGCGAAGCAGTATCGTCTTCAATTGTGACCAACAGCTGCCTTCTGGGGCGAAACATCACCTGATTACGAATCACGATGCCCTGAGTCTGAATCGAATGAAATCTTCCAAGGCCTAAGGCCTCCTCAATAGTGAAGAGCTCAGTCTCATCCTCGTAACGGGACGGCAGGTGCAAAGCAAGTGCCATAGGGCTGTTTAAACCCATTTTTTCGAGTGCAGTTGGCGGTCGCTTAGTCGTCATCGTTAAAATCCAATACCTGATGGTAATGCTATGCAACTTTCCGACTTCAATTACGACCTTCCTCCCGAACTGATTGCTCAGCACCCGCTAGCAAATAGAACGGATAGCCGCCTCTTAGAGCTGAATATAGAGGGGGGTAATGTCGCACAATTCATTGATAGGCAGTTCCCAGACATCCTGAATCTGATGAAACCAGGAGATTTACTAGTCTTTAATGACACCAAAGTGATTCCTGCACGCCTACATGGCAAAAAGGAGACGGGCGGCAATGTAGAGCTACTGATTGAACGTATCAGCGGAGATAAACAAGCCTGGGTACAAATCAGAGCCTCCAAGGTTCCTAAGGCCGGCAGCATTATTCATGTACACAATCAGGCTGGCGAAACCTTCCCGGTCGAAATGATTGGTCATGATGACCGATTTTATGAAGTGCGCTTCCCTGAGAATGTGTTTGATTTGCTGGAGCGCTTTGGTGAATTACCTCTGCCACCCTATATCGAGCATCAGCCAGATCAAGAGGATGCTAATCGTTATCAAACTGTCGTCGCCAAGAATCCTGGTGCTGTAGCAGCTCCTACGGCAGGCTTGCACTTTGATGAAGCCATTCTTCAGCAGCTGAGTGAGCTCGGTGTTAAACAGGCCACAGTCACTCTGCATGTGGGTGCAGGTACTTTCACACCAGTTCGCGAAGAAGATCTCACTAAACACAAGATGCATTACGAGTGGTTTTCAATTCCTGCGCAAACTCTTGCAGCGATTAAAGCCACCCAGCAGGCAGGCGGCAGAGTCATTGCAGTCGGAACGACCAGCTTACGCGCACTAGAGAGTCAGGCTCAAACCCAGCAGGCTAGTGGCGAAACGAATTTATTTATTACGCCTGGTTACACATTCAAAACGGTAAATTGTCTTCTGACCAACTTTCATCTGCCAAAATCGACCCTGCTGATGTTGGTGAGCGCCTTTGCTGGTGTAGACAATATCCGCAATGCCTATCAACATGCTATTCAGAATAAATATCGCTTTTTTAGCTACGGCGATGCGATGTTCTTAAGCCGCCTTAACTAAACCAGCTCATGACAAAACCTATTCACTTTAATATCCTCGCGCGCGACTCTGCCAGTCCTGCACGTCTTGGTCAGCTTGACCTTCCTCACGGCAGTGTTCAAACGCCAATCTTTATGCCTGTGGGCACTTATGGCACCGTGAAGGCGATGACCCCACGGGATCTGCATGAGGCTAAAGCCCAAATTATCTTAGGCAATACCTTTCATTTGTGGCTACGGCCTGGTTTAGATGTTGTAAAGAAGCATGGTGGCTTGCACCGCTTTATGGGCTGGGATAAGCCCATCCTCACGGACTCAGGTGGCTTTCAGGTCTTTAGCTTAGGAGCACTCAGAAAAATTTCTGAGGAAGGCGTTACCTTTGCATCCCCGATCAATGGCGATAAGTTATTTATGTCGCCAGAAGTGTCAATGGAAATTCAGGCGGTACTGAATAGCGATATTGCGATGCAGTTTGATGAATGCACCCCTTACGAAATCAAGGGGCAGGCAACCTCAGAAAAAACTGCGCGCGCCTCATTGGAAATGTCGCTGCGCTGGGGTGATCGCTCCTTAAAACGCTTTCGCGAACTGGAGACTGGCAACGGCCTTTTTGGCATCGTCCAAGGCGGCATGTTTGAAAACCTCCGTGAATTCTCCCTGGATGCCGTTAGTCAGCAGGGCTTTGACGGTATTGCCATTGGCGGCCTCTCGGTTGGCGAACCCAAACCCGAGTTTGAGCGCATCCTCAATTTCACAGCCCCTAAACTGCCAGAGCACATGCCCCATTACTTGATGGGGGTTGGAACACCTGAAGACTTGATGCTAGGTGTTAGCTTGGGCATTGATATGTTTGACTGCGTCATGCCGACCCGCAATGCTCGCAATGGCTGGCTCTTTACCCGCTTTGGTGACCTCAAGCTGCGTAATTCAGGCTACAAGGACGACGATCGCCCAGTCGACCCTACTTGCTCTTGCTATACCTGTAAAAACTTCACCAGATCCTACTTAAATCACCTGCAAAAGGCGAATGAGATTCTGGGGTCGCAGCTTAATACCATCCACAATCTCTCTTACTACCTACAGCTGATGGAAGAGGTCCGAGAATCTTTGGCTAAAGACCGTTTTAGCGCCTATCGCGAAGAATTTCATCGGAATCGCCAGCGCGGCGTAGAGCCCGGACAGGATTAATAGCCCTAGAAGCGTAAATAAGCCCTCAAAGCCCCATACAGTTTAGAATTGCGGGTTTACGGCTTCGCTTTAAAAGCCTAAAACTGAAGCAGTTCCCAAAGCAGTTTTTAACTGGTAATTAATGGAGGTTTTGTATGTGGATTAGTAACGCTTTTGCCCAGGCTCCAGCCGCGGGTGCAGATTCTGGTGGCTTGATGAGCTTTCTTCCCTTGCTTTTGATGTTTGCAGTGTTGTACTTCATCATGATTCGCCCACAAATGAAGCGTCAAAAAGAAACTAAAGCAATGCTGGAGTCTCTTTCTGTTGGCGACGAAGTAGTGACTGTTGGCGGCATCATCGGCAAAGTAACTGCATTAAAAGACCAAGTAGTGACTGTTGAAATTGCTGCTGGTACTGAAGTGCAAATGCAAAAAGGCGCCATCACAACAGTATTGCCAAAAGGCTCACTGAAGTCTGCTTAATACGCTTGATTAAAAGTATCCCAATATGAATCGCTATCCTCTCTGGAAATATATAGTCATCCTCTTTGCTTTATTGATTGGAGGACTGTATTCATTACCCAATTTCTACGGAGAGGCGCCAGCGGTTCAAGTCTCGTCTGCCAAGCCAACCATCAAGGTTGATTTGGCGACACAATCTCGAGTAGAAAAGATTTTGACTGATGACAACATCAGCAATACTGGCATCTTCTTTGAATCTACCGGTAGTGTAGGTTCAATTAAAATTCGTTTTAACAATACTGACATCCAACTTCGTGCACGCGACTTGCTGCAACAGAAATTGAACATCGATCAAAACGAACCCAATTTCACAGTTGCATTAAACCTACTCTCGAACACACCAAGCTGGTTAAACGCACTCAATGCCTTACCGATGCCTCTTGGCCTTGACTTGCGTGGCGGCGTTTACTTCTTGCTACAAGTGGATATGAAAGGTGCCGTTCAAAAGAAGGTTACTTCTTTGGCAACGGATATTCGTAGTCAGCTACGTGATAAATCGATTCGCCAGCAGGGTATTGAGCGTGGCCAAGACTCCATCACCCTAACATTCGGCAGCACTGAAGATGCTGAAAAAGCGCGCTCTGTCTTGATGACTAGTCAGCCTGATCTGACCTGGCAAATTAAGCCTACAGGCCTGTCTCCAAAACTGGTTGGCGAATTTAAACCGACTGCCTTGAAAGAAATTCAAGATAACGCAGTAAAACAAAATATCGTCACACTCAATAAGCGCGTCAATGAGCTGGCCGTTAAAGAGCCAGTGATTCAACAACAAGGTGCAGAGCGAATTGTTGTGCAGCTTCCAGGCGTACAAGATACTGCGCGCGCGAAGGACATCATTGGCCGCACCGCAACTCTAGAGTCCAGATTAGCCGACCCAATCGTTTCAACTATCGCCATTGGCGAGACTCCACCTCCGGGCATGGATGTATTCCGTTTTGGCGAAACTCGCCAAGGTGTATTCAAAAAATCAGTCATCTTTAGCGGGGATCGTATTACCGATGCAAGCGCTGGCTTTGATCAAAACCAACGCCCTGCAGTCAATATCTCCTTAGATGCTGCTGGCGGTCGCGTGATGCAAGAAGTAACCCGTGAAAACATCGGCAAACCGATGGGCATGATCTTGTTTGAAAAAGGCAAAGGTGAGGTTCTCACTATTGCTACGATTCAAGGTGAGTTTGGATCCAAGTTCCAAATTACTGGCCAGCCAACTACCGAGAGCGCTAATGACTTAGCACTCTTACTACGTGCAGGCTCACTAGCCGCTCCCATGGAAATCATTGAAGAGCGCACGATTGGACCAAGCCTAGGTGCGGAGAATATTGAGAAGGGTTTCAAATCCCTGATCATTGGCTTTGGAGCAATCTCCATTTTCATGGTTGCTTACTACCTCTTATTTGGTACTTTCTCAGTAGTAGCTCTAGCGGTTAACTTGTTACTTTTGATCTCGATATTGTCAATGCTGCAAGCCACCCTAACATTGCCAGGCATTGCTGCAATGGCCTTAGCGTTGGGTATGGCGATTGACTCCAACGTCTTGATTAATGAACGTATTCGTGAGGAGCTGCGTAACGGTGCTGCCCCACAAACGGCGATTGCTGTTGGCTTTGATAAAGCCTGGGCAACTATTTTGGATTCAAACGTCACCACCTTAATTGCCGGCCTTGCATTGCTAGCATTTGGCTCCGGTCCAATTAAAGGCTTCGCAGTAGTGCATTGCCTTGGTATTTTGACTTCCATGTTTTCAGCCGTCTTTTTCTCACGTGGCCTGGTTAACCTCTGGTACGGCAGAGGTAAAAAAGTTCAGAAACTCGCTATCGGCCAAGTTTGGCGTCCACAGGAGAAATAAGTCATGGAATTTTTCCGAATTAAAAAAGACATTCCCTTTATGCGCCATGCACTGGCGCTGAATGCAGTTTCTCTAATCACCTTCTTCGCAGCTGTTTTCTTCCTCTGGCAAAACGGTCTTCACTTATCAATTGAGTTCACCGGCGGTACAGTGATGGAAGTTTCTTATCCACAAACAGCTCCCCTAGATTCAATTAGATCCAAGGTAGAAAAACTGGGTTATGCCGATACCCAGATTCAGAACTTTGGCAGCTCGCGCGATGTGATGATTCGTCTGCCTCTCCAAAAAGATGCCGAGGGAAAAATGATTTCCTCTGCAGATCAAAGTGCAGCAGTCATGCAAGCGCTTGAGCCAAGCACTTCAGGCGTTAAGCTACAGCGCGTTGAATTTGTTGGGCCACAAGTTGGACGTGAGCTGGCAATAGATGGATTACTGGCACTACTATTTGTGATCATCGGCATCGTGATTTACCTCTCTTTCCGCTTTGAGTGGAAATTTGCTGTCGCCGGCATTATTGCCAACTTACATGACATTGTGATTATTCTAGGTTTCTTCGCATTCTTTCAGTGGGAGTTCTCACTCTCCGTATTGGCTGCGGTATTGGCTGTATTGGGCTACTCAGTAAACGAGTCTGTGGTGATCTTTGACCGTATTCGCGAAAACTTCCGCAAATATCGCAAGATGACTACTCGTGAAATTATTGATAACGCCATCACCAGCACAATCAGTCGTACCGTAATTACTCACGGTAGTACTGAAATGATGGTTTTGGCGATGTTGATTTTTGGTGGGCCCACCCTCTTCTACTTTGCCTTAGCCCTCACCATTGGTATTTTGTTTGGCATCTACTCGTCAGTGTTCGTGGCAGCGGCTTTGGCCATGTGGCTTGGTGTGACGCGAGAAGATTTAGTGAAAGGCGATAAAAAGCCGGACGATGTTACGCGCAACGATGACCCTAACTTTGGGGCTCAGGTTTAATAATTCAATCTCAGTTAATTTAAATTCTCAAGGGCGGCCATAATCTTTTGGGTCGCACCTTGATGCTCGAGTGCATAAGAATTTGCAGCGCTCGACATCTTTGCCAGTTCGGCAGTATTTAAAAGCAACCCTTTTAAAGCGTCCATGAGGGCAATGGGCTCACTCAAGTTGAGCTCACCCTGGATACGCTTGGCAGCACCCATCTCAATAGCATCTAGGGCGGCTTGTTGAAAGTTATAGGTATGCTCACCGAGCAAAACTGGACAACCGGCAGCACAAGCTTCAATCAGATTTTGACCACCAAACGGAAGTAGGCTGCCACCCATGACTACCACGTCAGCAGCGCTGTAATACATTGGCATCTCACCCATTGAGTCCCCTAGAATGACATCCACGCCAGCATCACCCTTTGGCGTCTCAATCCATTCTGTACGGCGTCGAAATGTCAGACCAGCATCTTCAATTTGATTGGCCACTTCAGAGAAGCGCTCAGGATGACGTGGTACTAAACAAAGCAATGGTGCAATTTCAAAAGTGTTGCCAAGTAAGAGATTCTTCCAAGCCTTCAGGATGATTGCCTCTTCACCATCACGAGTGCTAGCAGCGCAGACCATCAATCGTTGTTTGCTATGAAGCTCTTGCTTCCAGGATTTACCTTGCTGTACTAGGTTGAGGTCAAGTGGTACATCGAACTTCAGGTTGCCAACAATCTCAACCTGCTTAACGCCAAGACTACGATAGCGGTCGGCATCTAAGTGCGTTTGAGCCAAGATCCCTTTAAATGCCTGAAATAAGGATCTGCCAGCATTTCCAAATCGATTGACGCGGCGAGCACTTCGTTCAGATAAGCGTGCGTTTACTAAAAATAATGGCAGGCCGATTTCTGCGCAATAAAACACGATGGTTGGCCAAGCTTCGGTTTCCATAAACAAACCGAACTTCGGTTTAAATACACGAATGAAATTAGCAACAGCCCAGCAGAGATCATAGGGTAGATAGACTTGACGTAACTGACCTGCGGCAATTGCCTTTTCGAATAGAGTAGCGCCAGTGCGGCGACCATTGAGCGTCATATGCGTCAACAGAATCGTCTCGCCACGAGATAGATAAGCTTCCACCAAAGGTTGAGCCGCTCTAGTCTCGCCAACGGATACCGCATGAATCCATACAGATCCCTGAGTAGTCGTTTTGCCATAAGCAAAACCCAAACGCTCAGAGAAGTAATTTAAATATTCAGAGGAATGGCGTGTGCGCCAAGCCAGGCGAATAAATGCAAAAGGCAGAAGCAGATGCCAAAGCAGTTGATAAACAGCAAACCAGATCTTAGGGCGAGCACCATATTGCAAATCCTGCGGTGCAGGCCCAAGGCTTGGAGTCAAGCTCACTTTTTGAGACGTTCGGTCAATTCGACCGCCTTGCCTAAATAAGAAGATGGGGTCATCTCAAGTAACAGGGTTTTTGCATCATCTGGAATCTTTAAACCACGAATAAAGGTTTGTAAATCGGCCTGGTTGATACCTTTGCCACGAGTGAGCTCTTTGAGTTGCTCATACGGATTCTCAATGCCATAACGACGCATCACAGTCTGCACTGGCTCTGCCAATACTTCCCAGCACGCATCTAAGTCAGCAGCAATCGCTGCATGATTCACTTCTAACTTACCTAAGCCACGTAAGGCGCTGTCATAAGCTAAGACGCTGTGGCCAAAGGCTGGGCCTAGGTTACGCAATACGGTTGAATCAGTGAGGTCGCGCTGCCAGCGAGAAATTGGTAACTTCTCAGCAAGATGACGCAACAAGGCATTGGCTACGCCCAAGTTACCTTCAGAGTTTTCAAAGTCAATTGGGTTCACCTTATGCGGCATAGTTGAAGAACCAATCTCACCCGCTTTAGTGCGTTGCTTAAAGTAACCAATTGAAATGTACGCCCAGAAATCACGATCCATATCCAACAAGATGGTGTTGGCGCGAGCAATTGCATCAAACAATTCAGCCATACCATCATGTGGCTCAATTTGAATCGTGTAAGGGTTGAAGGTAAGACCTAAGCGTTTCTCAACGACATTCTTAGAAAAGTTTTCCCAATCAAAATTGGGGTAAGCAGATAAATGCGCGTTGTAATTACCGACTGCACCGTTCATTTTTCCTAACAAAGGCACTGCTGCAATCGTGGCAATTGCACGCTCTAGACGTTTAGCAATATTAGCTAACTCCTTACCTAATGTACTTGGAGAGGCAGGTTGGCCATGAGTGCGTGACAGCAAAGGCACTTTAGCGTTCTCAATTGCCAAATCCGTCAGTACAGAAAGTACTTTTCTGAGTTGTGGCAACAGCACTTCATCACGCGCCCCGCGCAACATCAAGCCATGTGACGTGTTGTTGATATCTTCAGAGGTGCACGCAAAGTGAATAAATTCACTGGCCTTTAAGAGATCTGGGCGACCGGCTACTTTTTCTTTTAAAAAATACTCCACCGCTTTGACATCGTGATTGGTGACTGCCTCGATATCCTTAATGCGTTGCGCATCGGCATCCGAGAAGTTTTCTGGCAAAGACAATAGGAAGGCTTCATCTGCTGTACTAATTTTTGGAACATCTGGCAGGCCTCCGGAAGCCAAAGCCAATAACCAATGAATCTCTACAAACACACGCTGCCGCATAAATGCGGCTTCGGATAACCAGGGCCTCAAGGCATCCAGCTTGCCGGCATAGCGACCATCTAAAGGGGATAGTGCATTAAGAGTAGAAATCGGCTGACTCACGAATATTGCCTTTACATTGATTGTTTCAATAAAACCTGATTTTAATCGCTCTTAGGAGCAATTCAGTTTGATTGGCATCGCTATACTAGGTACATGAAACTCATCGGATCCCTCACTAGCCCCTACGTGCGCAAAGTGCGCATTGTTTTCTTGGAAAAAAAGGTAGATTTAGACCTAGAACTCGAGAATGTCTGGGCCGCAGACACCAAAATAGCCCTCAACAACCCCTTAGGCAAAGTGCCTTGTCTTCTTTTAGATGACGGGGAAGTCATCTACGATTCACGCGTGATTGCTGAGTACGCTGATACATTGAGCCCGTTGGGCAAACTTATCCCGACCGATAGTCGTGAACGCGCTACCGTCAAAACTTGGGAAACCCTGGCTGACGGGATAGAAGATGCCGGCATTTTGGCTCGTTTAGAGGTGACCTTACGCCCACCTGAGCAACAGAGCCCCGCTTGGATTGAGCGCCAAATGGGCAAAATGAATACCTCTCTTGCCCAAATGTCCCGTAAATTAGGTGAAAACGCTTGGTGCCACAGCAACCAGATGACTTTGGCTGACATTGCGGTTGGCTGCGCCTTGGGTTACCTGCTGTTCCGCTTCCCCAATATCGCTTGGCAAGCGCAATATCCCAATTTAGATGCCTTGTATCAAAAGTTGATGCAAAGACCTTCCTTCGCAGAAACAGCGCCTCCAGCCGCCTAAATCAGGGCGCTATCAGCTGGAAAGACTTAGGCGGAAATAATCCCGCCGCCTAAGCAAATATCTCCGTCGTACAAAACGGCAGACTGACCCGGAGTTACCGCCCATTGCGCTTCCGGAAAGGCCAATTCAAAACTCAAAGGCCCGTCAGCTCCAGCAGCAAGCGTACATACTGAGTCTGCCTGACGATAGCGGGTTTTTGCAGAGTACTGGCCTGGTGTGGGTGCAACTCCAGCAACCCAACTAGCGTCAATTGTGGAAAGCTGATTGGCCAGTAACCACGGATGCTCATGGCCTTGGGCAACGTAGAGGGTGTTATTGGCTACATCCTTGCGTGCGACATACCAAGCATCTCCATTGCCGTCCTGACTGCCGCCTAGGCCTATGCCCTTTCGCTGTCCCAGGGTGAAAAAGGCAAGACCCATATGCTCACCCACTGTTTTACCTTCTGGAGTTTTAATGGGCCCGGGTGTGCGCGGTAGGTAACGGTTTAAGAATTCGCGGAAAGGGCGTTCACCAATAAAGCAAATTCCTGTAGAGTCTTTTTTAGCGGCATTGTGCAGGCCGATTTTTTCGGCAATCTTGCGCACCTCCGTCTTTGGAATCTCCCCCAAAGGAAAAAGTACATTGGCCAATTGATTCTGGGTTAAGCGATGCAAAAAATAGCTTTGGTCTTTACTGGCGTCCAAGGCTTTTAATAGCTGTACGCGACCACCTTCATGTCGAACCCGCGCATAGTGACCTGTTGCAATGGCATCCGCGCCCAAACTGATGGCGTGATCTAAAAAGGCTTTAAATTTAATTTCTGCATTGCACAAAACATCTGGGTTAGGTGTCCTGCCGGCAGCATATTCGCGCAAAAACTCCGCAAAAACACGCTCACGGTACTCAGCAGCAAAGTTGACGGCCTCGACGTCAATCCCAATGAGATCGGCCACAGACACCACATCTAGCCAATCCTGACGTGCAGAGCAATATTCGTCACTGTCCTCGTCTTCCCAGTTTTTCATGAAAAGACCAATTACTTCATAGCCTTGCTGCTTGAGCATCCAGGCAGCAACAGACGAATCTACCCCTCCAGACATCCCAACCACGACTTTGGAGGGTTTTGAAGCAGGTATTGCGACAGAATTGAGTGGGATCATCAAAAAATGCGAGAATTCGTTATCAGCTAAAAAATCCATTGTAGAAGTCTTGCTCCAAATTTACGAGATTTGTGGCAAAACCAAATAAATGGCATTAAGGGTAAATAGATAGGTGGCTTTTCACCTAACTAACTAAAATAGATTTTTTGAAAAATTTGCTTTTGGAGACATGCCATGCGCATAGGAGTACCGCTGGAAATCAGACTCGGGGAAACTCGAGTTGCCGCCACACCAGAAACCGTTAAGAAACTGATTGGTCAAGGCCATACAGTTGTTATTCAAAAAGATGCGGGCGTTACAGCCAGCCAACCTGATTCCGCCTATGAAGCTGTTGGCGCGACGATTGGTAGCGCAGCAGATGCGTTTAGCGCAGAGATCGTTCTAAAGGTGCGCGCGCCTGAAGCGGCAGAACTCAAGCAAATTCAATCTGGCAGTGTGCTCATTGGCATGCTCGATCCATTTGATAACGATAATATCGCTGCGATGGCTGCTCAAGGCGTGACTGCATTCTCATTAGAGGCTGCGCCACGCACTACTCGTGCACAAAGCATGGACGTCTTATCTTCGCAAGCCAACATCGCAGGTTATAAAGCAGTGATGGTTGCCGCCAATGAGTATCAGCGCTTTATGCCTATGCTCATGACTGCAGCCGGAACCGTTAAAGCCGCTCGCGTACTGATCTTGGGCGCTGGTGTTGCTGGCCTCCAAGCCATTGCAACTGCAAAGCGTTTAGGTGCTGTCATCGAAGCATCTGACGTGCGCCCTGCCGCTAAAGAGCAAATTGAATCTCTCGGCGCTAAGTTTGTTGACGTTCCTTACGAAACAGATGAAGAGCGCGAAATCGCTAAAGGCGTTGGTGGCTATGCGCGCCCAATGCCAGAAGCTTGGATGAAACGTCAAGCAGCACTAGTTGCGGAACGTGCTCAACAAGCTGACATCGTCATCACAACCGCCTTAATTCCTGGTCGTAAGCCGCCAGTCTTATTGCACAGCGACACCGTTGCCAATATGAAACCCGGTTCGATCGTGATCGACTTAGCAGCTGGTCGTGGTGACAATGGATCAGGTAATTGTCCTTTGACCCAAGAAGACAAGATTGTTGAGAAAAATGGTGTGAAGATTATTGGTTACAGTAATCTCGCCAGCATGGTGGCAGCGGATGCTTCTGCTTTGTATGCACGCAACTTGCTCGATTTTATGAGGCTCATCGTTGACCCAGAAGCGAAGTTGGTTATTCCAACCGATGACGACATCGTTACTGCCTGCCTCATGTGTCGTGATGGCCAAGCTATCCGCAAAAACTAATACAGAATATTCAAAGGAAATATCATGGATCTCGCTGCTTTTCAAAGCATTCTCACAGTCCAAAACATCACCGTGTTTGTTTTGGCCATTTTTGTTGGCTATCAAGTCGTTTGGAACGTTACCCCTGCACTTCACACTCCACTGATGGCGGTTACAAACGCAATCTCTGGAATTATTATTGTTGGTGCCCTACTTCAAACTGAAGTGATTGGTGGCGATGAGATCACTCTCACCAGCATCATTGGTGCTGTTGCCGTCTTCTTGGCATCAATTAATATTTTTGGTGGCTTTATGGTCACCCGTCGCATGCTTGAAATGTTCAAGAAAAAAGCCCCTAAAGCTGATGCGACTGGAAGCAAATAAAAACTAGAACAAGATCTATATAGAGACCACAATCATGTCAAACATAACCGCGATTTCCTACCTCATTTCATCGGTGCTCTTCATCCTCGCCTTGCGTGGATTGTCTTCGCCAACCACATCACGTCAAGGCAATACCTTTGGCATGATCGGCATGCTGCTTGCCGTGATCACCACCTTCATGATTCCTGACTTTAAACCTGTCTTCTCATTGATTATTGGTGCGATTGTTGCGGGCGCAATCATTGGAATACTTGCCGCTAAACGTGTGCAAATGACCAAGATGCCAGAGCTCGTAGCGCTGATGCACTCTTTTGTTGGCTTATCAGCTGTATTGATTGCGATTGCAGCAGTGTTTAATCCAGCCCAAGACCATACTGGCGCTCAAAAGATTGAGCTCTTTATCGGTGCATTTATTGGCGCTATCACCTTTACTGCTTCCATTATCGCTTTTGGAAAATTGTCCGGCAAGGTCAGTGGTAAATCAGTGACCTTTGCTGGTCAGCACTTGCTCAACCTCCTCCTCGCAATTGCCATGGTTTCTGGTGGTGTCATGTACTTCATGACAGGTAGTCACGAAGCATTCTTAGTCATGTGTGCGATTGCCTTGGTGTTGGGCGTAACTTTAATTATCCCAATCGGTGGCGCAGATATGCCTGTAGTTGTATCGATGCTGAACAGTTACTCTGGTTGGGCAGCTGCAGGTATTGGTTTCACGCTCAACAACCCAGTATTAATTATTGCAGGCGCTTGCGTAGGTTCATCTGGCGCAATTCTGTCTTACATCATGTGTAAAGCAATGAACCGCTCCATCTTGGCAGTCTTGCTTGGTGGCTTCGGTGCAGAGGCCTCTGCTGGTGGCGCCGATGATGGTGGTCCAAAGAACTATAAAACCGGTTCGCCAGAAGATGCCGCCTTCCTTATGGAGAATGCCGACACAGTAGTGATCGTCCCTGGATACGGTCTCGCAGTTGCCCGAGCTCAGCATGCACTTAAAGAATTAACAGAAAAACTGACTCATCATGGTGTGACTGTAAAGTATGCAATCCACCCAGTAGCCGGTCGTATGCCTGGCCACATGAACGTGCTCCTGGCTGAAGCTGAAGTTCCATATGATCAAGTGTTTGAGATGGAAGATATCAACAGCGACTTTGGTCAAGCTGACGTGGTCCTCGTACTTGGTGCAAACGACGTGGTAAATCCTGCTGCTCGTACGCCAGGCAGCCCAATCTTTGGTATGCCAATTTTGGAAGCCTATAAAGCTAAAACAATTATTGTCAACAAACGCTCCATGGCTGCAGGTTATGCTGGTCTAGATAACGAACTCTTTTACATGGACAAAACCATGATGGTCTTTGGTGATGCGAAGAAGGTTGTGGAAGACATGGTGAAATCAGTTTCTTAAAGATTGAACCAGCCGCATCCAAAATAAATGACCGCCTTCGGGCGGTTTTTTATTACATCAAAATTTGATATTCCTATTGCAAATAAAAACGCCTGGTCTTTTGAACCAGGCGTTTTAGTTTCTACAGCTAGATAGCTGAGGAAGTGTGCGGCAATTACATCATGCCGCCCATTCCACCCATGCCACCCATGCCGCCCATATCAGGCATACCACCGCCAGCAGAATCATCCTTTGGAGCTTCGCAGATTGCACAATCCGTAGTCAACAATAAGGCTGCAACAGATGCTGCATTAACTAATGCAGTTTTTGTTACCTTGGTTGGATCGATCACACCTTGAGCCACGAGGTCACCGTATTCACCAGTTGCTGCGTTGTAACCGTTATTGCCCTTACTAGCCAATACTGCATTAACAACTACACTGGCTTCATCGCCTGCGTTAGAAACGATGATACGGATTGGCTCTTCCATTGCACGCAATACGATGCTGATACCAGCGTCTTGATCAGGATTATCACCCTTAAGACCTTTGATACCCTGCATCGCGCGTAACAAAGCAACGCCGCCGCCAGGAACAATGCCTTCTTCAACCGCTGCACGAGTTGCGTGCAATGCATCATCAACGCGGTCTTTCTTTTCTTTCATTTCAACTTCAGTAGCAGCACCAACGCGAATCACTGCAACACCGCCTGCCAACTTGGCAACACGCTCTTGCAATTTCTCTTTATCGTAGTCGCTAGTAGCTTCGTCGATCTGAACACGAATATTCTTCACGCGTGCTTCAATTGCTTTAGCATCGCCAGCACCGTCAATGATGATGGTGTTTTCTTTACCAATTTCGATACGCTTAGCTTGACCTAAGTGCTCAAGAGTTGTTTTCTCGAGGGTAAGGCCAATTTCTTCAGCAATAACAGTGCCGCCTGTCAAAATTGCGATGTCTTCCAACATGGCTTTACGACGATCGCCAAAGCCTGGAGCCTTAACAGCACAAGTCTTAATGATGCCGCGAATGTTATTCACAACTAAAGTTGCCAAGGCTTCGCCTTCAACATCTTCTGCAATGATCAATAATGGACGACCTGACTTCGCTACTTGCTCGAGCACTGGGAGCAAATCACGGATATTGCTAACTTTCTTGTCAAACAAGAGAACGTATGGAGTTTCCAATACGGCAACTTGCTTTTCAGGTTGGTTAATGAAGTATGGGGAGAGGTAACCACGGTCAAACTGCATACCCTCAACTACTTCAAGCTCGTCTTCCAAAGACTTGCCATCTTCAACAGTGATAACACCTTCTTTACCTACTTTTTCCATTGCTTCAGCAATACGCTGACCAATGCTTTGGTCGCTATTAGCCGAGATAGAGCCGACTTGAGCGATTTCTTTAGTAGTTGTACAAGGCTTACTAATTTTCTTGAGCTCTTCGAGTGCCGCTGTAACTGCTTTGTCGATACCACGCTTCAAGTCCATTGGATTGTGGCCTGATACTACGTATTTCATGCCTTCGCGAACGATAGACTGAGCCAATACAGTAGCGGTAGTGGTACCGTCACCAGCGATGTCATTGGTTTTAGAAGCAACTTCCTTCACCATCTGAGCACCCATGTTCTGGAGCTTGTCTTTCAGTTCGATTTCTTTTGCTACGGATACACCATCTTTAGTGATGATTGGGCCGCCAAATGAACGCTCGATGACCACATTACGACCTTTTGGTCCTAAAGTAACTTTTACTGCGTTTGCGAGAATATTGACGCCTTCTACCATCTTGGTACGGGCGCTATCTCCAAATACAACGTCTTTTGCTGCCATGATTGAATTCCTTTCTTAGGTACTAATTACTTCTGTACAACAGCCATAATGTCTTCTTCGCGCATAACGAGAAGCTCATCGCTGCCGACCTTAACTGTTTGACCTGCATATTTGCCAAATAACACGCGATCGCCAACCTTGACGTCTGGTGCATTTAACTTACCGCTGTCGTCACGCTTGCCTGGGCCAACTGCCAATACTTCGCCTTGATCCGGCTTTTCAGCAGCAGCATCCGGAATGATGATTCCAGAGGCAGTTTTTGATTCTTGATCTAAACGCTTAATGATTACGCGATCATGTAAAGGACGCAGATTCATTCCTTCTCCTATGTTAGTAAGTGTTAACTAATTAAAAAACCAATATAAATCAATGTATTACGATCTCTTAACACGAAGAAAACAAGCTTTTCAGCTGAATAAGCCTGTTTTAGCACTCGCGTGTAGGGAGTGCTGATTATATAGGTCTAATTCTAGGGATTTCAAGGGCAAATTCATCTTAAATTTCAAATAGACCTCCCGCCCTTTATATAATGGAGGCAGGCAAGTAGGTGAATTCCTACACACAAATAAGCCTTAAGCCCTTACCCCTCCAATCTGTCCTGCCTAGACTGACTGTTCAATGATTGGAGAATGCTGATGAGCCCGAAATCCCGGCTGTACACGCTTGTAAAGGCTTGGAAGAACAAACCCTTCCAAGAAGTGCGCGATGCCTGCGGCCAGCCTTGGCTTGGTCTTAGCGGCAAAGCGCTAGAAGAACACCAAGCCTGGTCCCAGCGACAAGCGATAAGTAACGAACCCATCTTTAATAGCCAAGGAACTAAGCTGACGAGCTCTTTATTTAGACCATTACTGACCGCTACCGACACGCAGCTCCTCAGATTATTCATGGAGGGCTTAGACACCATTACATATTGGTACCGAAGTGGTCGCTTCATTCCGGGCATCTTGCCTGTACCAGCACAACATCTAGCATCCAGCGGTTTTATAGATGCTTTCAGTGACCTGATTCTGAACTCACGACTCCCTGTTGGCCTAGTGAGCTTGGGAATGTACAAACTCAACGATGTCGATTCCATGGAACCGTGCATGGAAGGCTTATTACGAATGCGTCGTCTGGGCGTTCTGATCCATCTTCTTGATTTTTCTGGGGCTAGTGCGCAAATCCGCTGGGTAGAGGAGATCGAACCCGAGGGCATTCATATTGAGATTGGGCAATTTCGAGCTGATGGCCTACCAAACGAAATGATTTCCCTTGGCGATAAATTCCACACCCAAATCTATGCCAGCAACATCACCCTAGTGAAGGATTTGGAAAATGTCATGGCAATGGGGGCGCACCATAGCTATGGCGGACTCATGATGCCACCAGTAAGCCGACATCAAATGCTACACATGAGCGATAGCCGCATCGCCAAGGCCATTTTTTCGCTGCACCCTCATAAAACCCAAAACGGAGACAAGTAATGAGAAAACGCGTGATGTTGGTAGATGACCATCCAGCTATGCTGATGGCATTAAAAAGTATGTTGCAAGATCAATTGCTTTTTGAGATCGCAGGACAGGCGCAGCATGGTGAAGAGTGCTTACGCTCAATTAAAGAAGTCAATCCCAATATGGTGATCTTAGATTTGGACATGCCTAAGACGGATGGCTTTGATGTCATCCGCCGGATTAGCTTGATGCATCCAGAAGTTCGTATTCTGGTGCTATCTAGCCTAGATGAGGCAGTCTATGGCGGCAGAGTGCGGTCTTTGGGTGCGCATGGTTTTGTGAATAAGACTGCTGGGGCTGATGTCATCTTAGCTGCATGCGTTGCCATCTCACAGGGATATACCTTCTTCACACATGGGAAGAATGGCAACACCTCTCTGAGCGATAACGATAAATTGGCATTGATATCCGATCGTGAGCTACAAGTCATGAAGTATCTCGGTAAAGGCAATACTAACCAGCAGATATCAGACCTACTGCACATTAGCAATAAGACCGTAGCAACCTATAAGACTAGAGTCTTTGACAAACTAGGTATTAACAATATTGCTGATTTGATCCTGTTCTGCCGCATGAACAACATCATCGAAAGCTAAGCAGCGCATGCATCGATTCATATTGAAAAAAGTATTCATACTCGGCTGCATCTATATAGGTTTGGCGCATGCCGGACCCTTTAGTGCTTCAGAGCAATTATGGATCGATGCCCATCCAGTGGTGCGATTTAGTATTCACGAAAAATATGCGTCCTATCTCAACCCATCCAGTGAACAACAGGGCGCAGCGCCCTTTATGGCACTTCTGTCAAAAATGGAAGAGTGCACACGACAGCAATATGTGCCGGTATGGAGAAAAACGGATCAAGAGGGTTTAAGGCAACTCAGTAAAGGCGAAGTCGATTTCATCATCGACCCACCAAATATTAATGACCACGTATTGAAATTTGGCTCTCTATCTGACGCTATCTTCTGGGGGCATGATGCTGTCCTTACCAAGGTGTCAAATAAGCTGGATTCGCCCAATACCAAGATAAGCTTCTTTGATCGAGGTCTTGAAAATTCGCCCTCTAGCATTAATAGCCACAGTGAAAGCACGCAAGCGCAATCTCCTACTCGCTTAATTCAATCCCTCGTTAAAAATGATATCGAGGCACTAGTCATGCCCATTCGTCTAGCGCAGCTACTGATTCGCGAAACCCAAAATTCAGATCTAAAAATAGATGGTTTATACAGTCGTGATCCTTTTGGCTATCGCTGGCTAATCTCAGACCAAGACGCCCCTCTACACGATGTACTGAGGCACTTTCTGAGGGACTTAGATCCCATTGCATCACGCCAACTGTTTGCGTTAGGGGATGAGTCCAAACCAAGATCACCCATACTGCCGTGGCTGAGCGCTATCTTTGTCTTTATTGTGGGTGGGGCAATGTTTTATCAGCTCCAAAGAAAGTATTTTCATCAGAAGCGAGCTGCCCTAGAATTACTGCACTCAAAAGAGTTGGCTGAAAAAGCAAATGCTGCTAAGTCTGCCTTTCTAGCAACTATGAGCCATGAAATTCGTACGCCGATGAATGCTATTTTGGGCGTTCAAGAACTACTGCTTGGTAGCGCACAATTTCCCAAGAAAGATAAACCTCTATTAAAGAGTGCGCAAGCTTCTGCCGAGTCTCTTTTGGGTATGCTCAATCAAGTGTTAGATATTTCTAAGATTGAGGCTGGCAAACTCACTCTCAACCTAGAGCCTTGCAATCCACATCAATTGATTATGGATATTCATGCGGCATTTTCTACGGTAGCTCAGAAACAGAATCTGCTACTACACACCATGATTGATCCCAGAATCGCTGAAGTACTCATGATTGATTCTTTACGTCTGCGACAAGTTCTGCAGAATTTACTTAGCAATGCGATTAAGTTCACCGCTGAAGGTGAGGTGTACTTTTCTATTAGCGTCCTCGCCGATGATCATGCGGGCCAATTGCTCGAGTTCAGGGTGATTGATACTGGAGTAGGAATGGAGGTCGATCAAATCAAATTGGCTCTGCAAGCTTTCGAGCAATTGCCAGCCACGCAAGAGTCTTACCTATCAGAGCAAAAGAGAGGGACGGGCCTTGGGCTTACCATCACCAATCATTTGGTGAATTCCATGAACAGCCATCTTTATTTTGAGAGTGCCCCAGGCTTTGGAAGCAATGTCCACTTTTCGGTGGCCTTTCCTAGAACCAGTGTTGCTGCGGCGCAGGCTTCAGGCTTTGATTCACTCGGACCATCGTCCAAGAACTTCATATCGAAAAGGTCGGATCGAAAAAACTCTCACATTCATGCTTTAGTAGTTGAAGACCATCCAGCTAGTCGACAAATTTTGTCCTTGCAATTAGAAGCGCTTGGTATCAGTACTTGCGTTTGTGAGAATGCAGCTGCGGCGCTAGAGTTAATGAAGGAGCATCATTTTGATCTGATGCTAACAGATCAATCGATGCCCGGAATGCAAGGCTCTGAGCTAGCCAAACAAATCCGATCTCTCGGTAATCGTGACTTAATCATTATTGGCGTCACTGCAGATATTTATGCACTAGACTCTCGTCATCAATTTTTATCATCTGGCATGAATGGCGTACTCATCAAGCCTTTAAGTTTGGGCGCGCTTGAGAATGAACTCATGCGCTATTTTGATTCCAGCCAAAACTCGATCTCAACTAGTGAGCCCTATTCGTTTGATGCATTCTCCAATCTTATCAAAAATGATTCCCAACAAATCACGGTGATCTTGGAGGAAATTGAGAAGGTTCACCTAGACACTCTGAATCAATTGCAATCAGACGGCAATCAAATCCTAATGGATGAAGTCCTTTTTCAAAGTC
Organism: Polynucleobacter sp. JS-Mosq-20-D10; assembly: GCF_018687755.1. Classification (NCBI taxonomy): domain Bacteria; kingdom Pseudomonadati; phylum Pseudomonadota; class Betaproteobacteria; order Burkholderiales; family Burkholderiaceae; genus Polynucleobacter; species Polynucleobacter sp. JS-Mosq-20-D10. Next base: position 1,784,204 of record NZ_CP061305.1, read on the forward strand.
TAATTCATAAAGTTAAAGGTGGGGCACAACTGCTGCAAGCTACTGAATTTACTCATGCCTGCGAATCACTTGAAGTTGATGGAGCACTTACAGAGCGCATTGAGAGATTCATCACCCTTCTCGAAGAACAAAATCAAACTATCAAGACTTATAAGAAAAAATATCGATAGTAATAGGCTTGTGAGCGCCAAGGTTTATCCTATGGGAAATGCGTACCAAATCATCTTTGCCCTCCCTCATCAATCTGTTAGCCTTTCTATGGGCTAGCCTAGTTACTTGTCAAGCTCACTCCGTTAACATAGTTGCTCAAGGTGCCCCCCTTCAATTCATCCCCAAGGCCGTAGCTACTAGCCTTGAAAAGAGCCAGATCCCAAAAGATGCAATCAGCATTTCAGTAGTGGAAATAGAGCCAGGACAGCCAGGGAAAATAACAGCAAAAACAAAGGTGGACTGGCGTTCTAAGCAGGCAATGAATCCTGCATCAACCATGAAACTACTCACCACGCTAACTGGTCTAGATGTACTCGGACCGCAATATCGTTGGCGTACAAATGTCTATACCGATGGGTTTATTCGTCAGGGCACTCTCAAAGGAAATCTGTATTTGCAAGGCACCGGTGATCCGAAGCTAGTCCCTGAAGAAATGGCCAAAATGATGAATACCTTGCAAAATTTAGGGATTCAAAAAATTGATGGTAATTTATTTTTTGATAGAAGTGCCTATGCCCCTAATGTCATGGAGCACAGCACGATCGATGGGGAATCCTTGCGCGCCTACAACGTGCCGCCAGATCCTCTGCTATATGCCTTTAGAACTCTCTCATTTCAATTGGGCAAGTCGCGTACTGCAGACTTTATTGACATAAGCTACACACCTCCATTGTCCCAACTTAAAGTGATCAATCAAATGCAATTGGTCGATCAATCCTGCGATAACTGGAAAAGTAATATTCGCTTTAACTTAGATCCGGAGGGTGATGGAGCAAGCACTAACCAACTTCTGACTGCCCAATTTTCTGGTAGCTTTCCAAAAGGCTGCAAGGGAGTGAACTATAACGTCGTTGCTTTGGATGCGAATACCTTTTTCACGCAAGGCTTCGCCGCAGCTTGGGAGTTAGCTGGTGGGACTTGGACTCAAGCACCCACCGGACAGTCTGGCACCGTCCCTCTAGCAGCCCGATTACTACTTCAGTTTGAGGGCATCCCTCTGGCTGATGACGTGCAGGACATTAATAAGCTTTCTAATAATGTCATGGCTAGACAATTGATGCTGACATTAGCCTTAGAGAAGATGGGTAAGCCTGCAACTACTAAAAATGGTGAGCTCGTAATTCAGAGTTGGCTAAAGGGTTTAGGACTTCAGTTTCCAGAACTCGTCATTGAGAATGGCTCTGGCCTATCCCGTAATGAAGCGATCTCTGCTGAACATATGACGCAATTATTAGTTTCGGCTCGTAACTTATCCGTTACAGATACGTTTTATAACAGCCTTCCGATTGCAGGAACAGATGGCACGATGAAAAATCGCCTCATGGCACATTTACGGAAATTTTTACATTTGAAGAAAAAGCCTGAGGCTCGAATCAAAACAGGGGCGCTTGTAGATGTCAGGGCAATATCAGGCTATGTAATGAGTAAGTCTGGAAGAATGTATGCGGTGACCTCCTTCATAAACCATCCCAATGCTTTGAAAGGCTTAGAGGCGCATGATCAATTATTGGCGTGGCTACTAAATGATGGGCCAGACCCAAAACAGGCACGCTGAAGTCGATCCCGAACCCCATCCCACTCCTCGCCTGGTGGGGGCTCAGGAAACAAAATCAAATCCCAATCCTGTTGATCTAAATCTCGCAGGGATCGGTACAGACGGCTTGCAAATGCAACGCTATCACTGGGCACAATAAGCTCTTCAAAATGCGCCGATGGATGCCCATCTTCACCTAATGAAGAATCTGAATCCCAAACCGCAACCGCTACCCGCGACTTGATATCCGGAAACTCACTCAGAGCATCTAAGACTCTACCTGGCGCATACATTCTTAATGGAGTTTTAGGGGCGTAATGGGCACGCAGACTGCCAGAAACTCTTGGTAGGCCATCATCTTGCTTAGCTAGCTTGAGCTCACTAGGTAAATAGACTTTGATGCCCGTCTTGAGAAGAATTTCTCTGGGAGTGATGAGGCCGGGGCGCAATAAGACTGGATGATTGCCTGAAGATAAATCAATGATGGTTGATTCAATGCCGACTTCGCAATCACCACCATCCAAAATCATGAGATCCAAAATGCCTTCAAACTCACTACGGACATCAGCAGCACTGGTTGGAGAGACTTTCCCAAAACGGTTCGCTGAAGGCGCAACCACCCCGCCCTTAAATTTACGGAGTAACTCTTGTGCAATCGGGTGAGCCGGCACCCGAATTGCTACCGTATCCTGACCACCCGTAAGTTCATTTAAAACGCTTTTATCTTTTTTAAAGACTAGGGTCAGTGGACCCGGCCAAAAAGCATTAATCAGCTTTAACGCATCCTCCGATAAATCCCTTACCCACGGCGCTAGCACTGATACCCAGTCTACTTGAGTCTGATCGAACTTGTCAGGGGGTGCTAAGTGAACAATGAGGGGGTGATTAGAAGGTCTACCCTTGGCTGTAAAAATTTGTTTGATTGCCTTAGGGTTTTTTGCATCTGCCCCCAAGCCATAAACCGTCTCAGTCGGAAAGGCGACTAAGCCACCAGCACGCAAAGTTTGTACTGCTTCGTTAATGACTGCAGATGAATGCAGTGCGCTACTGTCACCGGACATTACTAGGGCTCGATCCCTAATTCAACTGCGACAGCTGCGCAATTTTGGCGAGCTTGATTAAGTGACTCACCTAAACAATTGATATGGCCCATCTTACGACCCATGCGTGGGTCAGATTTACCGTATAGATGTAACTTGGCATCCGGATGAGAAAGCACCTTATCCCAAGCAGGCTCTCGTGCCTTATCTTCGCTGCCTTCGTACCAGAGATCTCCCAAGAGATTGAGCATAGAGACTGGCGCTAGCAAGCGGGTGTCGCCCAAAGGTAAGCGCGCCATACTTCTGACCTGCTGTTCAAACTGACTGCTAACACAGGCATCCATAGTGTAGTGGCCTGAGTTATGCGGACGTGGAGCGATTTCATTAGCAATGATGTCGCCACTCTTCAGTACAAAGAACTCCACACACAACACACCCACGTAATCAATCTTACGAATCAGAGCTTTAGCAGCTTCAATAATTTTTTTCTCTTGAGCAGGCTTAAGTGATGGGGCTGGCACAGTTGAGGTATGCAGGATACCGTCACGATGAATATTCTGAGAAACAGGGTATGCCACCACCGCATCATCGTACCCGCGCACTACCAAAGCAGATACTTCAAAATCTAAATCCATGCGCTTTTCAAGAACACAAGGCACCTTACCCAATTCAGCCCAAGCAGTAACTAGATTGGCAGAGTCATAAACAGTAATTTGGCCTTTGCCGTCGTAACCCATGCGAGCGGTCTTCAGAATGCCAGGGAATAGATCTACAGGCACGTGCTCAACATCTACATCATGCTCAATTACAAAGTAAGGCGCAGGACCAATATTGGTTTCCGCCTTCCAGGTGGCCAAGAATTTTTTCTCAGCAACGCGGTTTTGTGCCAAAGATACGCAACTACTGCGGGGCGCCACAAAGACGCCTAAAGATTCGAGTTCGTCTAAAGCTTGTGCAGGAACATTCTCAAATTCCGTACTTACGGATTTGCATAATGCTGCCATTTCTTTTAGGGCGACAGAGTCTGTGTAATCAGCTTGAATGAATTTTTCTGCAATGGAGCCAGCCGGACTATCGAATCCGGGATCTAGAACGCAGACCTTGTAGCCCATTGCTTGAGCGGCTTGTGTAAACATCCGCCCTAATTGACCACCACCCAGTATTCCTAAATACGAGCCCGGCAAGATGGGCTCCAAACGATCAACCATCTGATTAATATCCCGGCAAATTCATGGAGCGTGCAGTATCGGACTGCTTTGCACGAAACTCCTCCAGCTGTTTTGCTAAAGCAGAGTCATTGACTGCCAAATTGGCAATGACATGCAAGGCTGCATTTGCAGCCCCAGCCTCACCAATTGCAAACGTCGCTACTGGAATACCTTTAGGCATTTGTACGATGGAATAGAGAGAATCTTCGCCACGTAAGTATTTGCTAGCGACTGGAACGCCATAAATCGGAATCATTGTTTTTGATGCCAACATGCCTGGCAAATGCGCGGCACCACCAGCACCAGCAATAATCGCCTTGAGGCCATTTTTAGATGCATTTTCTGCATAGGAAAACATATCGTCTGGCATGCGATGAGCGGAAAGCACTTTAGCCTCGTGAGCGATGCCGAATTGTTCTAGCATTTGAGCGGCGTGCTGCATGGTGTCCCAATCTGAATTGGATCCCATTACTATTCCGACTACTGGCTTTTTGCTCATTTACCTCTCCAAATGCCCTGATCTGCACCGTTAATCAATCTGAGGCCTTATTATCCCAGCCTTTTTAGGGCTTTATAGAAATTAAGCCTTAGTTAAGCGAGTAAGAGCTTCACGGTACTTTTCCGCTGTTTTATTAATCACATCTTTCGGCAAAGCAGGCGCTGGGGCTGTTTTTGGCCAAGGCTTGCCATCAACCATCGCTGTTTCGAGCCAGTCCCGCACAAATTGCTTGTCATAGGAAGGAGGGTTTGCGCCCACATAGTAGGTTTCTGCGGGCCAAAAGCGAGAAGAATCAGCAGTGAGGATTTCATCCATTAATACCAACTGACCAGCGTCATCTAAGCCAAATTCAAACTTGGTATCAGCAATGATGATGCCGCGAGTCACAGCGTAGTCAGAAGCTTCTTTGTACAAACGAATACTGACCTCACGAATTTGATTAGCTAACTTCTCACCAATCATCTCGATCACTTTATCAAAAGAGATATTTTCATCATGCTCACCCATTTCTGCTTTTGCAGCAGGAGTAAAAATAGGCTCTGGTAACTTCTGCGCATTTTCAAGGCCATCTGGTAATGCAATACCACAGACCTTGCCAGTTTCTTTGTAATCCTTCCAACCACTACCAGCCAGGTAACCTCGCACTACCGCTTCGACCAAAATTGGCTTGAGACGTTTAGCCACTACAGCACGGCCTTTAACCTGATCAAGCTCATCGGTAGACACTACGCTTTCAGGATCAATACCCGTCAAGTGATTCGGAATCACCTTGGACAACTTCTCAAACCAAAAATTAGCCATTTGATTGAGCACAACCCCCTTCTCGGGAATCGGTTGACCCATCACTACGTCAAAGGCAGACAGGCGATCTGTGGTGACCATCAGCAGCTTGTCATCACCCAGTGCGTATACATCACGCACTTTTCCTTTAGAGAGTAAAGGTAGTGACTTAATAGAAGTGGCGTACAAAGCGGGCATATTTATCTCACTTTACGATCTGGGCTAATTTGCCACTCTTGTATAGCTCAGCCATTTTTTCTAGAGGGATTGGTTTAATTTTGGATGCTTGACCTGAACAACCAAAAGCATTGAAGCGCGCAATACAAACCTTCTTAGCCGCTTCACGTGCTGGCTTGAGGTAATCACGTGGATCAAACTTGCTGGGATTCTCGAACAGATAACGGCGAATAGCGCCGGTCATCGCCAAACGAATATCGGTATCGATATTGATTTTACGAACACCATTCTTAATACCCTCCTGAATTTCTTCAACAGGCACACCATAAGTTTCCTTCATGTCACCACCAAACTCACGAATCTCAGCGAGCAACTCTTGTGGGACACTGGATGAACCATGCATGACTAGGTGCGTATTTGGAATACGTGTATGAATTTCTTTAATGCGCTCGATTGCCAAGATGTCGCCGGTCGGCTTCTTAGTAAATTTATAGGCGCCATGACTTGTGCCAATAGCGATCGCCAGGGCATCGCACTGGGTAGCCTTTACAAAGTCAGCCGCCTGCTCAACGTCAGTTAATAGTTGCTCACGCGTCATCTTACCGTCAGCGCCATGACCATCTTCTTTATCGCCTTGCATAGTCTCTAGCGAACCAAGTACACCCAATTCCGCTTCAACAGTAACCCCAATAGAGTGGGAGAACTTCACCACTTCTCTTGATATATCAACGTTGTATTCGTAGCTGGCAACAGTCTTGCCATCAGCCTCTAAAGAGCCATCCATCATTACGCTAGTAAAGCCACTCTTGATAGCAGCCATACATACTGCTGGACTTTGGCCATGATCTTGATGCATTACAACTGGAATATGGGGGTAAGCCTCAACTGCAGCTGAGATCAAATGACGCAAGAATGATTCGCCAGCATATTTACGAGCGCCAGCAGAAGCTTGCATGATGACTGGAGAATCTGCCTCATGAGCAGCCTCCATGATCGCCGTTACCTGCTCTAAATTATTGACGTTAAACGCTGGCAAACCGTAGCCGTTTTCAGCAGCGTGATCCAAGAGTTGTCGTAAAGATACTAAAGCCATGATGGTTTCTTAATTAAAAATGTTGGTGATAAATAGTTTGAATACAAATCTTAAAAAATGAATTACTTCACTTGAATAATTTTGAGTGAATTCGTACCACCTGGCTCGCCCATTGGCTCACCAGAGGTCAGGACAACCACATCACCCTTCTTCACTGCGCCCATCTTTTTCAAGCAATCCTCTACTTCCTGCAACGCGGTATCACGATGCTTGGTGTAATCCAAACCAATCGGAAATACATTGCGGTAAGTACTTAAGGCGCGCTGAGTAGTAATCTTTGAAGTCAAAGCAAAAATAGGCAAATGGATATTGTGACGACTCATCCAAACTGCAGTAGACCCAGAGTCTGTCAAGGCGGCAATCGCATTGGCATTCAGGTGGTGCGCTGTAAACAGGGCACCCAAGGCAATCGTTTGATCAATGCGTGAGAAGGTTTGATCCAAGAAATCTGTATCCAGTTTTACACGGTCTGACTTTTCAGCTTCAACACAAATCTCGGCCATTGCCTTGATAGTTTGTACCGGGTAGTTACCAGCTGCAGATTCTGCAGACAGCATCACTGCGTCTGTACCATCTAACACTGCATTGGCTACGTCACTCACCTCAGCTCGGGTAGGCACTGGAGCATTAATCATGGATTCCATCATTTGAGTGGCAGTGATAGTAAATTTATCAGCCTCAAGTGCGAGCTTGATCATGCACTTTTGCAAAGCAGGAACGGCTGCGTTACCAACCTCAATTGCTAGGTCGCCGCGTGCAACCATGATGCCGTCACTCTCCGCAATAATGCTCTTTAGAGCTTCAATTTCAATAGCTTCAGCGCGCTCCACCTTAGCAATCGTGCGAACCTTACCAACGCCATGCTTTGCACTAGCGGCATCAGCCAGCTTGCGGGCATAGGCCATATCTGCACCGTCTTTTGGAAAACTGATCGCCAAAAAATCTACGCCCATCGCAATCGCGGCATCCAAATCGGCAATGTCTTTTTCCGTTAGTGCTGGTGCAGTCAAACCACCTCCAGCACGGTTAATACCTTTGTTATTCGAGAGTGGGCCACCTTGCTCTACCAAGGTAAAGATTTCTCCGCCTTTTACACTCTCGACTCGAAGAACAACTAAGCCATCATTCAATAACAGTCGATCACCCGGCCTAACATCTTGTGGCAACTCTTTATAATCCAAACCTACGCGGTCTTGATTACCAAGCTCACAAGCAACATCCAGAATAAAGTGCGCACCTTCTTTAAGTAGAATTTTGCTATCGACAAATTTACCCACACGAATTTTGGGACCCTGTAGATCGGCCATGATGCCAACCTCTTTGCCAACCTCTGCGGAAATACTACGCACCAAATCGTGACGCGCTTTATGATCAGCAACAGTGCCATGAGAAAAGTTCATTCTCACAACATCCACGCCCGCACGAATCATCTCGCGCAATACTTCAGGCTTTTCTGATGCAGGTCCTAATGTGGCTATGATTTTAGTTGCTCTCAACATATTTAGTCTTTCGCTCTTTCGGCTAATACTGCAAAGGCTGGCAAGGTTTTACCTTCTAAGAATTCCAAGAAAGCACCACCACCAGTAGAGATGTAATCCACTTGATTTTCAATACCGTACTTCGCAATCGCCGCCAAGGTATCACCACCACCAGCAATAGAAAATGCGGGTGAATGGGCAATCGCTGCTGCCAACATCTTAGTGCCACCGCCAAACTGATCAATCTCAAATACGCCCAATGGGCCATTCCATACAATCGTGCCAGCATGCGCTAGCATGATGGATAAACGTGCAGCAGTCTTGGGGCCAATATCCAAAATCATATCGTCATCAGCTACTTGATCAGCAGCAACACGATTTGCACGCGCTAACGGAGAGAGTTCGTTTGCAACAACGACATCTTCAGGAATAGGAACGTGTGCGCCGCGCTTTTCCATAATCTCCATAATTTCACGAGCTTCATTCACTAAATCTGGCTCTGCTAATGACTTACCAATTGGCAAACCTTTAGCCAACATAAAAGTATTTGCAATGCCGCCACCCACAATCAATTCATCCACCTTATCAGCTAGGGCCTTGAGAATGGTGAGCTTCGAAGATACTTTAGATCCTGCCACAATCGCTACCAATGGGCGCTTCGGGCTTGCTAGAGCACGACTCAAGGCATCTAACTCTGCTGCCATCAATGGGCCCGCGCAAGCAATCGGTGCATATTTGGCTACGCCATTCGTAGTTGCTTCAGCACGGTGAGCAGTACCAAAGGCATCGTTGACATACACATCACACAAAGCGGCAATCTTCTTAGCCAACTCATCACTATTCTTTTTCTCGCCCACATTCAGGCGACAGTTCTCTAGTAATACCAACTCCCCTGGATTAACTTCAAAATTACCGTCAACCCAATCACTAATTAAAGGCACTTTACGATTTAAGAGAGTGGCAATTCGAACAGCTACTGGAGCCAAACTATCTTCGGGTGTGAATTTACCTTCAGTTGGACGCCCTAAGTGAGAGGTCACCATAACTGCTGCACCCGCATCCAAACACATCTGTACTGCCGGCATGGATGCTCTAATGCGGGTATCTTCCGTAATGTTACCTACCTCATCCTGAGGGACATTGAGGTCGGCACGGATCAAAACTCGCTTTCCCTTGAGAAGACCTGCTGCAGCTAGTTCACTAAGGCGCTTTACTTTAAAGAGGGTTTCCGGCATGAGAATAGGCAAATGGAGTGGTTTATGGGGAATGCTCCATTCTAAATCGTCCGGGCTTTAGACCCCAAAGGAATTGGACTACCCCACCACGCTCCCTGCTCTACAATAATGGCTGGGACGTATTACAGGCCTTGGGGCTCTCTAGTTGCTTGGCACCCTGTTTTACCGAACTGAATCACCCAATTTATTAAATATCTAAAAGGTAGAGAAAATGTCGATGTCCGACCGCGATGGCTTTATTTGGTCCGATGGGAAGCTGGTTCCTTGGCGTGAGGCCAATGTTCATGTGCTAACCCACAGTCTTCACTACGGAATGGGCGTATTTGAGGGTATTCGTGCCTACAATACCCCCCAAGGAACCGCTATTTTCCGCCTTCCAGAGCACGTTAAGCGCTTATTCAACGGAACTAAGATTTTTCAGATGAATATGCCTTGGACTCCTGAACAGATCTCTAGCGGCATTATTGAGGTCGTGAATAGCAATAAGCTGGAATCTTGCTATATCCGACCAATTATCTTTATCGGCTCCCAAAAACTCGGGATCTCTCCAAAGGGTAATAGCATCCACACCGCGATCGCTGCCTGGGAATGGGGTGCCTATTTAGGTGAAGACGGTCTTAATAAGGGTATACGCGTTAAAACCTCCTCATTTACCCGCCACTTTGTGAACTCCTCACTAGTTCGCGCTAAGGCCTCCGGTTACTACATCAACTCCATTTTGGCCAACCAAGAAGTAACGGCTAATGGCTACGATGAAGCCCTCCTACTAGATACAGAGGGTTACGTATCTGAAGGTTCTGGCGAAAATATCTTTATCGTGAATAACGGCATTATTTACACCCCAGATCTGGCCTCTTGTTTAGATGGCATTACTCGTAACTCCATCATGCAAATCGCCAAAGATCTTGGCTATGAATTGCGTGAGAAGCGTATTACTCGTGATGAAGTGTACTCAGCAGATGAGGCCTTCTTTACTGGTACTGCCGCTGAAGTAACACCTATTCGTGAGTTAGATGACCGCACCATTGGTGACGGTAAGCGCGGTCCGATTACCGAGCAAATCCAAAAGACTTACTTTGATGCGGTCTACGGCAGAAGCGATCAATATAAGTCTTGGCTAACTTACGTTAAGTAATTGGAAATCAGATAATGAGTCAAGCTCAAGTTGTAATGGTTGATGGCAATAAAGACTTGCCTTTACATTGCCCAACCAATAAAACCCCTAGCTGGAATTCGCATCCACGTGTATTTCTCGATGTAGCTAAAACGGGTGACGCTAAGTGTCCTTACTGCGGCACTGAGTACAAACTCACTCCCGGTACCGAGCCCCACGGGCACTAAACCTAGCAGCACCTCAGAGCGGGGTGCTGTGACGGGATACCTTATATGAATCGTATTCTGATCATCGCACCCAGTTGGATTGGTGATGCTGTTATGTCCCAGCCACTACTAGCTAATCTAAAAACTATTTACCCCCATTGTCAGATTGATGTTTTAGCAAGCCCTTGGGTTGCACCTATTTATTGGGCCTGTGCAGAAGTAAACCAAGTCATTGAAGCTAAGTTAGAACACAAGCAATTGCAATGGAGCTTACGCAAGCAACTAGCAAAGCAACTTGAGTTAAATCAATACAACGCCTGCTTTGTTCTGCCCAATAGCTTGAAGTCTGCCCTCATTCCTTGGCTTGCGAATATTCCCTTTCGAATTGGCTACCGAGGCGAGATGCGCTTTGGACTTATTAATTTTGCTCTAGATAATCCGAGCAAAGTGAATCGTCCACCGATGGCAAATCATTACCTTGCCCTTGCTAATGCGCTGGAGCAATCACATGAGATTGATACCAATAAGCTTGCAGATCCTAAACTCAATATTTCACCTGCAGCCAAAGAATCAATCGGCGCCAAGTTAGGATCTGCAGCAATCAACGAAAATTTAATTTATGTACTTTGCCCAGGCGCTGAGTACGGCGCAACAAAACGCTGGCCTGCCGATCACTTTGCCTCTCTCGCACAGCAGTTAATCGCCAATGAGCCAGATGCTCATGTGATTCTTCTTGGCAGTAAGGGTGATCACGCTTTGGGTGAGAGCATTAGGACTAAAGTAAAGAATGACTTACAAACACACAACTGGTGCGGCAAGATCTCACTAGACGAGGCAATTGCACTCATTGGGGCGAGCAAGGTGCTAGTCAGTAATGACTCGGGCTTAATGCATATTGGTGCTGCATTAAAAGTTCCGCAGATCGCCATTTTTGGCTCAAGTGATCCACATCACACCCCACCATTGTCTGATAAGGCTAGAGTACTTTGGCTTAATCTACCTTGTAGCCCATGCCATAAGAGAGAGTGCCCACTGGGTCACCTCAAATGTTTAAAAGATATTTTGCCCACCACTATATTAGACGCCATTCAAACACTGCATTAATTTTTGTAGCGCTACACATCACCAGAAGGTAAGCCATGTCAAAACTAGCTAGACTTTTTCATAACGCCGATGATGTGGTAGACGCTTGGCGTGATGCCTTAAAAAATCGTGACGTCACAGGGGCTTTGGCAATCTGGTTAGATGATGACTCGATTACTTGTGTACTCCCAGAAGGCCAACGCCTCAGTGGTCATGCAGAAATTCGGGAAGGTCTAGAGCGTCTATTAGCCAAGCAAGCACTTTTTTTGGAGCCGATTGCCTGCATTAGTCATTCCGTTTTAGGGGCTGCGGTCTACGACACCACTGAGGCTGTCCACATCAGACCCGATCAAATTGAAGCAGCATTCTTCCTCAACATCACTCTAGTTCTTCTGCAAGACAGTCAAGGCTGGCGGATTGCGCATCTTCACGCCAGTCACTCCACGGAGGATACGTTTGATGCGCCCTCAACTCCACATGGACTGCATTAACTAGCAATGCCCTACCGATTACCGTCTCATGGATGAGCAAGTTCTTCGGTCACTGATTAAGTGGCCAAATGTCCCGCACTGCTTTGGCTGGTTAGCTCTTGATCGTCGCGGTCAATGGCGCATGCGTAATGAATTTGCCCAAGCCAATCAACTAGCCGGGAACCTGATTCAGCACACGGCACTGAATGAATTTATCTCCAGAAATTACGCGCACGACTCTTTGGGTAGATATTTTTTCCAAAATGGGCCACAACGAGTTTTTGTTACGCTAGATACCACGCCATTCATTGCTAGAATCTTTCCGAGCGAAAGTGGTCCTCAACTATTAACCCAGTGCGGCACGGAAATAAAACCGCAGGGTGCCCTGAGTGATGAAAAAGGAAATATCTATATCACTGGATTATTTCAACAATCATTCTCTGATCAAATCAACGGCGCGGTATTTACTAAAACAGAATCTCTATCTGCTGCACTCCTGCACGATCATGATTTAGATTTCTTTTCAGAGCAATCTCAGGTTCAAGAAGATGCCTGTAGCTTCAGAGGCTCATGGCAATGGAAAGGTAATCAACTACCCATTGAACCCATTCACTCTAATGAATTGGCCAATCGCTTTAATTTCATCAAAGTACCAAACAATTAATTAGCCGGGCATATTTTTTCCCTGCTCCTTCAATTCCTCTTGATATTGCTTTTGCATTTCACGAAGACGTGCATCAATGCTAGAGGCCTGATAGAAATCTGCCCCACCAGAAGATCTAGCAATCTTGAGTTGCTCAATCGCTGATGGCCATGCACCCTCAAGCGCATACTTTTCTCCAAGAGCGTAATGGCGCATCGGTATATTCTTTGCCTGATCATAGGCATTAGATAACATGGTCCACCACACCACCTCATTGGGTTGCGCTCTAGTACGCGCCTTTAACCAGGTGATGGCGTCATTGGTACGACCTAGTTTCAGATACGCATTCATCATCGCTGCTCCCGCAGCATAGGATTGCGGGAAAGCTCTTAAAGTGACTTGGGCAATTTGCAAAGCCTCATCACCTTTTCCTCTGGCTAATGCCAACTCGGAAGCCGTGATGTCTAAGGAGAGGCTTTGGCGTAGGATGGTTGATCCTGGCGCGCTAACGCTATTGGCTAGGTTACGTGCTTGTTGCAAATGGCTTGAAACTTGATCGAACTTACCCTGCTTTAGAGCAACGAGCGCAAGCCCATAAAAACCTTCCATTTGCTTGCCAGGGGCTGACTGTTTACTCAAACCCTCAAAGGTATTTTTTAAGTCGTACATCTGGCTAGAACTTCCAGATTGCTCCATACGAGCGCGTGCTTTGATGAAATAAAACTCTACTGCCGTAGGTACATTTCTGTTGGCGATATTACGAGTACGATCTTGCATATCCGCAATACGATCAGTGGTTAATGGGTGGGTGCGCACATAAGACGGCACACCGCTATCCATAATGCCCGTCGCCTTTTGTAGGCGCTGGAAAAAACCTGGTGCGCCATTAACGTCATAGCCACTAGCCGCCAAAATCTGAAAGCCAATACGATCAGCCTCGCGCTCAGCATCTCTTGAATAGGAGAGTTGATTATTCACTGCTATCGCTTGACCACCCTGCATCAAACCAGAAGCAGCGCCCGGGTTACGTGATACAGCTAAGGCGCCCAACAATATGCCAGCGAGGGCAATCATCGTATTGGTAGTCTGCCTATCCATCTGGCGAGCTAAGTGACGTTGTAAAACATGACCGGTCTCATGACCCATAACTGAAGCTACTTCTGAATCTGTTTCAGCGCTTACCAACAATCCCGTATGAAAACCAATAAATCCACCAGGCAATGCAAATGCGTTAATACTGCTGTCTTTAACGGCAAATACCTCAAAGTTATAGGCGCCACTACCCTGCTCATTAGCACCACCCAATTGCAGACGTTTTGCCGCCTGCAATAAGCGCCGCTCCATTTGATTTAAATAGTCATAGATCGGTAAATCATTTGAATAATCCGCATCCGGACGAATCTGACGCATGATCATTTCGCCATACTTTTTCTCATCCATGCGGCTCAAGCTATCGCCACCAGGGTCACCCATATCCGGGAGTACGAAACTGGGTTGGCTTAGAGGCGCATTGCGTGATGGCAGGTTTGAGGAGCGGGCGTCAGGCGACTGGACCGCTCTACCCAAGTTTTGCAAGGCAGCTGACTCTCCTTGCACCAATACATCTCCCGTTACCGAAGAAGGTGCAGGTCCAGCCGCATACACGAAACCAGCACTTGGCCAGGCCAAGCTCAGAATGAGCTGAGTAGCCAAAATTCGTCTAAAAAACGATATACCCCTTGATGTCTTTATGACTTGCATCCCTATATGGTAAAACTTATCCCATGAACAAACTAACTCATTTTGATGCTAGCGGCCAAGCCTATATGGTCAACGTTGGCGATAAGCCTAATACCCACCGAATTGCGGTTGCTTCTGGCAAGATCACCATGCTCCCAGAAACCTTTTGTATGATTGAGGCAGGTACCCATAAAAAAGGGGATGTTTTGGGTATCGCCCGAATAGCCGGCATTCAGGCCTCTAAAAAGACTTCTGACTTGATCCCTCTTTGTCACCCCTTGGCACTGACCCACGTCAGCCTGGATTTTGATCTAAACAAAGATACCAGCAGCATTACTTGCCAAGTGAGAGCCGAAACGACCGGCCCCACAGGCGTTGAAATGGAAGCGCTTACTGCAGTCCAAGTTGCCCTTCTCACAATCTACGATATGGCGAAAGCCGTCGATAGAGGGATGGTGATGGGTGATGTCCACCTACTAGAGAAGAGTGGTGGTAAGTCTGGGGAATGGAAAGCGACCTAGTGGTCACTAACCTGTAAAACAATAACGAGAGAATCGAAACACTCTTGGCCTAATCCTGCCCTAACAAAAAGAGGTAAATGGCAAGCACGAGTTCATATTAAAGACCGACTCCCGAGTATAGGCAGTTAAATCTGAGCGATGAAGAGTAACTGGCTATTGCAATACTGAAAATCCCGCCTGAGCAATAGATATATGGTCTAGTTTCAAATCCGCCTGATACCGCTCCATCATCTTAATGTAAGCAGCCTCAATATTTTTAGTAAAGAGTGACGTATCAAACAGAGGGGTAGTCAAACGATTGTTGGCTAACTTATTTTTAATATCTGCAAGCTTATTGGGATTCATTGCAAGGTCAATCGCCAAAGATTCATACTCTTCTTGATTGGTTGTAATGAGCTCAGGTAGAGCAATTGCATTTAATAAGCTTGCTGATACGCGACTAGCAAAAGATTCCCCCATTAAAGTGAGAACTGGCAATCCACACCATAAGGCATCGCTAGTAGTGGTATGGGCATTGTAAGGTAGCGTATCAAGAAACAAATCCGCCTGACGATGGCGAGCCAAATGCTCAGATAAAGGCAAACGTTCAGCAAACACTAGCCTATCGGCCGCAATACCTTGTTTGTCAGCTTCTTTTTTAAGATTCTCAGACGCCCAAGAATTATCTTGAAAGAGCCATAAAACACTCCCTTCCACTGCCTTTAATATACGCATCCACCCATCAAAAGTTTCAGGCAGTATCTTGTAGTTATTATTAAAACAACAAAATACAAACCCATGTTCAGGTAAACCCAACTCTTGCCTTGTCAGGAGTCCGTCTGAAATAAAACGCTTCCTATCATTAACCTGATAGCTGTTGGGCAAATAGATGACCTTCTCTGAATAGCATGGTTGAGAATCTAGTGGAATCAGAGTTTTATCAGCAATGATGTAATCGATGTAATCAGCACCCATAGTGCCGGGATAACCAAGATAATTTACTTGAATTGGTGCTGCACGATAAGAAAATATGCCTGTCCTTGCGTCTTGGGTAAACCCTTTTAAGTCAACTGCAATGTCGATATTTAAATCCCTACTTAGCTTGGCAACCTCAACATCAGACTTCCTACCTACCTCAATGAACTGATCAAACGACTTTTCTAGCCGCTGGCGCATTTCGTCATTTGCTATTGGGCCAAATGAAAAGCCGACTAATTCAAACTGACTTTTGTCGTGCAACTCAAAAAGCTCGGCCATTAAATACCCAGTAGCATGATTATGAAAATCTGCTGAAAAGTAACCCACTCGGATTTTTTGACTCTGAGGCCGCTTAAGAATAGATCCTAAAACAGGATTAAATGGATATCTTGATTGGATATAAATTTCAGCAGATTGTTTATGAAGTGAAGCATTATCTGTCAATGCAAGTAGCGGAAAGGGATTAGTAACTTTCTCATTCGCAACTATTTTTTTGGAAATATCCTCCAAAGATTCCGCCAAACCTAACCAGCTACATATTTTCATCTTAGTATGTAGTAAGTATCCAGACACCCAATCAATATCGGGCTTCAGGCTAAGAGCCTTTTCATCGTGAGCAATAGCTTCGTCATAACGCTTTAGTTCATGCAAAGACGCCCCTTTATTCGTCCAAGCTTCAGCGTAATCAGGTTTTAGAGTTAGCGCTTTATCGTAGTGAGCAATAGCCTCGTCATAACGCTTTAGTTCTTGTAGGGTCACCCCTTTATTCATCCAAGCTTCAGCGTAATCAGGTTTTAGGGTTAGCGCTTTATCGTAGTGAGCAATAGCCTCGTCATAACGCTTTAGTTCTTGTAGGGTCACCCCTTTATTCATCCAAGCTTCAGCGTAGTCAGGTTTTAGGGTTAGCGCTTTATCGCATGCCTCAGAAGCCTCTAAGAATCGTTTTAACTTGTTGAGGGGCACACTTTTATTTGACCATGCTTCATGATAGCTCGGAGCAAGCTTAATAGCCTCGTTATAGGCATTGATGGACTCCAGATATAAATTTAAATTATTTAATGCAATTCCTTTATTGGACCAAGCTTCAGGAATATCGGGCCTTAACTGGATTGCCTTTTTTAGGACATCTAACGCTAAAACATAATTTTTAATATCGTTACAAGTTGAGCCTTTATTAACAAGCACATCGACATCGTCGGGCTTAATTTTTAGCGCTAAATCATAAGCAGCTAGCGCAAATTGATGCTTACCCTGTAATGAATGAATAAGGCCTAAGTTATACGGAATCCTCACATCATCATTTTTATAGGCCTGTAGGCAGGAAAAGACGGCTGATGCCTCCATAAATCTATTGGCTTTTGCATAAGCAATACCTAATTCAAAAACAGAATCGGCATTGTTGATATCGTTTTGCAGAACTTCCTGCAGGATTAAATCAGCCCCATCAAAATTTCCACCCTGAAAGGCTTGGATGGCTTGCTGAAGTACTGTTTGAAGTTGGGGATTCATGACAGGTATTTTATGGCCATCACACTTATGATTAAGATAAGGTTATAACTTAACATTCCTTTACTAAATAGCTATTCGTTTGAGCAAAATTAGGTGGGGGTGGTTAGCCAGATAGAACCCTTTTTAATAAATAGCGGTGGCGATATAGTGTGGATCAGATTATAGAAAAGTGTAATGGGACGCCCCTACTTTTAGCTAGTATGCGGATAGAGAGATAGACATGGTGATGGGTGACATCCACTTTCTGGAGAAGAGTGGAAGTCTTAATAGAAAAGCTCACCATACAAATAATTAAGTCGCCCTAGGGCGACTTAATTTCTTATGAAGCACTGATAATTTGGCTACTTCGTGATGCGGCACTCAGAAGGCAATAGTTGAGGCAGCAGATTCGTTTCAAAAGAGCGGCAAGACCATCCACCAGCCCAAGTCGATCCCTCTGACTTGGATAAATCGATTGCCTTAGGAACATTCGCATCTGGATCATTCGTTGGGATGAGATGTAATGTATTTTTATTATTTGGAGCGACATTGTTTTGATAATCGATGGCAATGGCGCCCGAAGGTGTAATCTCAATTAACTTCACGCTGCGGGTTGGCACAAAGGTAAATGAGCCGCTAGTTGCCTCATCCATCGGCACCGTACCTCTACTGGCAAAAGCTTCTGTCACAGCCAGTTTTGCGCTAGAGGAAAGATTCATACCCTCTACGATACGACTACGGGCGATGTAATCTTGATATTGTGGAACTGCAACGGCAACCAAAATACCAATGATGGCCACAACGACCATCACCTCGATTAAGGTAAAACCCGATTCTTGCTGTTGATCTTGCGTAAGCATGGTGATTAGCTCCTGAGGTTAAATACCTCATCATCCAGTCTATACCCAACAAACTCAAGGTGTCCAAATGTAAGAAAAGCCGGCTTGGAAGGCCGGCTTTTCTGATTAATGCGAAAGAAAAATTAATGCGCTTCTTTAGCTGCGTTCTTTTTCTTGAAATAGGTACCAACCAAAATCACAATCGCTATACCAACCACTTCAAAGCCTAGCTTCGCATCACCTAGCGCAGCCTGAATGCTATCTTTGATCGCAGGATCGTCGACCAACATGCCACCAGCCAAGAAACCTAAAAGCCCTGCACCAATAGTGATGATGATTGGGAAACGCTCCATTACCTTTAGCAACATAGCGCTGCCAAAAATAATCAATGGAATAGACATTGCCAAACCAATAATCAAGAGTAAGAGACGAGTTTCTTCAGGGCCTTTTTGAGCTGCTGCTGCAACGGCTAAAACGTTATCTAAGCTCATCACTAAGTCAGCGATCAAAATCGTACGAATGGCTGCCCAAATACTGGTCTTGGCTTCCATGTGTTCTTCACCGCCACTATCAGACAACAACTGAATACCGATATAGAGCAATAGCAGGCCACCTACGATTTTTAAATATGGCAGCGTTAATAGAGCAACTGCAGTAATCGTTAAAACAACGCGCAAGATGATGGCTGCGGCACTACCCCAAAAGATAGCCTTTTTTTGCTGGGCAGGTGGTAGATTGCGTGATGCCAGCGCGATCACCACTGCGTTATCCCCAGACAGCAAAATATTCGCCACGATGATTGAAAGTAATGCCGCCCAAAAGGCTGCATCTGAAAATGCTGAAAAATCCATGATGTCTCCGTACTTTTATATTTTAGTTTTAACTACAAGAAGCTACAAAATTCATGCCAATGAATCGGCATGAATCTTCTGATTACAACATAGCTTTGAGTAAAGCAGCCATTTCTGATGGGTTTCTAGTTACCTTAAAGCCACATTCTTCCATCACGGCAAGCTTTGCATCCGCTGTATCCGCACCACCTGAAATCAAAGCGCCCGCATGGCCCATCCGCTTCCCGGGAGGCGCTGTTACACCAGCGATAAAGCCAACAATAGGCTTTTTCATGTTGGCCTTACACCAGCGCGCTGCTTCAGCTTCATCTGGACCACCAATTTCGCCGATCATGATAACCGCATCCGTATCTGGATCTTCGTTAAACATGCGCATCACATCAATATGCTTCAGGCCATTGATTGGGTCACCACCAATACCTACCGCTGTGGACTGGCCTAGACCAATCGCTGTCAATTGACCGACTGCTTCATACGTTAAGGTACCTGAACGGCTCACTACACCAATACGACCCTTTTTATGAATATGGCCAGGCATGATGCCGATTTTGATTTCATCTGGCGTAATGATTCCAGGGCAATTTGGGCCAAGCAATAAAGTCTTCTTTCCACCAGCAGCTTCTTTTGCATGCATCTTGTTACGCACTTCCAACATGTCCTTAACTGGAATGCCTTCAGTGATACAAATCACAAAATCGAGGTCAGCCTCAACAGCTTCCCAAATAGCAGCAGCCGCACCAGGAGGCGGAACATAAATTACTGAAGTGGTGGCACCAGTTTGCTTTGCGGCCTCTTTTACTGTTCCATAAATTGGAATATTAAAAATAGACTCGCCTGCTTTTTTAGGATTAACGCCAGCAACAAAACAGTTTTTACCATTTGCGTATTCCTGGCACTTTTCTGTATGAAATTGCCCAGTCTTACCAGTAATACCTTGGGTAATTACTTGAGTATTTTTATTTACCAAAATAGACATATTGATTTCCTTGATTATTTGTTTTTCGCAACAGCAGCAACTACCTTAGTGGCAGCTTCTGCCATTGAATCGGCACTAATGATTGGTAAACCAGAGTCTGCAAGAATCTTCTTCCCCAACTCCTCATTAGTACCCTTCATACGCACAACCAAAGGTACAGTTAAGTTCACTGCTTTACATGCTTTAACTACACCGTCAGCAATCACATCGCAACGCATAATGCCGCCGAAAATATTTACCAAAATTGCTTCAACGCTCTTGTTCTTGAGCATGATCTTGAAAGCTTCTGTTACTTTCTCTGCAGTTGCACCACCACCAACGTCCAAGAAGTTTGCTGGCTCGCCGCCAAATAACTTAATAGTATCCATCGTAGCCATTGCCAAGCCCGCACCATTTACTAAGCATCCGATGTTGCCGTCTAGTGAAATGTAGGCTAAGTCAAACTTAGAAGCCTCGATCTCAGCCGCATCTTCTTCATCGATATCGCGATAAGCTACGATTTCTGGATGACGATATAAAGCATTTGGATCAAAATTGAATTTGGCATCAAGTGCCTTGATCTTCCCGTTGCCTTCAAGAATCAATGGATTGATCTCCACTAATGAAGCATCGGTTTCCCAATAGGTTTTGTACAAGTTTTTAAATACGTCGCTTGCCATTGGAATAGATGCATCTGGAACGCCAATGCCTTTTGCAATGATCTGACAATCAGCATCTGTCAACCCAATCAAGGGGTCAACAAACACTTTAATAATTTTTTCTGGGTGAGATTCTGCAACCTCTTCAATATCCATACCACCTTCGCTGGACGCCATGATCACATTTTTCTGTGTGCCACGATCGGTAACGATACTAAAGTAGTACTCTTTTTTAATGTCTGCGCCGTCTTCAATTAAAAGACGATTTACCTTTTGACCTTCTGGGCCTGTTTGATGAGTTTTCAACTGCATACCCAAAATTTCAGAAGCGTATTTTTTCACTTCGTCCATACTGCGTGCCAATTTCACACCACCGCCTTTACCGCGACCACCTGCATGAATTTGTGCTTTAACAACCCATACCGGACCGCCAAGCTTTTCGGCAGCTTTAATTGCCTCATCAACACTAAATGCAGAGATGCCGTTTGGAACAGGCACATTAAATTGGCGCAGTAGCTCTTTGCCTTGGTACTCGTGAATTTTCATTATTACTCCCGAAACGGTATCTTTTTTGCAAGCGATGAGGATTAGTAAAACCGGTTTTTGCCTTGATCACCTACCTACCCAATAAACAACCCTAAGTAGTTCATCTGAATAAATGGGAGCGACTTGACCGACTGCGTAAGTCTATCATGCTGCAATGCGGCAACATGCTCTATCTGCTCCGTAATTGCCCTAGTTTGACCGCCCCGCCACCACCCTAGAGACCACATCCGAACTGAAGCCCTTAGACGCCAGGAAACGATACTGCCGAGCCCGCTCTTTTTGCTCTGTCGCTAAAGCTCCAAATTTACGCAACCATAATTCGTGAGCGCGTTGGTATTCAGTCTCTTTGAGCTTCCTAAGGAGATTTACCGTCTTTGCGCTATCCACGCCAGCTTGGGTGAGTTCGTCCTGTATTTTTCGGGTGCCATACCGCTCACTACGTCGTCTAACAAGGGCCTCTGCAAAACGCTCATCAGAAAGCCAGCCGCGAGCCTCAAAATCATCTAAAACAGCTTCTATCTGAGTCGCAAGAGGTATACCTGTGACTGGTATATCTCCATCCTCTAAAGTTGGGTTGAACTTCAATGACCTTGCTGTAGACTCCGCAAGCTTAGTGGCCAATCCCTTACGGCTGTACTCGCGCATGGATAAAAGGCG
Organism: Polynucleobacter sp. JS-Mosq-20-D10; assembly: GCF_018687755.1. Classification (NCBI taxonomy): domain Bacteria; kingdom Pseudomonadati; phylum Pseudomonadota; class Betaproteobacteria; order Burkholderiales; family Burkholderiaceae; genus Polynucleobacter; species Polynucleobacter sp. JS-Mosq-20-D10. The sequence goes on from NZ_CP061305.1 coordinate 1,806,166, forward strand.
CAAAGCCCGAGCTTTGAGACTCGGGCTTTGTTTCTTCTTTTTTTGAACAGCACTACCTAATTCTGACATCGAAGAATTACGCTTCCTCTTCTTCGCTCACAACATCACTGACTATTGCTGTGCCTGTCTTTACACCCAATTTCGCACGAATCTTGGCTTCGATATCTTGAGCAATGGCAGGATTCTCTTTCAAGAACTCACGCACATTGTCTTTTCCTTGACCAATGCGATCACCGTTATAGGCGTACCAAGACCCTGATTTTTCAACGATATCAGCCTCAACACCCATATCAATAATTTCACCTTCTCGAGAAATTCCAGCGCCGTACATGATGTCAAATATTGCTTCGCGGAATGGCGGAGATACCTTGTTCTTAACTACCTTCACGCGCGTCTCATTACCAACAACTTCATCGCCTTTTTTGATACTACCAATACGACGAATGTCTAGACGCATAGAGGCGTAGAACTTCAGCGCATTACCACCAGTTGTAGTTTCTGGTGAACCAAACATCACGCCAATTTTCATACGGATCTGGTTAATGAAGATGACGGTCGTATTGGTGCGCTTAATCGCACCAGTCAATTTACGTAAGGCTTGGCTCATCAGACGGGCTTGGAGGCCAGGTAATGAATCGCCCATATCGCCCTCGATCTCAGCCCTCGGAACCAAGGCTGCTACCGAGTCAATCACGATTAAATCGATAGAGCCTGAGCGCACCAAGGCATCTGCAATTTCCAATGCTTGCTCGCCAGTATCCGGTTGGGAGATCAACAGATTATTAACATCTACACCTAAGCGTGAGGCGTATTGAACATCTAAAGCATGCTCCGCATCGATGAAGGCACAAGTTCCGCCTATCTTTTGCATCTCTGCAATCGCATGCAAAGTCAGGGTGGTCTTGCCTGAAGACTCTGGGCCGTAAATCTCAATGACGCGCCCACGGGCTAAACCGCCCACTCCAAGTGCAATATCTAAACCCAATGAACCGCTGGAAACCACCTGTATGTCCTGATGAATCTCTGCATCGCCCAATCTCATGATTGAGCCCTTACCAAATTGCTTCTCAATTTGCGCTAAGGCTGCAGTCAATGCTTTTTGCTTATCTCCGCTCATACCGTCAAATTCGGATGAGGCTGATTTTCTCTTATCGTCCAAGGCCATTTTTAATCCCTTTTCACTATTTGTTAGGCTGTTTTTTGAGTTTTTTGAGTTTTTTGTCAACATATAACTTACTGTATATAAAAACAGTACTATTTGCAAGTGGCTTTTAAAAAGAATTTACTGATTCTGTCGTAGATTTGCACTGACATGACGGTTATGCCAATGGAAAAATAGTGGCATAGCAACACCCCATACGATTGCCAAAAGGATTAGGCCTCCTAGTTGCCCATTGGGCCCCCAAGAACCTGCCCCCATCCGAATGCCTGCTTCATAAGACATTGGACCCGCTATTGCTCCTAGAACTGCTCCCAACCATGGCCTGCCACGTAACCAAGATAAGGATCCGTTAACAGTGCTGGCTACCAATGCCCATAGGGTCCACATCCAAAATGGGGATAGGTAGACACTAGGCCAAGCATCTTTAAAGTTTAGAAAGCCTAAATTAGCTATAAGTGTGTCAGCGCTCACTCCAAATATAAGAGCCTTGAATATTAGCTTGAGCTCTAGCTTTGAGTGCTCCGAACGCCAAATATGTATTCCAAGATACAAGAGAGTGCCGATGACGGGCCATAAAACCTGCTCATTAGCCGCGCCAATAATGCAAGCAAACCAACCGACTTGGAAAAGCACGAAATTCCAAAATTTAGCCATCGATCAGCTCCAAGCAAAATTACCTAAGAAAAAGGCCACTGCCGGTGGGCAATGGCCTCTTGATTTGGTGGCGATTCAGGGATTCGAACCCCGGACCTGTGGATTATGATTCCATCGCTCTAACCAACTGAGCTAAATCGCCGAAGGACAGATTTTAGCTTATTTGATCAAAATGCTCAATTTATCCACTTTGACCCCATACACCCAGCCCATTAGACAATCTTAATACTTAATTCCGGCAAATTATCGATAGTGCATCGAATAACATCGCCACGAATTACTGGCCCAACATTCTCAGGGGTGCCAGAATAAATGATATCGCCGGGAAACAATTCATTTGCCTCGGATAGCTTAGCAATTTGCTCTGCTACCGACCAAATCATTTGATCTAAAGTGGCCCTCTGTTTGACAACACTGTTTACAGAAAGTGAAATCGTGCCTTTAGTAAAGTGACCCACCTGACCCACTCGAAAAATCGGTCCAATAGGAGCTGAATTGTCAAAAGATTTACCGATTTCCCAGGGCTTTTTTTGGTCACCCATAAAGCGCTGTAAATCACGGCGCGTCATATCTAAACCCAAGGCGTACCCAAACACATGTTCCAGCGCCCTCTCTACAGGAATATTTTTTCCGCCCTTATTGAGAGCTGCAACCAACTCAACCTCATAGTGATAGTTTTTAGTAAGCGATGGATAAGGATGATCTACTAGCCTATTTGGCGCTACGAACTGAATGGCATCTGTTGGCTTCTGAAAAAAGAATGGTGGCTCCCGAGCAGGGTCAGATCCCATCTCACGTGCATGGGCTGCATAGTTTCTACCGATACAGTAAACACGACGCACAGGAAATTCAGCATCACTTCCCGCAATGGGTATGAGCGTTTGCGCAACCACAAAAGGAGTCTGAATTGAGTCGCCCAACTTGTGGGCCTGAACACCAGAAACCATCCCCACCGAGGAGAGTGATGCAACACCGAGCTTAATCGCATTACGTCGACTAAGAAGATCGTTTTCTGGATATGACATACCAAACCCCTTTAAAAAGATAAGTCATCTTAATCCCATTACAAAATATGTACATCAGCAAAACCCCTGCACAATCACCACCAATAAGGAGGCGCAGTCTTACTTAATCTGAAAGGTACTCACCGCCTCATCCCGGTTATAGCGTACGAAAACTTCAATCTTTGTGGATAAAAAGAGTTTCTTCAAGACCTCATCTTTGTTTTCAAAAGTGATGGCGGTTTGCTCTGGGAAGCGCGAAAAAGGGTCGCTCATCACCTCAATGGATTGCCCATCTACTTTAATCAGCCGAATAGTGCGCTTATACAGGCGGTCAGACTGAATAAAAATCAGGCGCTTGACGTACTTATCTAAGACCAGCTTTTGCCCCAGATCATTTGTCTTGAAATAGTAGACCAATTCATCTTTGCCATTAGTGGTGACATCCCGCTCCTCATCCCACTTAGCAAATGCTATCTGGCTGGTAAGTGCCCAAAGAATTGCTACTATGAATAATCTATACAAAGGCATCATTTACTTTCTGAGTTCATTTCATCTTATCAGCCAACTACACTTATGCGACTACTCTCCATATCCACCGGCAAAGTGATGCCGCTCTTTGGGTCCCATCACCCAAACTATTCAACTGTAGCCTCAGCTATCAATAAACAATCTATTAGCAACCTGAGCTCCGCCACTCCAATTGAAATCACTCGCCTTGGTGTTGCGGGCGATGAGCAAGCCGACCTATCAGTGCATGGCGGCATTGAAAAAGCGATTTACGTCTATCCAATAGAGCACTATGCTTTTTGGAATAAACTACTTTCCCGCGAAACCAAAAAATCAGTCAATCTCCCCCTAGGTTCTTTGGGTGAAAACTTCACGATTGAAGGCTTGCTAGAAAATGAGATATTTGTTGGGGATCAAATGCGTATTGGCACCCTTGAATTTACTGTAGTCAAGCTACGCGAACCCTGCTTTAAGTTCAACGCCAAAATGAAATACAAGGGTGCAGCCAAGGCGATGTTGCAATCAGGCTTTAGTGGATGGTATCTACGCGTCAATCAAACTGGTGCACTCGCAGCTGGTGCTGAAATTACAGTACTGCCAGGTCAAAGACTGACATCCATTGCGGATCAAAATCAAGCCCTCTTTAATCGGGGCAATCAAAAAGATCTTTGGGATTAATTGTTGTGATTGATTTTTGGCAATAAAAAACCCGACCACAGAGTGGTCGGGTTTAGTTTTTGAAACAGACTAATGAAACTTAGTCTTTAGCGTAAATATCTACGTCTTTAGTTTCTTTAATAAACAGTGTACCGATTACCAATGTCACCGTAGCGATGATGATTGGATACCAGAGACCGTAGTAAATATTACCGTTTTGCGCAACCAAGGCAAAGGCGATTGTTGGCATCAAGCCACCAAACCAACCGTTACCAATATGGTATGGCAAGGACATAGAGGTGTAACGAATACGGGTTGGGAACAACTCAACCAACATCGCTGCAATTGGGCCATAAACCATGGTTACCAAGATCACCAAAATTACCAAGATACCAAGAATTGCTGCATGGTTGATGCCAGCAGGGTCAGCCTTTGCAGGATAACCAGCAGCATTCAATGCATCACGAATCGCTTTCTTGAACTCAGCATCTTTTGCTTTCGCATCAGCTGGAGCCATACCCTTAGCGGAGTAGCCCTGAATCTCTGTGTCGCCAATCTTCACAACAGCAGTACCACCGGCTGGGCCAGCAATAGTTGTGTAGCTTGCAGAGTTAGAAGCCATCACCTGCTTTGCAATGTCGCAAGAGCTAGTGAACTTCGCAGTACCTGTTGGGTTGAACTGGAAAGTACATTCGTTCACATCAGCAGTAATACTTGCTGGTGCAGTCGCCATTGCCTTTTCTAACGCTGGGTTAGCAAAGTGGGTTAAGCCATTAAACAAGGAAACTGGTGTGTTCGGGATGTACAGAATGATGGCGAGCAACAAGCCACCCATGATGATGACCTTACGGCCAATCTTGTCTGACAAAGAACCGAAGATCACAAAGAATGGTGTACCGATTACCAATGAAGCAGCAATCAACAAGTTCGCAGTCTTAGGATCTACCTTCAATACTTGAGTGAGGTAGAACAAAGCATAGAACTGACCTGTGTACCAAACCACTGCTTGACCTGCAACCAGACCAAACAATGCCAAGATCACAATCTTCAAGTTCTTCCATTGACCGAATGACTCTGTCAAAGGCGCTTTAGACAACTTGCCTTCATCTTTCATCTTCTTGAAAGCTGGAGATTCGTTCATCGATAAACGGATGTAAACAGAAACGGCCAACAACAAGATGGATAAAAGGAATGGAACACGCCAGCCCCAAACGTCGAAGTCTGGACCTGTAAATTCACGTGTGAACAAAATCACGAGTAGGGACAAGAACAAACCTAATGTTGCTGTAGTTTGAATCCAAGCTGTGTATGCGCCACGCTTACCGTGAGGAGCATGCTCCGCCACGTAAGTAGCAGCACCACCGTACTCACCACCCAAAGCTAAACCTTGAAGCATACGCAATGCGATCAAGATCACTGGGGCAGCAACACCGATAGTTGCATAGTTAGGTAATAGGCCTACGATGAAGGTTGCGCCACCCATGAGCATGATCGTTACCAAGAAGGTGTACTTACGACCGATCAAATCACCTAGGCGACCGAATACCAATGCGCCGAATGGGCGAACGATAAAGCCGGCAGCAAACGCAAGCAATGCAAAAATGAAGGCAGAACCTGCATCTAAGCCAGAGAAAAACTGCTTGGCCATAATCGCGGCCAATGAACCGTAAAGATAAAAGTCGTACCACTCAAAAACCGTACCTAAAGAGGAAGCAAAAATAACTTTGCGTTCTTCAGCGGTCATTGGGGCTGCTTTAGTTGATGTTGACATCAGTAGCTCCTAACTATTTTTATTAAATAAAAAACAACTAGGCGATTATGCTTTGAAAAAAATCAAAGAAATCCACTACTTAGGGTAATTCCCCATCAAATTAGATCGGGGTTTTCCCCATAAATGTGGATTTGTTGCAACGCATTCGATGCATTCTCTAAGCAGGCGTTTGCACCAAGATATTGCAAGCCGCCCAATTTAGGTGCAAATGTAAATGAGCATCCAACGGTATCCCGATTTAATGGCAAGAGCGGTCAGTATCTGGCAGCGCACTAAAAAGATAACTAATTAAGGAGCTATACAAATGAAAAGACGTGACTTTTTAAGCAAAACTGCATTGGGCGCAGCTGCTGGTGTACTAGCAGCTCCTGCAATTGCGCAGTCCATGCCTGAAGTGAAGTGGCGCTGCGCCTCTAGCTTTCCAAAAAGCTTAGATACGATTTACGGTGGTGGCGAATATATTTCCAAGCGCGTTGCCGCACTGACTGATGGTAAGTTTCAAATCCGTATTTTTGGTGCCGGCGAGATTGTTCCCGCATTTGGTACGGTAGATGCGGTTCAACAAGGTACTGTTGAGTGCACTCATACGGCTGGCTATTACTTCGTTGGAAAAAATAAAACCTTTGCGTTTGATACCACCGTGCCTTTCGGCATGAACCAACGCCAGCAAAACGCCTGGATGTATTGGGGTGGAGGATTAAAGCTCCAACGTGAATTCTTGCGTGACTACAACATCGTCTCCTTCCCTGCAGGAAATACCGGGACACAAATGGGTGGCTGGTTCAAGAAACCCGTCAAAACAGTTGCTGACCTCAAAGGCCTAAAAATGCGTATTGCAGGCTTGGGTGGTGAAGTCATGTCACGCCTAGGCGCAATCCCTCAGCAAATCGCTGGCGGCGATATTTACCCCGCCCTAGAAAAAGGTGTTATCGATGCGGCTGAGTGGGTTGGTCCGTATGATGATGAGAAATTAGGCTTTTACAAAATTGCGCCTTACTACTACTACCCAGGATGGTGGGAAGCTTGCTCGATGTATTCCATGTACGTCAACATCAAGGAATGGGAAAAATTGCCTAAGCAATATCAAGAGGCATTTACCTCCGCATGCGCAGAATGCAATATCGACATGATGGCTGAATACGATTACAAAAATCCGATCGCCCTACAAAGCCTCATCAAGAATGGAGTCAAGCTCCAGTCTTACTCAACTGAGATCATGAAAGCAGCCTCTACTGCTGCGTTCGAGATGTATGAAGAAGAGGCTGCCAAAAATCCATCGTTCAAGAAAATTTATGAGCCATGGAAGAAGTTCCGTAACGACCAAATGCTGTGGAATAAGGTTGCAGAGCAAACCCTCATGAGCTTCATGCTAAGCAACCCAGTCAAATAAGAACCTTCCGATAAGTTGATATGCCAAAACAATTATTAGTTTTTTCAAGTTTCGTTGATCGCCTAAATGACCGTTTTGGTGTCTTTGCGAGTTGGTTGGTATTAATTGCCGTACTGGTCAGCACCGCAAATGCGCTGATCCGGTACGGCTTTAATGTCAGTTCGAATGGCTGGTTAGAAGCGCAGTGGTATTTGTTTGCTGGAATGGTGATGTTTGGTGCCGCTACTACGTTTCGATTAAATGAACATGTTCGGGTAGATGTGCTCTATGCACTCTATCCCAACAGAGTTCGTCTTTGGTTAGATTTTTGGGGTGGCATTATTTTCTTCCTACCAGTGACCATTATCATTGGCTACTACTCCTGGGAATTTTTCATCACATCCATTATTCAGAATGAAACCTCAAGCAATCCTGGCGGCCTGATTCGCTGGCCAGTCCGAGGTGCCATTACTCTAGGCTTCTTCTTGCTGACCCTTCAGGGTCTCTCTGAAATTATCAAACGATACGCAGCCATTATTGGCGTGATCAAAATCGATCCTAAGTACGAAAGACCTTTGCAATGATTAGTCATGATCTGATGGCCCCCATTATGTTTGGGGGCTTAATTATATTTTTATTGATTGGGTATCCAGCAGCCTTTTCACTTGGCGCAGTTGGCTTATTCTTTTCTTTTATCGGCATTGAGATGGGCATGTTCCAGCCCACCTTTTTGCAAGCACTGCCAGACAGGGTCTTTGGAATTCTTTCAAATGATCTATTGCTCTCGATCCCCTTCTTCACCTTTATGGGAGCCATTCTTGAAAAGTGTGGTTTAGCAGAAGACATGCTTGAGGGCTTGGGGCAATTATTTGGTCCGATCCGTGGCGGTCTTGCATATGCAGTGATTATTGTTGGCGCAATTTTGGGTGCTATTACTGGCACAGTGGCAGCGTCCGTCATTGCCATGGGATTAATCTCATTACCAGTAATGTTGCGTTACGGCTATAACCCACGAGTAGCAACTGGTGTGATCGCAGCCTCTGGCACGATCACCCAATTGATTCCTCCATCATTGGTATTGATCGTGCTGGCAGATCAGTTAGGTAAATCTGTTGGCGATATGTATGCAGGCGCTATTGGGCCATCCATTATTCAAGTGACACTTTTTTGCTTGTTCATTTTCTTTTTATCGATCTTTAGACCGCAGGATGTACCGGCGCTACCACCAGAGTCTCGCCCTAAAATTGATTGGAAGTTGTTTAAGAAAATTCTTTGGGGAATTGTCCCGTCGATTGCCCTAATTTTCTTAGTACTGGGAACTATTTTGATGGGTCTAGCTACACCTACTGAAGGTGGTGCAATGGGCTCAGTTGGCGCCCTCATTCTGGCGGCAATGAATAAGCGCCTGCATAAACCACTGGTCTGGGAAGCAATGACTTCCACTATGCGCATCAATGCCATGGTGATCTTTATCTTGATTGGCTCAACCGTATTTGGTCTTGCATTTAGGGGGGTGGATGGTGACCTGTGGATTGAGAACCTGCTATCTGGCCTACCAGGCGGTCAAGTTGGCTTCTTAATTGCGGTGAACCTATTTGTATTCTTCTTGGCTTTCTTCTTGGATTACTTTGAGATCGCCTTCATCATCATCCCTTTGTTAGCCCCAGTTGCTGAAAAGCTTGGCATTGATCTCATTTGGTTCGGTGTTCTACTGGGTGCAAACATGCAAACCTCATTCATGCATCCGCCATTCGGATTTGCCTTGTTCTACTTGCGTGGTGTTGCACCAAAGTCTCTCAAAAGTTCGGATATTTACTATGGAGCGCTTCCTTGGGTTGGCTTACAACTCATCTTAGTCGCCATCATTATCTTTATCCCAGAAACTGTGACGTATTTTGTTGATAAACCTGCTGCCGTCTTTGATGCTAGCGGTCCATCGGTTGATCCATTGGCCGGTGTAGAGCAAAATGAGATTACAGTAGACTCGAGCTCTGACATTGAACGTCAGCTACGAGAGAATAAATAACAATACATATTGAGACAGCAGTCAAAGGGATTTAGTAATGCAACAAAAATGGGGTATTCGAGGGATGGCGGTAGCGCCACACTCACTAGCATCTGAATCTGCATTAGCGGTACTGCGTGAAGGTGGTAATGCATTAGAGGCAATGATTGCAGCAGCAGCGACCATTGCCGTTGTTTATCCCCACATGAACTCCATTGGCGGTGACTCTTTCTGGGTGGTTCACTCCCCTGGTAAAGCTATGGGCGGAATTGATGCCTGCGGTGCAGCAGCCGGTTTAGCAACAAAACAGTGGTACGCGGAGCGCGGAATCACCAAAGCTATTCCGTTTCGGGGTGCCATTGCAGCCAATACTGTTGCGGGCACTATTTCTGGCTGGGGTGCAGCGCAAAAGCTTTCGAAACAAGGCTTGGGCGGAAGGCTCCCACTCTCCCGCTTATTGGCGGATGCCATTCACTATGCTGAAGCTGGGGTCCCGGTAACTCACAGTCAATCAAGTTTGACTGAAAAAAAGAGAGTGGAGTTAAGCCCCATTCCCGGATTTGCAGAGACATTTTTAATTAATGGCAAGGCTCCTGAAGTAGGTAGCATCTTTAAACAAGAGCGTCTTGCAAAAACCTTGCGCCAAATCTCTCGCAAGGGCACAGAGGATTACTATCGCGGTGATTTAGCCGAACTACTTGCAAAAGAACTGACAGAGATCGGTAGCCCCCTCAGACTATCCGACCTGCATCGCCATCAAGCGAAGCTGATTGACCCGCTTGAGCTCAAGCACAGCATGGGCAATGTATACAACATGACCCCACCAACCCAAGGCGTTGTGTCTTTAATGATCATTGGCATCTTGGATCAACTCAATCTCAAGCGATTCAAAGTCGATAGTGCTGAATATGTTCATCACTGCGTTGAAGCTACCAAACAAGCATTCAAGGTGCGTGATCAATTTGTGACCGATCCAGCGTACATGACAAGAAATGCGCAGTCTTTCTTGGCTCCTGCATTCCTAAAGAAATTAGCAAAAAATATTGATCCTGAAAAGGCATTACCTTGGGGTCAAGGCAAAGGACCAGCCGATACGATTTGGATGGGTGTAATCGATGGCAATGGAAATTGTGTTTCCTTTATTCAAAGTATTTATCACGAGTTTGGTGCTGGCATCGTATTACCCAAATCTGGTGTGAACTGGCAGAACCGCGGATGCAGTTTCTCGCTGGATCCAAAGACACTCAATCACCTTGAGCCCTATCGCAAACCATTCCATACACTGAACCCAGCAATGGCTTTATTTAAAGATGGTCGGTCGATGGTCTACGGCACGATGGGTGGTGATGGTCAACCCCAAACGCAGTGCGCAGTCTTTACCCGCACGGCAACCTATGGCCTTGATCCACAGGACGCCATCAGTCGTCCACGCTGGTTGCTCGGAAGAACCTGGGGACAAACTAGTGACAGCTTGAAATTAGAGTCACGCTTTAGTCCATGGGTTGCTAAAGAGCTACATGCTCTAGGACACGAGATTGAAATGCTCGATGCCTTTGATGAAACCGTTGGCCATGCCGGTTGTATTGTTCGCGATCCATCAGGCACACTGCATGGCGGTTGGGATCCACGTAGTGATGGTGCTGTTAGCGCGTTTTAGTAATAAATAATTTGGGTACGCGCAGGTTCCAGTAAATGGCAGCTGCGCGTAATCCAAAAATTGCAAGCATGCACATCACCGATCCCTCTAGTATGTATGCGGGGAGGAAATTCAAAATCAGAACGTAGATGCAGCAACCCAAAGTGACGGGGATTGCATACAACTCATGTGACATCAATAAAGTTTTTCTGCCTGCCAGAATGTCGCGCAGCAAGCCTCCACCAATCGCAGTAACTACGCCCAGGATCACGGGGGCAACTGGCAACCCAAAGCCTAAGTTCCAAGCCTTATCGACCCCCTGAATGCCAAACAAAGCAGCGCCAAGTCCATCGATATAGAGCATCCAGCGATAAATTTGCGGCTGTGTAAAAAAAGATTCCGCTACAAAAGTCACGATGCACGCACCCAAGGCTACCCAGATATAAATTTGCGCAATCGACCAAAATGCAGGGACTTCCAGCATGATGTCACGCAGTGTTCCGCCACCAATGGCAGTAATCACACCCAATACCATGACGCCAAAAAGATCAACACCCCGATCAGCAATAGCTAGAACACCTGTGACTGCAAAAGCCACCGTACCAATGATGCCAATCCAGAAATTAATTTGCTCCATAGTGACTAGTCTAAATCACCAACTCCAGTCACTCAATGAATTCCTTAATATACTGAGGGTAATGCCACCAAGGAATCTTTTATGAAAACTCAGCTTTATAGCTTTTGGCGTAGCTCTGCAGCCTTTCGGGTGCGTATTGCCCTCAATTTAAAAAATCTTGATTACGAGGTGATTCCTGTCCATCTCGTAAAAAATGGTGGGAAACAATCTTCGCCTGAATACAGTCGCAAGAATCCCAATTGCTTGATACCTCTTTATAGCGACGGAACTCACAGCATCCACCAATCTCTTGCCATCATTGAGTACCTTGAGGAGACTCATCCAAGCCCATCACTTTTGCCAAAGAATGCAATTGATAGAGCGTGGGTACGCTCATTGGCGATGGATATCGCGATTGATATTCACCCGATTAGTAATTTACGGGTATTGCGATATCTAATTCAAAAGTTAGGTATCAGCATAGAATCGAAAGAGGCGTGGTATCAACACTGGATGGTATTAGGATTAAATAGCCTTGAGAAACAATTAAGCGCTGATGCAAGAGTAGGTCACTTTGCTTGCGGAGATCAGCCCGGCTTGATCGACATTTGCTTAATTCCTCAAATTTTCAATGCATTAAGCATCAAGATGGATATGAGGGCCTACCCCACACTGATGAAGATATTTAATGAATGCATGAAGCTACCAGCATTTATGAATGCCTCTTGGGAAAAACAAATTGATGCTGAAGGACCAAACCCTTCTATTTAATTTGGGATTCGAGCATTTTAACTAAGGCATGAACAGATTCGTTGTACGGTGTCGCGACTCCATAGCGCTTACCTAACTCCACAATATAGCCATTTAAGAAATCAATCTCTGTCATTTTTCCCTTAGATAAATCTTGAGCTGTAGAAGAAATCTGCGTAACCATAGTGGTCGCTATTGACTCGTTTGCGGCAAGCGCCTCTGCTAGAGTGATGTTGACATTCTCAAACGCGGCAATAGCCAAAAACTCCCTAGTAATTTCTTCAATCAGCTTGATAATGCCGGGAGACTTAACCATCTCCCCATAAGAAATCTGGCCAATTCCTGAAATAGCATTAAAAGAACAGTTCACCAAAAACTTCAGCCACATGTCTCTTTTAATCTGCGGGCTAATCCTACACGGAACATCTGCGGCTTCAAACAGTTTGCATATCTCTTTCAGATTTTGCTCATCTCCTAAGGCACTTTCTTTCATATTACCAATCAGCAGCTCACCTCTACCATGGTGTTTCATAGTTCTGTGACCGATCATACCGGCTGCGACATAGACCACTGCTGCATAAACTGGGTTGGCCACTATTTTCGAGGCAATATCGATATTGGCTATACCATTTTGCACGCTGAGGATTACTGCCTTACTTGGCAAAATAGACTTAACATCTGCCATAGTCCGCTCTGTATCGAGTGACTTGACGCTTAGTAAAACTAAATCCGCATCACTCAAAATGGAAAGATCGGAACTTGCTCTAACTTTCACTGTCTCATGAAATGCTTTGCAATCCAATTCTAAACCAGATGCATTCAAGGCCGCCGCACGCTCAGGCCTTGCAATAAAAGTAACATCATGATGGGCTCGAGCTAACATACCACCAAAGTAACACCCTACTGCACCCGCACCTAAGACATATATTTTTTGATTACTTCGTTTTTTATAAATCAAGGACCAGTGTTCCGCTTTTGATATGAGAGATACAGGGTGTTAAATACTCCTGATGCTCGACATCACTCAAAATACAATCTCCGTGCTCTACATCACCACTGATATATCTTGTCTTGCAGGTACCACACAAACCTGATTGGCAAGAAGTAGGGATCTCAATGCCTGATCTTGCCAAAGCATCGATGATTGACTCGGCCCTCGTGACACTTATTTTTTGGCCAGTACTCTGAACCTCGATCACTAGTCCTTCAGAGTCCACACTGGAAATTGTATTCACTTTTTTATCTCGCTCCACACAAAGAATGGGCTGCAATCGCAGCCCATCTCTTCAGATCTATAGATTAATGCTTAAATTGTGCTTTTGCAGTTTGCTCAAGCTCTTCCATTTTTTTCTTTACAAAGTCTGTGCGCTCTTTGCCTTTGTGCTGCTCACTCTCCGTGAGAATCGCAATCACACCTTTAGCAACAAATCGTCTTTGCGCTACCTCATCTTCAGTAGTGGCACCAATTGGTAATTCAAATACATTACCAGAGCAATAACTATTGGGTGCACCATTCAATTCCTTTAACCACTCAGCAAAGGCTTCTGCGCTTGCTGCTGGATTAGAGCCTCGAATGGCATCCCGCAGCATCTTTCTAAATAAATAAGGGCCCGCATCAAATTTAGTAGGATTCTCTAGAGCATGGATTGCTATCGGTCTTTGACTAATGATGGCCTCGTAATCACCAGGCGCATATTGAGCCATCTTGTAATTGGAGCGTGCCCTGTGATCAGCAGGAATGTCCACAATATCGTTAATTGTATGCTTACCAAAACGCTCAGCCCTTCTCAAGGCAACTTGGCCATCCAAAAAGTCGATTGATTCATATCCGACCAGCTCTTTTTGTCCGATTCCACGGGTATCAATGCCGGGGCCCATCACACGCCAGCCAATCATCTTGCTATTGAAGTCATCGACTGGAACTGTCCAGCGAATAATGTGAAAGCGGCTAAATAGCTTCTTATTGGAGCCATCCTCAGAAGTGTAGGCGTGCAAGCTGAGGTTTGGTAACACTTGATGTTGAACACGTATAAACAATTTATCGTTGTTGACACGACGTGCACCAGAACAAGCCAAGCCTCGCCCACCATGGATTGGCACAAACTGCATATCCGGATGCACTTCCATTGTTGGAGAGCCTACCTCATCAAAGGTTGTACCTTGAAAGTGACCACCTACTACGTTTTTGGCAGCATGTAATTCAGCTGTATGAAAGTTATCCGCAGCATTGTCTTGAACTTGTAACCAATTGCAGTGTTGGAAATTACTATATGGCACAAGCTCATCGCCAGGAGCTACCGTGAAATCAGACTCCCACTCTGGAAATGGCGGCTCTTTATCAGGAGCGCCCATGTATGCAAACACTAAGCCGTTTCTTTCGAAAGCTTTATAGGCACCCTGTTGAATTGAGCATGCATATTTTTTTGCTTCCGCTTCTTCACCCTTAGGGAACGGCGCATTCAAACAAGTACCGTCTACATCAAATACCATGCCGTGATAACAACACTTAATGCCCCGATCTTGAATCTGCCCATACTCTAGTGAAGCGCCGCGATGAACGCAGTGAGCATGTAAAACCCCAATGCGGCCACTACCATCACGAAACGCTACCAACTCTTCACACAAGATAGTTAAAAATTTTGGTGTGTCAGTTAATTCAATTGACATGCAAACTGGATGCCAAAAGCCACGCATGTACTCGCCTGTTGGTGTGCCAGGACCCACCTCTGTTAGCTCAGGATCATGTCCTGGAACTTTATTGGTGTAATAGCCACCATAAGGGACTAATTTCTTGGGTGTTACAGACCCTGCGGATGCGCCGACCTTTTTCTCCGCTTGTTCCTGTTTACTTGTCATTAATGGTGCTCCAATTGATTAACTAGCTATATCTAAAACTACTCAATTACTCAAACATATCTGGCTGGTTTTCTTTTAGATAACCCCAGATTGGCTGGAAATGTAACCAACCAATATACTCGCTACCCACATGTTCACGACTGTAACGCGCGGTTTCTGGAGATAACAACACAGGCTTAATGCCCGTTGCCTCAACTATCATCTGCTGTTTGCAGCAACGCTCTAAGGCTATGAACCAGAATGCTGCAGCCTCAATACTATGACGACTTACTGTTAACAAGCCATGATTGCGGTGAATAATCGCTTTCACTTTTTTTAATGAACCCGCTACGTTATAGCCTGAATTATCCTCAACTGCTACTTGACCAGCTTGCTCCGCTAAAACCATATGGTCCTCAAAGAATGCTGCAGCATCTTGAGAGATTGGATCTAGTGGTTTACCTAGCGCTGCAAATGCTGTTCCATAGACTGTATGTGCATGACACATAGCCACGATATCAGGATGCTTTTCATGAACCGCTGCGTGCAACACAAATCCAGCACGATTGAGTGCATGTTTGCCTTCCAAAATATTGCCTTCATGATCTGCCAGAATTAAGTTAGAAACTTTTACTTGATCAAAATGCACAGCCATTGGATTGGTCCAATACAAATTTGGATGCTCTGGATCACGAACCGTTAAATGTCCCGCAAATCCATAATCGAACTTTTCTAGGGCAAATGCTCTGCATGCAGCAACTAATCGCTCCTTGAGATGCTGACGCTCCTCAGCGAAGCTTTTGAATTTTGGCTGGTAAGGAAAAATCTGGGATTTGTCTTCAGGTTGATAAATGGACTCTCTATCGCCCAAGTTCAATTTACGTTCTTTCTCCATCACCGCAGCCATGTGAATTCCTTTTTAAAATGAAGTCAATTTGATATTTTGAGAAAACTCAAAATATAACTAAGCCGTAATCATCAGCCTTCCTAAAGGTTTTGACAAACGATAAGTATTCATGAATAGATGAATATAAATCATGTATATTCTATTTACATGAGAAAAATACCAAATTATGTTCTTTTGCGGGCTTTTGAGGCGGCTGCACGCCTTGAAAGCTTCACCTTGGCTGCTAAGGAGCTGCACCTCACTCAATCAGCCATTAGCCACCAAATTAGAGAGCTCGAAGACTATTTTGGTAAGCCACTATTTCTAAGAAAGAACCGCAAAGTAGAACCAACGGCCGAAGGGCGACGTTTTTTAGAGTCACTTTCCAGAGTGTTTGATGTCATTGAAGCGGCATGCAATGAGGTGACGCTCGCTCCAAGTTCACAAGTTCTTGCTTTGCACTGTTCACCTAGTTTTGCTGCCAAGTGGCTTAGCCCAAGGCTACCGGAGTTCATTAAAAACAATCCCGATATTACTATTCGACTTACTTCTGGCGCCGAGCCCATTGATCTTTTGCGTAATCAAGAAATTGATATTTCCATCTCCTATCAATCAACTCATGAAGGCCCCGGAATTACATCCCTATCTCTAGGCGAAGAAAAAATTATGCCGCTCTGTTCGCCAGACTTAATTGATCCCAAAGTTTCAGTAGAAGAGTTGATGAGTAAGTTAACCCTCATCGAGTCTTCACTGAATCACCATACTTGGGAGCGGTGGTTTGAGATTAATCAACTTAAAAATTCATCAAGCCGAAAGATGTCATTCGATCGTGCAGCCCTCTCAGTATCAGCCGCCGTGGACGGTATAGGGGCTGTACTTGAGAGTGTTCGGTTTGCTGAAAGAGAGCTCTCACGAGGTGAGTTGGTTGAACTCGGCAAGGGGATCTTTTTACCCACTACCGATAGGACTCATTTTTTGTCCTATCGCTCGAATACTAAAAACAGTCAAAAAATTAAGCTCTTTAAAGAATGGATATGCATTAAGGCTGGAGTCCTTACGGAGTGAAATCGCCAGTCTTCCTTTTTATTCTCAGTGGAATTTGCTTTTCTACAGTAGATGTAATGGCCAAGATTCTGGTCCAAGACACTAATCTTATCGCTGTAGTGTGGTCTCGATTTTTTGGTCAATTATTACTTGCGGCTCCGATCGCCTGGTACTTCCTAGGTAAAAATTTCTGGCGTACTCAAAATTTAGGCCTGCAACTCTTTCGCTCTTGCTTGCTTGTCGCAACTGCAGCCTTATTTTTTGCAGGGCTCAATTGGCTGCCTTTAGCTGAGGCGTCATCAATTACATTCACCGCTCCAATTTGGGTGGCAATCCTATCGGGACCTATATTAGGTGAGCGCGTTGGACCAAAAGATTGGTTGGTCGCTGCAATAGGATTCTTGGGCATCCTCTTCATCGCCAGACCAGGCTCGGCAATTTTTCACTTAGCTGCGCTACTACTTGTTCTCATGGCATTTCTCAATGCCATCTTTCAGCTATCGACTAGAAAACTAGTTGAAGACTCGGAATACACCACTTTCTTTTATAGCGGCATCGTTGGGCTTGTGATCTCTACTGTATTACTACCGATTGCGGCTCCACTTCCCACATTACCTGCATATGAATATGCATTATTTGGTTTGATAGGCTTATTTGGCGGAATTGCCCATCTATTGGTTGTACTAGCGTTCTATAAAATGCGACCCTACAAACTAACCCCTTTAGTTTTCTTACAGCTGATCTGGGCGGTTGGCTATGGCTACCTGATTTTTGGTGAACTACCCGATGGCTTAAGCGTCGTTGGCATGATTCTGATTGCCTCTTCAGGGATCTGGCTGATCTGGAACCATCGCACAATATCGACCTAAGACCTAAGCGAATACTTTTTCCATTTCGCGTCGAAATTGAATGGCTTGCTTAGTAGCGTCGTAATCCACATCACTCCAACATACCGGCTTCCCAGATGGAATCTCTTTGTTTAAAACCATATTGTGTGCCAAACCAATTGGTAAGGCACCAAGCTTGAGTGAATCTGTAGCAGTCATCAGTTTTCCGTAAACTGTGAAGCCACCCTCTCCATCTAATTTCTCACCAGCCTTCAGCGTGCGCTTAGCAGTAGCAACAACATCGCCCTTCCAATCACCAGTTGCACCAGTAGCCTCTCCTCGGACTGCAATACTTGCAACCGAGATACCTAGCTCCAAACCGATCAAGTGATAAGGCTTATACATCGCCGCATATTTACCAGTACTATCTGTTTTTAGGCCGTATTGTGCAAAGCAATCAACCACATATTGGCTAGGCGCTTCAAACACAGCAAAAACACCCCAACGTAAATCTCTGAATACTGGACGTCCATCTCGCTCAACTGAAGACACTACTTCAACAGTTCCCTTTTGCCTCAAAATACCGCCCTCAGCTACTGGTCGGAAAATGTGTGGCAAGTCATCTACTCCACAAGGCGGGAACTCTAAACCGTTGCTCGGAGGAATTAAGTCGCAAGCATTTGATACTGCGGCCATTTCGAGGGCTGACTTAGTTCCATCCAAAAATGAATTAAACATTTGTGCATTGAAGTCACCACCAGCAACTTGTTCCTCAGAAAATCCATAATGTCCCCAGACAGTATCGGGCGTGGCCTGGTGATAGATAGGTAAATATTTAGTTCCCTTACCTGCACACACCACTTCTAAGCCAATCGTCCTTGCCCAATCCACTAATTCTGCGATGAGTGCTGGCTGATCTCCAGAAGCCATAGAGTAAATCACACCAGCCTCTGCCGCCTTACGTGCTAGTAAAGGGCCTGCCAATACATCTGCCTCTACGTTAACCATGATGATGTGCTTGCGATGATCAAAACAAAGCAGAGCATGACGAATACCGGCTGCTGGACTACCTGTGGAATCGATCACGATATCAATGTGCTCACTAGCTATCATTTTTTCTGCGTCGTCAGTCACAAAGGTGGCGCCTGACCTAGCGGCGTCCTGTAATGAGGAAGCGCTATAACGAGGGGCATCCCAACCTACCCGAGCAAGCGATTCTTTTGCACGATCAGGAGATAAATCGGCGACCGCAACCAAATGAATGCCTGGGGTGCGCGGCGCCTGCGAAAGATACATGGATCCGAACTTACCAGCGCCAATAATCCCAACACGCACGGGATTGTTGTTAGCTGCGCGTGCTTTGAGCTTTTGAATAAGGGACATCTAAACATCTCCAGAAAATTTGGTAATAACAAATAATAAAGTGATCATAAGGTATCAAGTGAAAGATTATTCTTTCAATGAGGCTTGCGCTACCTTATAAATACTGCTCGCATTCACGCCGAAATACTCTCGCAATGCTGCCCTCGTATCACTTCTACCGAAACCATCGGTGCCGAGCGTGATATATCCTCTACCCTCGGGAATATAGGCACGTATGCTTTCTGGAAGCGCATGTACATAGTCAGTAGCAGCCACAATCGGACCGCGACCTTGAGCCAGCACCTCTGAAATATATGCTTGTGTATTATCAGCATCCCCAGAGAGTCTTGCCTGCTCCCTTAATTTGCCATCTCGAGACAATTCGCTCCAACTAGTGACGCTAAAGATATCGATATTGATACCAGCATTAGCAAGCATGTCAGCAGCCTTCAGAACCTCAGTCATG
Organism: Polynucleobacter sp. JS-Mosq-20-D10; assembly: GCF_018687755.1. Taxonomy (NCBI): domain Bacteria; kingdom Pseudomonadati; phylum Pseudomonadota; class Betaproteobacteria; order Burkholderiales; family Burkholderiaceae; genus Polynucleobacter; species Polynucleobacter sp. JS-Mosq-20-D10. The sequence goes on from NZ_CP061305.1 coordinate 1,825,717, forward strand.
ATGGCACCAGACCCCAGCAGACTTACACAAGACTTACCATCACCGTTGACAGCCTTGATAGTCTTCAATTTATAGCAACCACGAATCACGCCCTCGGCTGCATTCTCAGGCAAATCAGGCTGAGCATAATTTTCATTCATGAGGGTGATGTAATAGAACAAATCTTTTTGATCAACTAACATGTCGCGCATTCCTTGATCCACTATCACCGATAACTCACCAGCAAAGGCTGGATCATATGCTTTGCAATTAGGAATAGTTGCGGCCACGAGCTGACTACTGCCATCTTGATGTTGCAGTCCCTCACCACCCAATGTTGTTCTGCCAGAGGTTGCGCCCAATAAAAATCCTCTGGCCCGTTGATCGGCCGCCGCCCAAATGGCATCTCCAATTCTCTGAAAGCCAAACATGGAGTAATATATATAAAAAGGCAGCATTGCAATTCCGTGAACGCTATAGCTTGTTGCTGCAGCAGTCCAACTGGCAATCGCGCCCGCCTCACTAATACCCTCCTCCAGGATTTGTCCATCTAGTGCCTCGCGGTAGCTGAGTACCGAACCAATATCTTCTGGCTCATAGCGTTGGCCAACACTAGAATAAATACCAACCTGTTTAAATAAATTGGCCATACCAAATGTCCTTGCTTCATCGGCCACAATAGGTACGACTCTAGGCCCCAGCTCTTTATCTTTCAGTAAATTTCCAAGCATGCGGACAAAAGCCATCGTCGTCGACATCTCTTTTGATTCAGCCTTAATTGCAAATGCTGCATAAGAAGCAATATCTGGGACATTTAATTTGTCACATTCTGAATAACGCTTAGGTAGCTGACCGCCGAGCTTAGTGCGTTGTTCTTTTAAATACTTCAGCTCTTCACTATTTTCTTCAGGCCTAAAGAAAGTAAGATTAGTAGCCTGCTCATCCGTTAATGGCAAATTAAAACGATTGCGATACGCAATCAATGCTTCGTCATCTAACTTTTTCTGACTATGGGTGGTCATTTTTCCTTGGCCAGCATTACCCATGCCATAGCCTTTTTTGGTATGTGCCAAGATCACCGTTGGCTGACCTACATGATTAGCGGCCGCTTGATAGGCCGCATAAATTTTGACTAAATCATGACCACCTCTTTTGAGACGATCAATTTGCTCATCTGTCATGCCCTGAGCAAGGCGAGCTAATTCTTCATTCTGACCAAAGAAATTTTTACGATTAAAACTACCATCCTTCGCGGCAAAGGTTTGCATTTGTCCGTCAACAGTTTGAGCAAATGCTTTTACCAGTGCCCCAGAAGTATCTCTAGCAAAGAGCCCGTCCCAATCACTACCCCATACCAGCTTAATTACATTCCAACCAGAACCTCTAAAGAGTTTTTCTAACTCGTCAATGATTCTTCCATTGCCACGCACCGGGCCATCTAGGCGTTGCAAGTTGCAGTTGACCACCCAAACCAAGTTATCCAGCTTTTCTCTAGACGCTAATGTCAGGGCGCTCATACTTTCTGGCTCATCCATCTCACCATCACCAAATACACCCCAAACCTTTCTGGTAGAGCAATCCAATAATTTGCGATCACTCAGATAGCGCATAAAGCGTGCATGGTAAATCGAACTGATTGGGCCAATCCCCATTGAGCCGGTTGGGAACTGCCAAAAATCAGGCATTAGCCAAGGATGTGGGTAACTTGATAAGCCTCTTGCTCCAGATTCAGGTGCAGTAATTTCGCGCCTGTAATGCAGGAGGTCATTCTCCGTAAGCCTTCCTTCTAGATAAGCGCGGGCGTAGACCCCAGGAGCGCTATGAGGCTGAAAGAAAACCAGGTCTCCGCGCTCTTTAGGATTCCCACCCTCAGTTCTTGCACGGAAAAAATGATTAAACCCAACTTCAAATAAATCTGCAGCACTGGCATAGCTAGCAATGTGCCCACCTAGCTCCCCATAGGCTTCATTTGCTTTTGCCACCATAGCTAGAGCATTCCACCTCATCAGTGAGGCTAGCTTTTCTTCGATTGCCAAATCACCAGGGAATGGAGGTTGCTCATCTACTGGTATTGAATTGATATAGGGCGTAACTAAATTAGGCACCCAATTAATTTGATTTTTGTTAGCCAGCTTTACCAAGTTATCCAAAATAAACTTGGCGCGCGCACTATCGCCTGAGGCCAGCAAATCCATAAACGCCTCGTTCCACTCTGCAGTTTCTGCAGGATCGGTATCGATGTGCTCGAGATTTAAGTATTTTTTAATATCGGGGGCATTCATAAAAAATTCCTCTGTAACTTTTGATCTTTAAAATTCATAACATCACCCTACGAAAATCGCCCAATAGCTGAGTGAGATATGTAGTGAAGTGTGTTGCTAAGGCGCCATCAATAACTCGATGATCAGCAGTCATAGAGAGCGGGCAAATCAAACGTGGAACAAATTGCGCACCATTCCATACAGGTTTCATGACAGACTTATTCGCTGCCAGAATGGCTACTTCGGGTGCATTCACAATCGGTGCGCAATAAGTGCCGCCGATTCCACCCAATGAAGAGATCGTAAAGGTGGCGCCCTGCATCTGATCTGGCTTGAGCCTTCCTTCTCTGGCCAGCATAGCTAGGCTAGCCGTCTCTTTCGCAATCTCATGAATACCCTTTTGATCCGCATTGCGAATCACTGGAACAACCAAACCGCCTTCGGTATCCACTGCAAATCCAATATGAAAATATTTTTTCAGGATGAGGTCCTCACCATCAAGTGAAGAATTAAATGCTGGATATTTCTTAAGGGCAACTACTACAGCCTTGATCAGGAATGCTAATAAAGTAATCTTGACCCCATCTTTCTGATTCTCTTGATTTAATGCTGCACGAAACTCTTCAAGATCAGTAATGTCAGCATCATCGTGATAAGTTACCGCCGGGATCATGACCCAATTGCGCGCCAGATTAGCGGCCGATATTTTCTGAATCCGGCTACGAGCTTGGCACTCTATTTCTCCGAACTTAGTAAAGTCGACTTTAGGCCAAGGTAAAAGATCAAATCCCGCAATGCCCTGAGCTGCCTGTACGGATGAACTCTCTCTTGCCGACATTGAGCGCTTAATAAATTGCTGAATGTCCTCTTTGGTGATTCGACCTCGTTGGCCACTGCCTCGAACCTGCTGAATATCGACACCAAATTCACGGGCAAATTTTCTTGCTGAAGGGCCAGCCCAAAATTCGAGCTCAATTATGGCTTGATCTTTTTTGACTTCTGGCAATGGAAATGCAATTTCAATACCCACAACCCCTCCGAAGATTTACAGCTTTATCTAAGGCTTTATTTTGTTGGATTACAGCCAAAATAGGTCGCTAATTATTGGTCATAAATGATAATTTTAAGCATAATATGCTGAAATAAGTAATTTTTAAGGAATTTTATGAAGCTAGACACCATAGATATCAGAATATTGAACGAACTACAAAATGACAGCTCCCATAGCAATGTGGAGCTAGCTAAGCGGGTTCACCTATCACCATCACCCTGTTTGATGAGGGTGAAGGCACTGAAAGATAAAGGTGTTATCCGCAACTATGTTGCATTAGCAGACCCTAAGATTTTGGGGCTTGGCTTAAACGTCTTCATTTCGATTAGCCTTAAAGAGCAGTCTAAAGAAGCCTTAGCGCAATTTGAACAACGAATCTCAGAACACGATGAGGTGATGGAGTGCTATCTCATGACTGGAGATAGCGATTATCTGATACGTGTGGCAGTGGCTGATATGGATGCGCTTGAAAAATTCATCTTAGAGCAACTAACGCCAATTCCTGGGATTGAAAAAATTCGCTCTAGCTTTGCCTTAAAACAAGTGCGTTATAAAACTGCTTTACCATTACCTAAGTAAATATTAGGCAAATTAGAATTTATCTGAGACATTTATTAGAAAGAAAGTAATGCCACAAACAAATAATAAAGTTGCACTTGTCACCGGAGCTGGTGTAGGTATCGGAAGGGCGGCAGCTAAAGCCCTTCTCAAAGGTGGCTACCAAGTTGTACTGACTGGACGCAATCTAGAAAAGCTAGAAAAAGCAATTATTGATATTGGTGGAACAGGCGAAAATTGCCTTGCGGTCACTTGCGATGTTGGTCAGCCCGATCAAGTGAAGAAATTATTTGCGACCCTAAAAGAACGTTTTGGGCGTATTGATGTGCTCTTCAATAATGCAGGCATCGGAGCACCAGCAATTCCAATGGAAGATCTCACTTACGAACAATGGATGAATGTTGTGAATTCAAACCTCTGCGGTGCCTTCTTATGCTCCCAAGAAGCAATTCGGATGATGAAAGCACAATCTCCACAAGGTGGCCGAATTATTAATAACGGTTCTATTTCCGCCCATGCACCAAGGCCAATGTCGGCTCCATACACAGCAACTAAACATGCGATTAGTGGTCTTACAAAAACGATTGCTCTAGATGGTCGTCCATTCAATATTGCTTGCGGGCAAATCGATATTGGCAACGCTGCAACAGAAATGACTGAACGTATGGCTGCTGGAATTATGCAGGCCGATCAATCAATCAAAGTTGAGCCACGCATGGATGTAGATCATGTTGGAGAGGCTGTCCTGCATATGGCACAACTACCTCTAGAGAGTAATATTCTCTCGATGACTATCATGGCGACCAATATGCCTTTTGTTGGCAGAGGCTAGTTTTAACTGATTCGGGTATGGATGCTCACTCTAAACCTGTGAGCATCCAATAAATTATTCAGCAATCTTTTTAAGCGTCTTGATATAACGCTGCGCATTCTTTATATAGCGACCAGCAATATCCTCAATACCAGCAATTTGCTCAGGGCTTAATGTTTTTACTGCCTTAGCGGGTGAGCCAATAATCATTGAGCCCTCTGGAAACTCTTTACCCTCGGTCACTAGGGCTCCAGCACCAACCAAACAGTTTTTACCAATCTTGGCGCCATTCAAGATTACTGCGCCAATGCCAATCAAACTACCATCGCCAATTTGACAGCCATGGAGCATCACCTGATGCCCAACAGTAACTTGCTTACCAATGATGAGGGGGTAGCCAGGGTCAGTATGCAGAACCGATGCATCCTGTACATTGCTACCTTCACCAATTTGAATGAGATCGTTATCGCCACGGATAATCACCTTGGGCCACACACTCACGCTTTCATGAAGCTCAACTCTACCGATTACTTCTGCGCTTTCGGCAACCCAAGCGCCCTCAGATAACTGAGGAGCATTTCCATCTAGTTCAAATATAGCCATGACTCATTATAGGTAATGACTATATTTAAGAAAGCCTACCAGTTAGGCTCACGATCAGGAGTGGAAGAAATCCGGTGAATACTTAAATCGGCACCTTCGTACTCTTCCTCTTGTGACATCCGGATGCCTAAAACAGCTTTAAGTAATCCATAGACCACAAAACCACTGATGAGGGCAATTGCAACCCCTAAACCAGTCCCAATTAACTGCCCCAAGAAAGTCACTCCGCCAAGACCGCCTAGTGCTTTTGCCCCAAAAATACCCGCAGCCAAGCCACCCCATAAACCGCATAAACCATGAAGTGGCCAGACGCCCAACACATCGTCAATCTTCCAGCGGTTTTGCACCAAGGTAAACATATATACAAAGAGAGCGCCAGCAATTAAGCCAACGACCAAAGCACCCATCGGGTGCATTAAATCTGAGCCAGCACAAACCGCTACCAAGCCAGCTAACGGCCCGTTATAAGTAAAGCCTGGATCATTACGACCAATCACCCATGCAGCCAAAGTACCACCAACCATTGCCATAAGAGAATTCATGGCCACTAAACCGCTGACCTTATCAATCGTCTGTGCACTCATGACGTTAAATCCAAACCAACCTACCGCCAAAATCCAAGCACCCAATGCTAAGAATGGAATGCTAGATGGTGGATGTGCCGCAACGTTGCCATCCTTGGTGTAGCGACCGCGACGAGCCCCCAAGAGAATGACAGCTGGTAAAGCGAGCCAACCACCCACGGCGTGCACTACAACAGATCCTGCAAAGTCATGGAACTCTTCACCGGTCAGTGTCTTAATCCATGCCTGAATACCATAATGCTGATTCCAGGCAATACCCTCGAAGAATGGATAGATGAAACCCACCAGAATAAAAGTAGCAATTAGTTGAGGATTGAACTTCGCACGTTCTGCCATACCACCAGAAATAATGGCTGGAATAGCTGCAGCGAAGGTCAGCAAGAAAAAGAATTTAACTAGTTCATAGCCATTTTTCTCGGCCAAGATTTCGGCACCAGAGAAAAAGTCAACGCCGTAAGCAATGCTATAACCAATGAAGAAATAGGCAATAGTTGACACTGCAAAGTCCACCAAGATTTTGACCAAAGCATTTACTTGGTTTTTTTTGCGTACAGTGCCAAGCTCAAGAAATGCAAATCCCGCATGCATGGCCAGAACCATGATTGCGCCGAGCAAAATAAATAAGACATCACTGCCTGATTTCAAAGTTTCCACCGAAATTACTCCCCATGTTTTTTGCATCATTATGGGGAATATCGAGACCGAATTTGGTCATTAATGCACTTATTTAGTGCAATTTAATGCCCTCAACATGGTTTATTATGGAATTTAGATAAATCCAAGGGGAAAACCCATGAAAAAAGCTTTAGTTCTATTAACCGCCTTAGGTGTATTTTCTGGCTTAGCTCAGGCTCAAGAAAAAATTCAAGTCCTAAGTACACAAGAGCTTGTAAACGTTTGTAAAGTGCCAGCGAGCCCTGAATCCCGCAGCTTTTGCGTAGGCTATACAACAGCTATTTACGACACTTATTTGGCTACACGCCACCCGCAGCGCGCAAAGCCATATATTTGCGTAAAACAACCAGCGCCGTCACGTGATGAAGTAATTGGTGAATTTGTAAAATTTGGCCAGTCCAATCAACAGACTGCTGACAAACCAGCAGCAGGTGTTTTCTTGGGCTTCTTGGCATCGCGCTTCCCTTGTGCCAAAAAATAATCCAAGCCACCAAGCTATTTAGCCAATTCAATCTATAGACTAAGGAACAGTTGATATGAAAAAAATTATCGCTATTACTGCCGCAACTCTAGCAATCGCAGGTTGCTCGAATATGAGTAATACAGAACAACGTACATTATCTGGCGCTAGTATCGGTGCAGCTGCTGGTGCAGTCGGTACAGCAATTTTCCACGGTAACCCAATCTGGGGCGCAGTCGGTGGAGCTGCAGTTGGTGCGGCTTCTGGTTACGTATACGATGCATACAAAAAAGAGCAGGCTTCTGAGTACAACTCTGGATACAACGCAGGAAAAAATAATCAACCTGCTAAAGCTCCTCAGTAACACTTAGCTAGCTTTATAAGCTAGCTAAGTTCTAGTCGCAGAAAAACAAAAAACCCGACTTGCATGACGCAGGTCGGGTTTTTCTTTAAGACTTCAGCAATTTAAGAAAGTAGCAGCTGATTAATACGCTTTACATAAGCGGCCGGATCATTCAATTGGCCACCCTCTGCCAAGAGAGCTTGATCAAACAAAACCTGAGTCCATTCATCAAAGTGCTGATCATCTGACTTAAGCTTCAGTAGCAAAGGATGCTCTGGGTTGATTTCCAAAATAGGCTTAGTGTCAGGCGCTTGCTGACCCGCCGCTTTGAGCATGCGCAATAAATTGCCAGAAAGCTCGTTCTCATCAGAGACTAAACATGCTGGAGAATCAGTCAAGCGGAAGGTCACGCGCACATCCTTCACCTTATCTTCTAGGGCCGCTTTCATGCGATCAAGTAAGCCCTTGAAATTTTTCTCAGTTTCTTCATGCTCCTTCTTTTCCTTTTCATCACTGAGACTCCCAAGATCAAGTCCACCTTTTGCTACCGAGGTCATCTGCTTTCCATCAAACTCCGTGAAGAAAGAAAGCATCCATTCGTCCACTCGATCGGTGAGTAGCAATACTTCGACACCCTTCTTGCGGAAGATTTCTAAATGCGGGCTGTTTTTAGCAGCATTAAAGGTATCGCCCGTGACGTAATAAATCTTGTCTTGACCCTCCTTCATGCGTGAAATGTATTCAGCTAAGGAGGCAGTTTGGTCTGCAGAATCCATATGTGTGCTTGCAAAACGCAAGAGCTTTAGGATGCGCTCTTGATTTGGCTGATCTTCACCAATGCCTTCTTTAAGCACTTGTCCAAACTGAGTCCAAAAGGTGCGGTACTTTTCTTTCTTAGCCTCATCATCGCTATTGGCCAGATCCTCCAGCATGCTCAGCACACGCTTGGTGGAGCTTTCACGAATGATTTTGACATCGCGCGATTCCTGAAGAATCTCACGGGAGACGTTTAAGGGCAGATCTGTTGAATCAATCACACCAGTTACAAAACGCAGATACATCGGCATCAACTGCTCGGCATCATCCATGATGAATACCCGCTTCACATATAACTTGATACCACCCCGCTTGTTACGATCCCACAAATCAAATGGCGCACGTGCAGGCACATAGAGTAGTTGCGTAAATTCACTGCGGCCTTCAACCCTATTCAGGGAATAGCACAAGGGATTTTCATAGTCGTGAGACAAGTGCTTATAAAACTCGTCATACTGCTCCTGAGTGATCTCCGATTTAGAGCGCGCCCATAGAGCGCTTGACTGATTAATACTTTCAAGCTCATCTTTAATCACTTGTTCTTTTTTATCTGCATCCCACTCTTCTTTATTCATCTGAATCGGCAAGGAGATGTGATCGGAGTATTTACGAATAATCGATTTGAGCTTATGGGTAGAAAGGAAATCATCCTCACCTTCACGTAAATGCATCGTGATCGATGTTCCACGTTGTGGGCGATGAATACTTTCTACTGTAAATTCGCCTGAACCATCAGACTCCCAACGAACCCCATCGGTCGCCGGTAGACCAGCGCGACGCGTCTCTACAGTAATATGGTCGGCCACAATAAATGCTGAATAAAAACCTACGCCAAACTGACCAATCAAAGCGGCATCTTTTTGCTGATCGCCAGATAGCTTGGAGAAAAATTCTTTCGTACCAGAGCGAGCAATGGTGCCCAAGTTAGCAATGGCTTCATCGCGGCTCATGCCAATGCCATTATCAGAAATAGTCACGGTTCTGGCAGCCTGATCAAAACTGACTTTGATCTTCAAATCAGGGTCATCACCATACCACTCGGGATGCTCGATCCCCTCAAAGCGGAGCTTATCTGAAGCATCAGATGCATTCGAGATCAACTCCCGGAGAAAAATTTCCTTATTGGAATACAAGGAATGGATCATCAGTTGTAAAAGTTGCTTTACCTCGGCCTGAAAGCCTAAAGTTTCTTTGCTAGCTACAGTCATGCGTATTCCCTCTTCGCTCTTAATCAATGAACATCACCCCGAGTAAATGGGGCTCATTTAATGTATTTCAAGATCTATACCACTAGAAATTTAACTCTGTTGTGGCTTTGAACGCTTCTCCGTTACAGGCAATTCAGCCTTTTTCCAGGCACTAAAACCGCCTTCTAGATGACAAACACCTGGTACTCCCATTTTTTGAAGGGTTTCTGTTGCCAGGGCAGAGCGCCATGCGGATGCACAATAGAGCACTAAACGCTTGCCTTCTCCAAAAACCGGCTTGTAATAAGGACTTTCTGGGTCAACCCAAAATTCCAGCATGCCACGCGGTGCATGAATTGCACCCGGAATCATCCCATCACGCTCCAACTCTCTCACATCCCGAATATCGACAAATACAGTTTTTTGATCATCTAGAAATTGTTGCGCTTGCTCTAAGGGCACAGTCTCAATTTGAGCCATTGCATTAGCAATTAATTCTTGATAACCCAATTTCAATTTCATCAAAATCCCCTAAATTGCTACTAGTTTTGCTGAGTTAGTTTTGCGCCTATTCTGACAGGCTTGTCCTGATAATATGTGCCTATGAACTTTACCCCTACCGAGCTTGGTGCAAGCATTATTTTTGCGCTCGCAGTGCTACATACGTTTTGTACTTCGCATTTTGAAGCACTTGCTAAAAAATCTCCAAGGCACTCTGGCTTATGGCATCTGCTTGGCGAAGTAGAAATTGTCTTTGGTTTTTGGGCGGCCATCCTGATTATTTTTATGTGGCTTGCTAATGATCTAGCCACAGCAAAAGAGTACGCCAACAAACGTAACTTTACCGAGCCGCTATTTGTTTTTGCCATTATGGTGGTCGCTGGTAGCAAACCGATTTTGCATTTTGCAACGCAGCTGCTACATAAACTCGGCAAGGTAATTCAACTCGTCTTGCGTACCAAGCAAGCTCCCACGCTGTATTTCTTGACCCTCAGTATCACACCTTTGTTGGGCTCACTGATTACTGAACCCGCAGCAATGACGCTGGCAGCATTCTTATTGCGTGACCTAGTCTATCGTCACAAATGCTCAACCTCACTGCTATTTGGTACCTTGGGTGTGCTATTCGTCAATATTTCGATTGGTGGCACGCTCACTAATTTCGCAGCACCACCGGTACTGATGGTTGCATCTACTTGGGGCTGGAGCAGTACTTTCATGTTTGCCAACTTTGGCCTTGAAGCGATGGTCGCTATTTTTATTAATGCAACAATCGTAACGCTGCTCTTTCATAAGCAATTAATTGAGCCTACAAGCAAAGCTAATGATGTTCGGATGCCGCTTACTATTACAGCCATTCATCTACTCTTTTTGCTAGGTATCGTGGCTTTTGCACATGACCCAGTAATCTTCATGTGGCTACTACTCTTTTTCATTGGCTACACCACGGCTTATCCAAAACATCAAAACCCACTGATTTTGCGCGAGGCTTTATTGGTTGGGTTCTTCTTGGCCGGACTCGTAGTGCTCGGCGGACTGCAAGGTTGGTGGCTACAACCGATTCTGGAAACCATGAGCCCAACGGCCGTTTTCTATGGCAGCCTGGCATTAACCGCGATTACCGATAATGCAGCGCTCACCTATTTAGGCTCGCTAGTACAGAGTACTTCCCCAGAATTCAAGTTAGCTTTGGTTGGCGGCGCAGTAGCAGGCGGCGGACTAACCGTCATTGCCAATGCTCCCAACCCTGCTGGACTGGCTATTTTGCGTAGTTACTTCCCTAATGCGGCTGTTTCGGCAGGCTTACTATTTGTAGCTGCCATTCCACCAACCATTGTTGCGATTCTGGCTCTACGCCTGCTCTAGGCGACTTATCCCGTAAAATCTCAGCTTCGCCCCCAGCTATAAACCTGAGAACGGCATATGAAAAAGCTCTATATCAAAACCTTTGGCTGTCAAATGAACGAGTACGACTCGGGCAAGATGGCCGACCTCCTACATGCCAATGAAGGCATGGTCATGACTGATACCCCTGAAGATGCAGATGTGGTTCTATTAAACACTTGCTCGATTCGTGAAAAAGCAGAAGATAAGGTATTTTCTGACTTAGGGCGTCTGCGTGAACTCAAGAAAACCAAACCTGATTTATTGATTGGTGTTGGGGGTTGCGTTGCCAGCCAAGAGGGTCAACAAATTATTAGCAGAGCTCCTTATGTAGATGTGGTCTTCGGCCCGCAAACGCTGCATCGCTTGTCTGATCTCATTACACAACGTCGCGAAACTGGCAGACCTCAAGTTGACATCTCTTTTCCAGAAATAGAAAAGTTTGATCATCTGCCCGCCTCTCGTCAAACGCGCGGCTCAGCCTACGTCTCTATTATGGAAGGCTGCTCAAAGTACTGCAGCTACTGCGTGGTTCCTTACACTCGTGGCGAAGAGGTTTCGCGCCCCTTTGATGACGTATTGACGGAAGTGGCCGGCCTTGCAGCGCAAGGCGTGAAAGAAATTGTCTTGCTTGGTCAAAACGTTAATGCTTATCTTGGCAAAATGGGTGGCACGGAAGAGATTGCAGACTTTGCACTACTGATTGAATACATCGCAGAAATACCGGGCGTTGAAAGAATTCGTTTTACCACTAGCCACCCAAAAGAATTTACCCAACGCTTGATTGATGTCTATGCAAAAGTTCCTAAGCTGGTGAGCCACTTGCATCTTCCAGTGCAACACGCATCCGACTCCGTTTTGTCTGCAATGAAACGTGGCTACACCGCCCTAGAATACAAAAGCATTATTCGCAAGATGCGCTCTGTGAGGCCAGACCTGACGCTCTCTAGCGACTTCATTGTGGGCTTTCCTGGCGAGACGGATGAAGACTTTGCAAAACTGCTCAAAATGGTTGAAGAACTCAATTTTGATAATAGCTTTTGCTTTATCTTCAGCGCACGTCCCGGGACGCCCGCTGCCAATTTAAGCGATGACACCCCTTATGAAGTCAAACTCAAGCGACTGCAAACCTTACTTGCACTAGTTGAATCACAAGCAAATCAGATTAGTAAAAACATGTTGGGTGCTGCTGAACGGGTACTTGTTGAAGGCTTAGCCAAGGATGGTGTGAACCTACAAGGTCGCGCTGCCAATAATCGGGTAATTCACTTTACTGCACCAGATGCAGATATCGAATCACTCATCGGTCAAATGGTAGACATCCGCATCACTGAAGTACTCAATTACACGCTCCGAGGCGACCTCATCAGTGAGCTCACTTCTACGCAAGCCCATTAAGATGACTGCCAAGCAATTACCCCCTTCTAAATTGGAGATAGATATTCAGTTTGCCAGCGCTGCAATTGAAGAAAAAGTTTTTGCGATTGTCTCTCTAGCAGCAATCAAAAAATGGGTAAAGGCAGCGGTTCATTTAAATGGTTTAATCACTTTACGCTTTGTTAATGCAGCTGAAGGGAAAAAACTGAATTTTGCCTTTCGTAGTAAAGACTATGCGACTAATGTCCTCACTTTTCCATACGAGCTCAGCAAAAAGACTTTGACTGCCGACATTATTTTTTGCCTCCCCGTGATTCAAAAAGAGGCATCAGAGCAAAGTAAATCTATGCAGACCCACCTAGCCCATCTAATTATTCATGGCTGCTTACATGCCCAAGGTCTTGACCATGAGAGTGATAAAGAAGCCAAAAAAATGGAAGGTAGGGAAATTGCCCTCCTGACATCTTTGGGCTTTGCTAATCCCTACGCACCCATTTAAGGCATCCTTGCTGCCTCCTTCATTGAATTTACTTATTTCTGCGATATTCTTGCTATATGCCCGACCCCAATAAATCCCTTTTAGAGCGCTTGGCTGATTTTTTAACGCCACAGCCAACTAGTCCAGCCGAACGTCGTCAAGAGCTGATTGATACCCTCAGAGAAGCCCAAACAGAGGGCTTAATTGATGCAGATGCCCTCTCCATGATTGAGGGGGTATTCCAAGTAGGGCAATTGTGTGCTCGCGATATTTTGATTCCCAGAGCGCAGATTGACTGGATTGATATTAGCCAGCCTTTATCAGAAATTATCAAGAGCGTGATTACTGCAGCGCACTCACGCTTCCCCGTATTTGAAGGCACTCGTGACAATGTGATCGGCACCCTACTGGCAAAAGATTTATTGCGCCACTCTAATGAAAAAGATTTTCAGGTACGCGACTGGCTTCGCCCTGCCGTATTTATTCCTGAATCGAAGCGCTTGAGCGTGTTGTTACGTGACTTCAAAGATAACCGCAATCACTTAGCTATTGTCGTGGATGAATACAGCAGTGTTGCGGGCGTCATTACGATTGAAGATGTTCTTGAGCAAATTGTGGGTGACATTGAAGATGAGCACGATATTGATGAAGAGGCAGATAACCTGATCTCTTTAGATAATGGTGATATTCGTGTGAAAGGAATTACCGAGCTCGAGCAATTTAATGAGACCCTGGGCACCCAATTTGATGTTGAAGGTATTGAAACAGTTGCTGGTTTAGTCATTCAGCATCTTGGTCGAGTACCAAAGATGGGTGAACTGATCGAAATCGATGGAGTTGAATTTGAGGTGCAGCGTGCTGATCCAAGACAGATTCATATTCTGCTTGCACGACAACTCCCGAAAAAATCCTCCTGAGAATTACCTTGATTGATCCGCAATCAACAAGGCTTCGTAATAGCGCCAATGTATTGCTGCTATTTTCTCTTGGAGTCGTACTAGCCGCTGTAGCAGAGCTACCCTATGGCGGCTGGATACAGATTCCCGTCTTGAGTTTGATTTGGTGGCTAATGGATCAGCAGTCAAGCCCCTCAATTAAAAATCAATTTATCTTAGGAATGTCATTTGGTCTAGGCTACTTTGTTCTAGGTCTTTGGTGGATCTACATTAGCCTGCATGACATAGGTGGAATGCATGCGGCACTGTCTTGCTTAGCGGTATTTTTATTAGCCGCTGGAATGGCTGTATATTTCTCCGGCGCCTCCCTCTACCTCTGTCTAGCAAGACATAAACGCCTGACGGGCCTGGTACTAGCGGCCTCTTGGGTAATGAGTGAATATCTGCGTAGCGTAGTGTTCACTGGCTTTCCTTGGATGGGATTTGCTGAGACGCAATTCAATGGTCCCTTCGCACCAGTAGCGCCATTCTTCGGCGGTCTGGCATGCACATTTTTAGTTGTATGGGTCTCTTGGGAAATCAGTCAACTAAAGAAAAATATCTTTTTTAGTTGTGCCTGCATTATTTCCACCATCGCCCTTGCACAACTTGCTAGCTTCTGGACTTTCACAAAACCGATTGGCGAGCCACTCAGCGTTCGTTTAATTCAGGGTAATTTTGAGCAGAGCCTCAAGTTCAATCCTAAAGCTATTGAAGAGCAATTGAGTTTTTATACCAATGCAATCGAGAGTCAATCAGCAGATCTCATCATCACTCCAGAGACTGCTTACCCTTGGCCCCAAAGCAATCTTCCTACAGGTCTATTGGGATCACTCCAACAGTTTTCTAACAATACCTCTAGCAATGTCTTGCTTGGCGTGATTGGAGAGACGGGTAATCCTGCTGGGGTGCAGTACACCAACCGAACGCTTGGACTCTCTCCCAACGCACCAAGCTATCAATATGACAAATCACACTTGGTACCTTTTGGAGAATTTATTCCTCCCGGCTTTCATTGGTTTGTAAATGCCTTCAACGTACCCATGAGCGACTTCGCACGGGGCAAACTAGATCAAGCCCCTTACAGCATTATTCGCTCTGGCAAAGATGCGATTCATGCAGCCATTACGATTTGCTATGAGGATGTCTTTGGCGGGGAATTAGCCTCCCGTATTCATCACACCAGTCATCCCGTCAACCTATTGATCAACATGACCAATCTGGCCTGGTTTGGGGATTCACAAGCGCCAGCTCAGCAGTTGAGGCTATCCCAGTTACGGTCATTGGAGACTGGACTTCCAGCCTTACGTGCCACTAATACAGGCATCACGGCAGCCCTTGGGCCGGATGGCAAAGTACTTTCACAACTAGATGAATTTACCCAAGGGGTACTCAGCCTTAAGATCCAGGCCTACTCGGGCACGACACCTTACGTACTTTGGGGAAATATACCTATTCTGAGTCTATCTTGCCTCTTGCTCCTCTTGGGCCTGATTCGCCAAAAACGAATCTAATCGCAATTTCCTAGTTCACTAGCTTAGCCATGTAAAATCAAAGGCTTAGCCAGGTACATCATGCTTACTTTTCAGCAAATCATTTTAAAACTCCAAGATTACTGGGACCAACAAGGTTGCGCCCTATTGCAACCTATTGACCTTGAGGTCGGTGCCGGTACATCCCATACAGCTACTTTCTTGAGAGCCATTGGCCCTGAGCCATGGAAAGCAGCATACGTCCAACCTTCACGTAGACCCAAAGATGGTCGCTACGGAGAAAATCCGAATCGCCTGCAGCACTACTACCAGTACCAGGTAGTACTGAAACCTGCACCAGAAAATATTCTTGAGCTCTACTTAGGTTCGCTTGCCGCCTTGGGTCTTGATCTTCAAAAGAATGATGTGCGTTTTGTTGAGGATGATTGGGAAAATCCAACCTTAGGCGCTTGGGGCTTAGGCTGGGAAGTCTGGCTCAATGGTATGGAGGTGACGCAGTTCACCTATTTTCAACAAGTGGGTGGCATCGACTGCAAACCTGTTTTGGGCGAAATCACTTACGGCATTGAGCGCTTGGCAATGTATATCCAAAATTGCTCCAACGTTTACGACCTCGTTTGGGCAGATGGCATCTCTTATGGTGATGTGTACCACCAGAATGAAGTGGAACAGTCTTGCTATAACTTTGAACACTCCAACGCCGATCTCTTGTTTGCCAACTTCACTAACTATGAAAGTGAAGCTAAACGTTTGATGGAGGTGCCATTAGCCTTGCCCGCTTATGAAATGGTACTCAAGGCTGGACATACTTTTAACTTACTGGATGCCCGTGGCGCCATTTCGGTTACCGAGCGTGCAGCCTATATCGGACGCATCCGCAATCTCTCGCGCGCAGTAGCGCAGGCTTACTTTGAGTCTCGTGAGAAATTAGGATTCCCGATGTGCCAACGTCAATCCAAAGCCTAATCAGCTCGATCTAATTATGAGTACACCGAATTCCCTCTCTAAAGCAGACAACCTTCTAATTGAGTTATTTACTGAAGAGCTTCCACCAAAATCATTACGCCGCTTAGGCGATGCTTTTAGTGAGGGTATTTATGCGACTCTGAAGGTCGCAGGCCTCTTGAGTGATCACTCTCTTGCTACTGGCTACGCTACACCGCGTCGCCTTGCGGTTCAAATTACCAATGTCTTGAGCCAAGCTCCAGACTATCCAGTACGTGAAAAATTACTACCGACCAGCATTGCTTTTGATGCCGATGGAAAACCGACTGCACCACTGCAAAAGAAATTGGCCTCTTTGGGCTATGCAGATATCGATCTCTCCACTTTAGAAAAAGCGGGCGAAGGCAAGAATGAAGCGTTGTATCTCAATGTCATTGCAAAAGGTGCGGCATTAGAGCAAACCGCTCAGGAAGCACTCGAGCAAACTCTGAGCAAATTGCCTATCGCCAAAATGATGCATTACCAAGTGCTGCAGAAAAATGGTGAACTAGCAGACGTTGAGTTTGCACGTCCAGCGCACCGCATTATCGCTCTACACGGCAAACAAACATTGCATATCAGCGCATTAGGCATTGACGCAGAAAACCAAACAGAAGGTCACCGCTTTCTGGCTCCAGGCGCCATTACTATTGCCTCTGCAGATCAGTATGAATCTGACCTCACCACTAAAGCAAAAGTGTTACCAAGCTTTAACAAGCGCCGTGAATTGATCGAATCCGCATTATTAAAGGCTGCTGGTACTGATTTAGTA
The DNA here is from genome assembly GCF_018687755.1 of Polynucleobacter sp. JS-Mosq-20-D10. Taxonomy (NCBI): domain Bacteria; kingdom Pseudomonadati; phylum Pseudomonadota; class Betaproteobacteria; order Burkholderiales; family Burkholderiaceae; genus Polynucleobacter; species Polynucleobacter sp. JS-Mosq-20-D10. Next base: position 1,842,968 of record NZ_CP061305.1, read on the forward strand.
CTGATGCCAGATAGCCTGTTAGACGAAGTAACTGCCTTAGTAGAGTGGCCAGCAATTTATGAGTGTCACTTTGATCAAGAGTTCCTAGAAGTTCCACAAGAATGCTTGATTCTGACAATGCAGACCAATCAAAAATACTTTGCTCTAACTGATCAACAAGGTAAGTTACGCAATCGCTTCTTAATCGTTTCTAATATTGAGACCGATAAACCAGCAGCAATTATTTCCGGCAATGAGCGTGTAGTACGTCCACGACTTTCCGATGCACGCTTCTTCTTCCAACAAGATCAAAAGCGCCCACTGGCATCTCGCGTAGCTGATCTAGGAAAAGTGGTTTATCACAATCAGCTCGGCAATCAATTAGATCGCACCAAGCGTGTTCAAGGTATTGCTGTTGGTATTGCAAAAACTTTATCGGCTGATGAGACACTTGCTAGCCGTGCTGCTGAGCTTGCTAAAACGGATTTATTAACCGATATGGTTGGTGAGTTCCCAGAGCTCCAAGGCATCATGGGCCGTTACTACGCCACGCATGATGGTGAAAATTCCGAAGTAGCCTCTGCTTGTAGCGAGCATTACATGCCTCGCTTTGCTGGTGATGTATTGCCCCAAACTCAAACCGGCACCATCTTAGCGATTGCCGATAAGCTAGAAACTCTTGTTGGCATTTGGGGTGTTGGCCTTGCACCAACTGGTGATAAAGACCCCTACGCCCTGCGTCGTCATGCTCTTGGAATCTGCCGGCTCTTACTAGAGAAGAATCTCAGCCTCAGTCTGCCTAAGCTCATTGAGCTGGCACGGAAACAATTTCCCCAGAAAGACGTTCAAGAAAAAGCGAAGGCTGAAGATATTTACGCTTTCATTATTGATCGTCTACGTGCTTACTTGCGCGATCAGGCTGTTGCTGGCAAGCCATTCACTACCGAAGAGATTGATGCGGTATTAAGTCAATCACCTGCCCAATTAAATGACTTAATTGATCGCTTAACTGCATTGCGTGAATTTAACGCCTTGGCAGAAGCTGCTCAGTTAGCTGCTGCCAACAAGCGTATCAGCAATATTCTGAAAAAGAATACCACTGCTATTCCAGCGACTTGCTCAAGCAAGCTTTTACAAGTTCCCGCTGAAATCGCCCTATACGAAGTGCTTGAGAAGCTCACCCCAACACTGACCACTGCTTATGAGCAACGTCAGTTTGTCGATCTCTTGAAAGCACTCGTAGCCTTAAGTACTCCAATCGATCAATTCTTTGCCGATGTCATGGTGATGGATCCCAATCCAGAGTTACGCGATAACCGCTTAGCCCTCCTGCAACAACTTCACCAGAAAATGAATCTTATTGCCGACCTCGGCAAATTAGTATGATCATCAGCTCCTCTAAACTAATCATTCTTGATCGCGATGGCGTGATCAATGAAGATCGAGATGATTATGTAAAGTCGAGCGATGAGTGGGTTCCACTACCAGGTAGTCTTGAGGCTATTGCACTACTGAACCAAGCGGGCTATCAAATCGCTGTAGCAACTAATCAATCTGGTTTGGCACGAGGCTATTTCAATATCAATGATCTGCATGCAATGCATAGCAAGATGGATAAACTCCTCAAACCCTTAGGTGGTCATATCGATAGTATTTTCTTTTGCCCCCATACTGACGCCAATGCATGCGATTGCCGTAAGCCTCTACCGGGGATGATGAAGGAGATAGCCCTTCGCTATAAGAAAAATCAAAATGCTTCACCTTTATCAGGGGTGCCGATTGTGGGCGACTCCTTGCGTGACCTGCAGGCGGGAGTTGCGTTGGGTGCCAGCCCGCATTTAGTGCTGACTGGCAAAGGTAGTAAAACCTTAGAAAAAGGCAAGCTTCCCGAGGGGACGCAGATTCATGCGGATTTGATGGCATTTGCTACTGCACTTTTACAAGATCAGGTTTAATGCCAATATGACTTTTATTCGCTCAGCCCTATTTACCCTTTTTTTGCTGATATTCACGCCGATCTGGTCGGTACTTTGTATCCTAGTTTTCCCATTCCTCAATCCCGAGAATCGCTATCGCTTTATTGGACTTTGGAATAAGGTTGTCATCTGGATTTTGCAGCCTCTTTGTGGAATTCGTTACGAAATTCGCGGGATGGAAAACATGATGGCGGTTTTAGATAAGCCCGTTGTTGTTCTTAGCAAACACCAATCTGCTTACGAAACTATTTTCTACATTGCCTTGCTACCTAAGCAAGTATGCTTTGTTTTTAAAAGAGAATTGCTTTGGATTCCCTTTTTTGGCTGGGCTTTAGCTTTACTCAAGATGATTCATATCAATCGCAATAGTAAAGAAACTGCCGCCATCTCCGTTGTAGGTCAAGGGAAAAAACGCTTAAGTGAAGGTAAATGGATCTTATTGTTTCCAGAGGGAACTAGAACGCCTACCGGATCTCACAAGCCCTATAGCAAAGGTGGCGCAAGGCTGGCGAGCGCTACTGAAGCTTTGGTTATTCCGATTGCCCACAATGCCGGTCGTTGCTGGCCTAAGAATAGTTTTCTAAAGCAAGCAGGCACAGTGATCTTCTCAATCGGTCCTGCCATTACCTCTACTGGAAAAACAGGTGGTCAACTTCATCAAGAGGTAGAGAAGTGGATTGAAGCTGAAATGCGGGTGATTGATCCTGCTGCTTACCAGTAAAACCAGAAGTTTAATGGGCTAAAGTTTTAGCCCATTCTATATAGCGCTCCACCGGAATATCTTGAGCACGCGCTTTTAATTCAGATGCAGATAAAGACAGTCGATCAGCAAAGACTGATAAGTTCGTACGCAGCATTTTTCTTCTTTGAGAGAATGCTGCAGCTACTACTTTTTCCAAAGCATGCCACTGCGCACCACTCAAATTAAAATCTCTACGCGGAATCATTCGCACGACAGCCGAATTGACCTTAGGCTGAGGATCAAATGCTTCAGGGGGAACCTCTAAGACTTGCTCCATATCGTAGCGCGCTTGCAACATAACGGAAAGCCGACTGAATTCAGATCCGCCAGCCTTAGAGACCATGCGCTCAACCACTTCAGCTTGCAGCATGAATACCTGCTCATCAATTGCATGGGCAGCAGAAACAAGATGAAAGAGTAATGGAGAGGAGATGTTGTACGGCAGATTTCCAACTACCTTACAAAGACCACTATTAGCTGAGCGTGCATTTGCCCATTCCAGAAAATCAAACTTGAGGGCATCTCCCTCAATGACATTCAGACCCTTGAGATTTTCTTGATTCCAGTAAGCCACCAAATCTCGATCAATTTCTAAAAGATCTAGGTGCTCTAGGTTACTTAATAAAGGCCTTGTTAATGCGCCAAGGCCAGGGCCAATCTCAATCACGTGCATATTTTCACTGGGATTAATTGCTGCAACTATGGAGTAGATGACTCCTGAGTCCTGCAAAAAGTTCTGACCAAATCGTTTACGGGCTTGATGCGTCATGTTGATAGATTCTTTGCGTTCTTTACATTTTCCGCTAGTTGATAGGCGAGTCGCAAAGCCTCTAACATGCTGCCTGGATCTGCAAGACCTTTTCCAGCAATGTCTAGCGCAGTGCCATGATCCACTGAAGTGCGAATAATCGGTAGGCCTAGGGTGACATTCACGCCACCACCAAAACTGACAAACTTGAATGGCGCCAGACCTTGATCGTGATACATCGCAATAAACGCATCCACGCTATCCAAAGCCTTAGCATCAAACATCGTATCCCCTGGATAAGGTCCACTTACTTGAATACCTAAATCTTTAGCAGCCTCAATAGCGGGAATAATGACATCAATTTCTTCGCGCCCAAGATAGCCTGATTCACCTGCATGTGGATTGAGTCCCGCTACCCGAATGACAGGTTTAGCAATGCCAAATTTTGTCCGCAGATCCCGATCGACAATCTGAATGGTTTCCAGAACATACTCTTGGTTGAGAGCACCAGAAACCTCCCTTAAAGGCAGATGGGTTGTGACCAAGGCTACACGAAGGTCACGGCTTTTATGCAAGTCTAAGAAGCCAGATGGTAATGCCGCGCACAACATCATGACAACATGATCTTGATGACAAAGCTTTGCTAGGTATTCCGTATGTCCGGTAAATAAATCCTCATTTGAAGTATTGCCTTGGTTGATCACGCTCTTTTGTATTGGTGCAGTCACCATGGCATCAAAACGACCACCAAGACAGCCCTTAACCGCAGTATCCAGAATACTCAGGACATATTTTGCGTTGGTAGGATTTAATTGACCCGCAGTGACTGGAGAAGCTAGCACAATAGATTCAAGCTTCAAGCGATTAGAAAGTTTTTTAGGGATATCAGTGGCTGAAAATAAGCTGCAATCGCCAAGCAAAGTAATCGTGCTTGCAGGCTGCTCTTGCAAGAAGGCTAATGCAGCTGCAATAGAGACCTCTGGACCAATCCCTGCAGGCTCTCCAGAGCTAATAACGAGATTAACGGGGGCTGGCTGCTGGATCATCTGCGTTAATGATCTTCACCGTAGCAGTGTCGCGTAATTCACGTAACCAATCTTGATAAGCCTGCTCAAATTTACGTTCACGAATGGCTGCTCGGGCGAATTGGCGCTGCTTCTCTACAGTCAACTGCGCTTCACGGCGCTCGAGTACCTGAATTAAATGCCAACCAAATTCAGTCTTCACTGGATTACTGACTTCACCTATTTGCAAGCGATTCATTGCTTGATCAAATTCTGGGACTAAATCACCAGGACCCATCCAACCTAAATTACCTCCATTGGCAGCAGATCCATCTTCAGAATATTTTTTAGCTAAATCGCCGAAATCTGCAGTTTTTGCACGAACCTGATCACGGTAACCCGCAAGGCGTCTTTCAGCATCCTGGTCTGTCAAGCCCGCACGACTACGCAACAAAATATGGCGAGACAAAGTCTGCGTCACCATAATATTTTGCGGGGTGGCAGGACTTTCTTGGGGGGCGGTTTGCTGCGGCTCAGGAGCGCCAGCAACTAGTGCGCGACGGTCTAAGACTTTCAAAACATGATAGCCAGCGGGGCTCTTCACTACAGTATTAGCAACTTGTCCACTGCCTGTATTTCTGACGGCCTCATAAAACAATTGCGGTAGGCGATCTGGGGTACGGTAACCCAAATCTTGAAACTTAATTTTTGGATTATCTTTCGCAGCCATTGCACCTAACTGCAAGAAATCTACATCACCACGCGCTTCACGTAAAAGGACTTCTGCATTCTTCTTTGCCTCAGCCTGAGCACCAGCCCCAGCATTGGCATCTGCAGGAATAAAAATCTGCGCAACGTCGATCTCTTCTGGCTCACCTTTTACAGCAGGGGTCGAGCGTACGGGCTTTCCTCCACCAACTACCGCACGATTGCGATCAGAAATAAAGTTATCTACCTCCGCATCAGAAATCTTGATCTTGCCCTCGACCTCCCGCTCTCGATAACGACTAATAATCACATCATCACGCAACATTTGGCGATAGCGGTCATAAGTACTTCCAGTAGCGGTAATCTGTACCTTTAACTCAGCAAGTGTGAATTTATTCTTGGCAGCAATATCACCAATAATCTTATCCAGCTCTTTATTGCTTAGTGTGACACCTTCTTGCTCAGCATTTTGTAATTGAATTTTTTCAAGGATGAGGCGCTCCAACACTGTCTTGCGCAACGCGGTAGCATCAGGGAGCTTACCTCCCTGCTTTTGCAGAGCAATGATCCGATCATCAATTTCTTTACGTGTCACATAGCCTGTATTCACAACTGCCGCAACACCATCAATGTTCCGAATTTTGCTATCAGCTGAAATCTTTGAGCTTTCTTGCGCAAACGCGAACTGAGGCAGTAAAGCAAGGCCAGCCAAAATTATGGCTGCAAGTGCCTGGTTAAATCGATTCCTACGCATCATTGATAGTTCTCATAAATTGAAGGTGGTATAGGCTTGGAAGTAGGCATATATCCGGGAACATTTAGCTTCATGATATCAACTGGATTACTACCAGCGCTACCAAAACCCCTAAATTCTATTTGGAATAAAACCTGTGTAGTTGTGATTTGTGAGGTGTTGAGCATCTGAGAGTAAGCGCCGCGTAAGGTCCAGCAGTCACGCGTCCACTCTAAAGCCACCAGCGTATTGAGCGTTTTGGTCGTTAAAGCATCGTAACCCCAGCGACCCAACACAGATACTTCACGCGTAATAGGCCATTGCCCTGAAATATTATATTGATCAGTGGTGGTTGCTGCGGGGACAAAAGCCTGGTTATTCTGAAGAGATGCTTGTGTTGGTGGAGTCCAAACATTCCGATAGCCAAAATTCAAGCTTCTTCCAGGCGTAGGTCGCCAACTACCACCTACCGTTGTTTGGACTAAGCGATTCAGCTGAGTGTTGTACTGCCCAAATACATCTGTACTAAAGTTGCCAAGCAGACGAACTGAAGCAGAGCCCAATGTGTCCGAATAGGTTGTAGGATTTGCAATGGTGCCGTTGAGACCTACTTTCTGCCCCGTAAAGGCTTGACGTTGTGCGAGAGTTACGTTGGCTCGTTCTGCGCCTGTATTGGCCTCAATCATGCGACTGGTAATGCCACCAGTCAGTTTATTGTTGTCCGCAATACGGTCATTACCAACGAAAGTATTTTCACTAAAAATTTGACTTACGCCAAAACCGGCATCCGCCGTATCAAACAAAGGAGTTTGAGCCTGACTCTCAAATGGTGTGTAGACATAAAAAGCTCTTGGCTCCATTGTGAGCAACATATCGCGCCCAAAGAAACCTTTTAATTCGGCTGCATCTCTTTCCAATGCCAACCCTGAATCTAAGCTGAATGTGGGAATGGTGAAGCCTTGAGCGGCTGGAGCACCCACAGGGTTGTATGGCGTTACGTTATAGGTGTTTGACTGAAAACTTACTTTCGGAGTGATGTAGTAACCAGGCGTAATCTGGGGAAGAGCAATAGCACCCTTGATCACCGTTCGATCAGCTTGGCTATAAGCGCCCGGAGCAGTTGCCGCCAAGTTACCACCAATGTTATAGGCAAAGCGTGTGAAATCTGTTGAAAAAGTGGTTGCAGGGCCCGTGGGTAAGGTAATGTACTTTCCATTAGTATCTGCAACTGCTGGTGTTAAACGATTGTTATAGGCAGCCGTGACATTCGGCAAAATATTGTATGGAGACTGCACAGTCACGGTAGGGTCAGGCTGTAAAGTCTGGAATGTCATCGCTCTTGCCCCAACAGTCCAATTACTTAAGCTGCCAGTCAAGTTTTTGGAAGTACCAACTTCTTGTCGAAACTGGCTGGTAATTGCGCCGGCCATACTTTGCGAAAAGTCAGTTGGATATAAGTTATCCGAAACCCGCGCGATATTGGCATAACCAGTCCAAGCACCAGCATTGGGGATGCCACCCACACCCAACAAGTCGCCACTAAAGTTTTGCCTCTGCTGCCAGTCATAGCGCCAACGATCAGTGCCAGTCTTTTTATCGTAAGGCAAGTAATCGCCAGCAAATGTTCCAGCATAGTTCGTATCCATGAATCTATGCAATGCGCCTAATTGTGTGCCGCGTTGACTCATATAACGTGGCAACAACAGCAGATCTCGATTTGGTGCGATGCTAACGTAATAGGGTAATGTTGTATCAAAGCCATTATTAGAGTTGTATCCAGCTACTGGCGCCAAAATTCCGGAGCGACGTTGATTAGAGGTTGGTGCAGTGAAGTAAGGCGTGTAGATAATGGGCACATCAAAGAATCGCATGACCCCATGCGTACCAACCATTTCTTTTTGCTCGTTATCAATCTCCAGCGTACTCGCTGTGAAATACCAATCTAAATTTTCTGGAGTACAGGTTGTGTAGGTGGCTGTATCAAACACGAATACATCAGTAGTTTCGATCGTCAGTTTTTTTGCATTACCGCTCGCACGGTTATCACGCAGCTCGTAGTTAGGGGTTTCCATTTCCCCTTCACGAGCATCAACTCTAAAGCGCGCCTTCGGTCCTTTGAATGATGCATTGCCTTTTGAAAACTCCGTATTGCCAGATAAATTAGCTACGTCAGAATCGGGATCATATTTAATTTCATCTGCTTTAATAACTGCGCCATTACGACGAATTTGTGCGCGCCCTTTTAAGCTCATTTCGCGATCAACGATTCCGTCAATCGAGTCACTGGAGGTAAAAGTTAAAGCTTGTCCATCATTAATCGGTTTACCAACTCGTAATTGATCGTCCAGCTTCAAGACAGTAACATCGCCACGATCGGGGATTAAAACGGAATTAGCAGAGCCAGCTAAAGATTGCGCAGAAGGGGGTAAAGGTGCAGGTGCCTGAGCCTGAATTGCGAGTGCAAATTGCGACAGTACAACCCCCATCACTAAGCGCAGGGTAACAGTTTCAAAAAGAGGGGCGCAAAGGCCGGCGCGACGGCGATAATGACTCATAGTTCCAGACCCGCCTTATTATACGAATCGACCATGACTGACTCTCGCTTAGACACCCTCCGCAACTGGCTAAAAGGCCTTGAACCTAGCTGGCAATTAGATCTCCCCACTTTGACCCCTGCCTCGGCAGATGCCAGCTTTAGACGGTATTTTCGGATTGCGTCCAAAAACCCGGATTTTCCAACTTTGATCGTGATGGATGCCCCGCCCCAACATGAGCCTTTAGATAACTTTATTCAGGTTGATTTATTACTCGAAAATGCTGGTTTAAATGTTCCGAAAATCCTAGAAAAGAATGTCGCTGAGGGCTTTCTTTTACTCAACGATCTGGGCGCTAAAACTTATCTTGCAGAACTCAATTTGGAAAGTGCTGACTCTCTCTATAAAGATGCAACACACGCTTTAGTGCAAATGCAATTAGCAAGCAAACCAGATGTGTTGCCAAACTACGATGAGATATTGCTGAAACGTGAGCTAGATTTATTTCCTGAGTGGTATTTAGGAAAACATCTGCACATCGAATTAAGCAAACTTCAGAGCTTGCAGATTCAGCAAGCATTTGAACTGATTATTCAAAATAATCTTGCACAGGCAAAAGTTTATGTCCACCGCGACTACCATTCACGTAATCTGATGGTGACTGAAAAAAATAATCCTGGCGTAATTGATTTTCAAGATGCAGTCTATGGTCCGATCACTTACGATGCATCTTCACTCTGGCGTGATGCTTATATTTTATGGCCTGAAGAACGTGTGATTGATTGGGTCATTAAATTTTGGGAAGAAGGTCGTCAAGTAGGCTTGCCAATGCCAAACGATTTTGGTCAGTTCTATCGTGACTTTGAATGGATGGGTTTACAACGGCATCTGAAGATCTTGGGTATTTTTGCAAGGCTATTTCATCGCGATGGCAAAGATGGCTATCTCAAAGATATTCCCTTGGTACTCGAATATGCGATTGCCACTGCCAATCGCTATATTGAATTAAAGCCCTTGGCACGTATTTTAGAATCGACGCGCCCTGCTCAAGATTAAAAGTCATTCATTATGAATAAGCCCAATCTCATTCCATGCTTTTTACTAGCAGCAGGTCGAGGTGAACGCATGCGTCCCTTGACAGATGAGCTACCCAAACCGCTACTCAGCATCAAAAATAAATCCTTACTTGCCTGGCATTTGGAGGCACTGAGTGCAGCAGGTATTCAGGATGTAGTGATTAATCATGCTTGGCTTGGCAATAAGATTGAAGAGGCCTTAGGGGATGGCAATCGATTTAACCTCAATATCACTTACTCCCCAGAAGCCAACGCCCTTGAAACGGCGGGCGGTATTCGAAGAGCACTGCCCTTACTGAACCCAAGCGATTATTTCCTGGTCATCAATGGGGATGTTTTTAGCCCAAATCTGCCAATTCAGAAGCTCTTAGACCGAGCTTCTGACTTACGAAGTATGCCAAGCAAACCTCTGGCACACCTTTTGATGGTTCCCAACCCAGTACAGCATTCTGAGGGTGACTTTTATATCAAGGACTCCCAGGTAACCAATGAACCACTGGATGGCGCTGAAAAACTCACCTTTTCTGGTATCGGACTCTACCACCGAGACCTTTTCAAGGACTTGGAATTAGATGCGCCTAATAAGCTAGCTCCAATTTTGAGGGAGGCCATGGCTAAAAATAGAGTGTCCGGTGAAAAATATCACGGACCGTGGCACGATGTAGGTACACCCCAACGATTACAAGAACTTAATGCAGCGAATGAATAAATCCGTCATTTACCAACAACGTCGAGTTGAACTCGCAAAACTGATCTGCGCTAAAACTGATGGTGGCGTTGCCATCATCACTACAGCACCTGAGACTGCGCGTAATCGAGATAGTGAGTTTCCCTATCGTCACGACAGTGATTTTTTCTACCTCACTGGCTTTGAAGAGCCAGGTGCTAGCCTCGTACTCAAGATTGCTGGATCAACATCACAACCTCAATTGGAATCACATCTTTTTTGCAGACCTAAAGATGCAGAACGTGAAATTTGGGATGGCATTCGCTTAGGGCCAGACGCGGCTCCTGCAGTTTTAGGTGTGGAATACGCTCACAGCAATCATGATTTAGATAGCAAGCTCAGTGATTTATTGGCCGATCAAGATGCTGTCTATATTCGCCTTTCAGAAAGCGCTGAAATAGATCGTCGCTTACGCCATTGGATGAAACAAGTACGAGCTCAGGCTCGTGCTGGTGTCAATCCTCCTTCAGAATTTCATGATGTAGAAAGTTTGATTCATGAGATGCGTCTTTTTAAAGATGTCCATGAGATTGACATCATGCGTCGTGCCGCCGCGATTTCTGCGCGCGCTCACATTCGTGCCATGCAAGTCTGCAAACCCGGAATGCGTGAATATCATCTCGAAGCAGAGCTACTTCACGAGTTCCGCCACAGCGGGGCACAAAGCGTGGCCTACAACAGTATTGTTGCGGGCGGCGCTAACTCCTGCATCCTGCATTACCGTGCTGGTGATACTGAACTACGTGGCGGAGATCTGTGCCTCATTGACGCAGGTTGCGAGCTTGATAGTTATGCTTCAGATATCACTCGCACATTCCCAGTGAATGGGACATTCACAGGTCAACAACGCGCACTGTATGACATTACGCTTGCATCGCAGGAAGCCGCTATCGCCATGACTAAGCCTGGTAATACATTTATGCAACCACATGAGGCAGCTCTTAAAGTACTCACTCAAGGCTTACTTGATGAGAAGCTGCTAAAGCTTGCGGAATTAGGCTCTCTGGATAATGCACTTGAGACTGGAGCCTATCGTCGCTTTTATATGCACCGTACCTCACATTGGCTGGGCATGGATGTTCATGACGTTGGCTCATATCGCGAACCACTTGACACAGCATCAAGTTCCCCAGAAAAGCCATGGCGCGTTTTGAGGCCAGGCATGGCGCTCACTATCGAGCCAGGTTTATATATTCGTCCTTCTGATGATGTAGATGAGCGCTTTTGGAATATCGGTATCCGCATTGAGGATGATGCCGTAGTGAACGATTCAGGATGTGAATTGATTTCTCGTGGCGTGCCGGTTAAAGCTGATGAAATCGAAGCACTCATGAAAAATAATTAAAACGCTAACAATACAAAGCAGATTACCAAGCATGTCAACGGAGAATTTCGATATTGTGATTCAGGGCGGTGGGCCAGTAGGCTTAGCCTGTGCAGCATGGTGCTTGCAAAAATTTCCTGAAGCCAATATCGCTCTACTGGATCGTAATCCTGTGGATGATGAAGATTTAGCTACTGCTGATAGCAGGGGGGTGGCCCTATCGCACGGCAGCAAGCTGTTGTTAGACACCATCAATGCATGGCCTACTGAATGCGCTGATATTCATCGGGTACATGTATCGCAAGCGGGCCGCTTTGGTCGCGCTTTGATGACTCGTGAAGAACTTGGTCAAAAAGCCTTAGGCCACATCATTCGTTATCGTGATATTCATCTCACGCTGCGCAAAGCCTTAAGAGCTATTCAAGCCAATAGCCCCCATTTTGTTTGGAGACATATTGATACCAATACCGATGTTGAAAATATTCAAGCCAAATGTGTAGTTCATGCTGAAGGTGGTTTATTTAAAACCCAAGACTGGGTGGAATCTGGCAGAGACTATGAACAATCTGCCTTAGTCGGCTTAGTCGAGGTTGAGAATGGGTCACCCTTCCAAGCGTGGGAGCGCTTCACTTCTGAAGGGCCTTTGGCTGTTCTACCCAGTCACTACGGCCCTAATATTCTGAATCTGATTTGGTGCGGAACCCCAAGCTCATCACAAGCACGGCTGGCTTTAAGTGACGCTGATTTTCTGAAAAGCTTGCAAGTCGAGTTTGGCTCACGCATTGGACAATTTCTCAAAATCCAAGATCGCCGACTTTACGATCTAGGACTCAATTACCGCAAAGAAATTACTCAAGGCAAGGAGGTTTGGATTGGTAATGCTGCCCAGACCTTGCATCCCGTTGCGGGACAAGGTCTTAACCTTGGATTACGGGATGCTTATCTCTTGGCGGAAAAACTCAGCATCCTCTTCTCCAAGCCTGAGGATCAAAAAACCCCTCTAGCCATCGAAACTACCTTGCAGGAGTATGCTCAAAGTCGTAAGCTCGATCGGTCTGCCACCATAGGTCTAACTGACTTCATGGCCAGAATCTTTACCTCCAACCTACTGCCTATTGTGGTTGGCCGTGGATTGGCCTTAACAGCTCTCCAATGGCTCCCTCCCCTCAAAACAGCTCTAGCTCGGCAGATGATGTTTGGCAGGCGCTAAGAGGCTGGAATAGCCTCCACGATACAAATACTCCCTGTGTGACTTTTGTCATAGAGTGTGCCTATTTTTTAGGCAAATGCAGACTGATTTGTGCTAAAGTGTCACCCTTTCCCCAGCACTAAAAAACCTCCGGAACCCAGCCCAAAACACATGAAGATTGGCCCACACCTTCTCGCAAATAAATTGTTTGTTGCCCCAATGGCCGGGGTAACGGATCGTCCATTTCGTCAGCTTTGCAAAAAACTCGGTGCTGGTTATGCCGTATCTGAAATGATCGCCTCGAATGCATTGCTTTGGAAGAGCGAGAAAACCCAGCGTCGCGCTAACCACCAAGGTGAATTTAAGCCTATCGCAGTCCAAATTGCTGGCGCTGATCCGAAGATGATGGCTGCAGCCGCCAAACTGAACGTCGATCATGGCGCCCAAATTATTGATATCAATATGGGTTGCCCAGCCAAAAAGGTATGTAATGTTGCGGCTGGTTCCGCACTACTAAGAGATGAGCCTTTGGTGCAGCAAATTTTAGAAGCCGTAGTTCAGGCTGTAGGAGTAGGTCCTGATGCTGTACCTGTGACCTTGAAAATTCGAACAGGTTGGGATCGTGAGCATAAAAATGCGATTTATATTGCGCGTCTGGCTGAGCAATCCGGCATCTCCATGCTGACCGTTCACGGTCGCACACGAGCTGATTTATATCACGGTGAAGCTGAATACGAGACCATTACTGCGGTGAAGAATAGTGTTGCCATTCCAGTAGTTGCCAATGGCGACATCACCACTCCAGAAAAAGCACAGTTTGTTTTAAAAGAAACTGGTGCCGATGCCATTATGATTGGTCGTGCTGCTCAGGGACGTCCTTGGATTTTTCGTGAGATTAATCATTTTCTGGAAACGGGCGGAAAATTACCAACACCGCAGATTAATGAAATTCAAGAGATCATGAATGCTCATCTCATTGATCATTATGAGTTTTATGGTGAATATGTCGGCTTGCGCACAGCGCGTAAGCACATCGGCTGGTACTGTAAGGGATTGCGTGACTCCCATGCCTTCCGCCAAAGAATGAATACTGCCGATGATTGCAAAACTCAATTACAAATGGTGAATGATTTTTTCAATGAAATGAAATCCCATTCAGATCATTTGTTATTTTTAGAAGCAGCCTAAATTTAGGTTTTTTATTTAATTTATCCATGACCAATAAGCACCCCATCACCGAATGTATTGAGACCCAACTCCAAGCTTACTTGGATGATCTCAAAGGAACACCTCCATCCGACTTATACCAAATGGTTCTCGCAGTGGTTGAAAAGCCGATGCTCGAATTAGTAATGCAGCACGCAAAGCAGAATCAATCTTTGGCGGCACAATACCTTGGCATCAACCGCAATACGCTTCACAAGAAGTTAGTTGAGCACCAGCTCCTGAAATAAGTCAGACCCTATTTGCAAAATCTTGATTAATCAAACCCTCTAAAAATATGATCCGCACAGCCTTACTCTCTGTTTCTGATAAAAATGGCATTGTGCCCTTCGCCAAAGCCCTCCATGAGCAAGGCATCAAGCTAATCTCTACTGGTGGCACTGCAAAACTACTGGCTGAAAATAATTTACCTGTAGTGGAAGTATCTTCTCTTACTAAGTTTCCAGAGATGCTCGATGGTCGCGTGAAGACCTTGCATCCAATGGTGCATGGTGGCTTATTAGCCCGCCGAGATTTTCCTGAGCATATGGCTGCATTGAAAGCACATGGCATCGATACGATCGACATGCTCGTCATTAACCTCTATCCATTTAATGAAACAGTTGCTAAAGCAGATTGTTCATTTGAAGATGCAGTTGAGAACATTGATATTGGTGGTCCAGCGATGTTGCGTGCTGCTGCCAAGAACCATCAAGATGTGACTGTGTTGATTTCTCCAGAAGATTACGCTCCTGTTCTCAAAGAGATGAGAGCCAATAAGAACAGAGTGTCTTATCAGACCAACTTGGGTCTAGCTAAGAAAGTATTTTCTCATACTGCTCAATATGATGGTGCTATTGCTAACTATCTCTCATCACTAGGTGATGACTTAGAACACAAGACACGTTCTGCCTATCCAGAAACGCTCCATCTTGCCTTTGAAAAAGTACAAGAGATGCGTTACGGTGAGAATCCACACCAATCCGCAGCTTTCTACAAAGATATCTATCCAGTTGATGGTGCACTTGCTAATTACAAACAACTGCAAGGCAAGGAGTTGTCCTATAACAATATTGCTGATGCTGACTCTGCTTGGGAATGCGTCAAGAGCTTTACTGGTAACGCTAGTGGTGCCGCAGCCTGCGTCATCATCAAACATGCCAACCCTTGTGGCGTAGCTGTTGCTGCCAATACCCTTGAGGCATATCAAAAGGCATTCAAGACTGATCCAAGCTCAGCCTTCGGTGGAATTATTGCCTTCAACGTACCATGCGATGGCGCTACAGCTGAAGCAATCTCTAAGCAGTTTGTAGAGGTGTTAATTGCACCTAGCTTTAGTGCTGAAGCTAAAACCCTCTTTGCTACGAAACAAAATGTGCGCCTCCTAGAGATTCCTTTTGGCACTGCATTTAATGCTTTTGACTTCAAACGCGTGGGCGGTGGCTTACTAGTGCAATCCCCCGATGCGAAGAATGTTCTTGAAAATGAAATGCGTGTTGTCAGCAAGCGTCTTCCAACCCCAAGTGAAATGCACGACATGATGTTTGCATGGCGTGTTGCGAAGTTTGTGAAGTCTAACGCGATTGTGTATTGCGCTAACGGCATGACGCTTGGTATTGGCGCCGGCCAAATGAGCCGTGTCGACTCTGCTCGTATGGCAAGCATTAAGGCTGAGAATGCAGGCTTAAGTCTTAAAGGCTCTGCAGTGGCAAGTGATGCTTTCTTCCCATTTCGCGATGGCTTAGATGTGGTGGTGAATGGTGGTGCAAGTTGTGCCATTCAGCCTGGTGGCAGTATGCGTGATGATGAAATCATTGCGGCAGCCAATGAACATGGCATCGCTATGATCTTTACTGGTACTCGTCACTTCCGTCACTAAGCAATACAGTAAACAAGAGAATATTCAAAACACTCATGCGCTGGATAGGAATCGACCCAGGTCTAAGAACAACCGGTTTTGGCGTCATTGATGTTGATGGCCAAAAGCTGAACTATGTAGCCTCTGGAACGATTGAAAGTGGTGATCCAGCACAAGGACTTCCTGAAAGATTGGGAATCTTGTACGCAGGCATTAAAGAGGTTTTAGGGACCTACCACCCAGAGCAAGCTGCTATCGAAGAAGTATTTCTGAACGTCAATCCTCGTTCCACCCTCATGCTGGGACAAGCTCGTGGTGCGGTGATTGCAGCTTTAGTCTCAGATAAGCTTCCCGTTGCTGAATACAGCGCACTGAGAGTAAAGCAGTCCATCGTGGGAACTGGTAGAGCTACTAAGCCACAAGTTCAAGAAATGGTGAAACGTTTACTGCGCCTAAGCCGTGCGCCTGGAACAGACGCAGCAGATGCTTTAGGGGTAGCTATTTGCGCTGCTCACCATGCCCAAATACCAAAAGTAATTGCTACTGCGCTTGCGCCCAAAAAGAGTAGCAAGAAATAACAATCCAAACAGGTTAAGATCTTTACATGATTGGTCGCATACAAGGCATTCTCGTTTCAGTTCATCCACCCCGCCTCTTGGTAGATTGCCAAGGTGTTGGCTATGAGATCGATGTGCCCATGAGCACCCTGTACCAACTGCCAGAGACCAATCAAACAATTACACTACTGACCCACTTCCAAGTCCGAGAAGATGCGCAGCAGCTCTTTGGCTTTGCTACTGAAACTGAGCGTGAAGCATTTAGACAACTGATCAAGATCAGCGGCGTTGGTTCACGCACGGCACTTGCGGTACTTTCTGGCATGAGCGTCAATGAATTGGCGCAAGCGATTGCCATGCAAGAGGCAGGGCGCCTAACTCAAGTACCTGGTATTGGCAAAAAGACTGCTGAGCGTCTATGCCTTGAACTTAAAGGAAAATTAGCTCCGGATTTAGGAATTGTTGGCGGTAAGCCCCAGGTAGTTGAAGCAAGCAGCGAGGTATTACAAGCCCTCTTGGCGCTGGGTTATTCTGAAAAAGAGGCTCATCTCGCTCTCAAACAAATTCCGTCAGATACCACCGTATCAGATGGCATCCGCATGGGCCTGAAATACCTCTCGAAGTCTTCATAACTAGTCACCCAAACACCACTACACTTGCAGTATGGCAATCCACACAGAAGACCTCAGCTCAATCCCCGAAGATTTACCAGAAGGCAATGACCGCATCGTTAGCGGTGCAGTAGGTAATTCTGAAGCCGTTTTTGAAAGAGCCTTGCGCCCAAAACAACTTGATGAGTATGTTGGCCAAACCAAGGCTCGCACCCAATTAGAGATTTTTATTACCGCGACTAGAGCAAGACAAGAAGCGCTTGATCATGTTCTACTCTTTGGCCCTCCAGGGCTTGGTAAAACTACCCTAGCCCATATCATCGCCAGAGAGCTTGGTGTGAACTTACGCCAAACTAGTGGACCAGTTCTAGATAGGCCTGGTGACCTTGCGGCATTGCTAACCAATTTAGAAGCAAACGATGTCCTCTTTATTGACGAGATTCATCGCCTCTCTCCGGTAGTTGAAGAAATTCTCTATCCCGCTCTTGAGGACTACAGCTTAGATATCATGATTGGTGAAGGCCCTGCAGCGCGTAGCGTGAAGATTGATCTCAAACCGTTTACTTTAATTGGTGCAACCACTCGCGCTGGCATGCTAACTAATCCACTGCGCGATCGTTTTGGTATCGTGGCAAGACTCGAGTTCTACACCACTGAAGAACTCACCAAAATTATTACGCGCTCCGCTAGCTTACTCAAAGCTGATATTGACCCCGAAGGATCAATTGAGATTGCGAAGCGTGCTAGAGGCACTCCTCGTATCGCTAATCGCCTATTGCGTCGGGTGCGTGACTACGCCGAAGTAAAAGGGACCGGCACCATCACTAAAGCAATGGCTGATGCAGCGTTGAAAATGCTAGATGTTGATCCTAGTGGCTTTGATGTGATGGATCGCAAATTACTGGAAGCCATCTTGCATAAGTTTGATGGTGGCCCTGTAGGTATTGATAACTTAGCAGCTGCGATTGGCGAAGAACGTGACACCATTGAGGATGTCTTAGAGCCTTACTTAATTCAACAAGGCTACCTACAAAGAACCTCTAGAGGCAGAGTGGCAACGCGTCAGGCTTATGAGCACTTTGGGCTCACACCACCAAGTAACTCCGCAATAGAGTCCTAAGACTTAATTCAAACTTAAGTCAGGCTAACCTTAGCAAACTTACGTTTGCCTACCTGCACAACATAGGTACCGGCCTGAACCTTAAATTGCTTATCAGCAACTGTTACGCCATTAATCTTTACGCCGTTCTGCTCGATGTTCCGCATGGCTTCTGATGTAGATGGGGCAAGGCCTGCAGCTTTGAGTAGGTTAGCAATACCTATCGGTGCACCCGAAATATTGACTTCAAGAATGTCATCTGGCACACCGCCTTTGGCTCGATGATTAAAGTCTTCCAAAGCTTTTTGAGCAGCAGCTTGCGAATGGAAACGGGCGACGATTTCTTGTGCGAGTAGCACTTTACAATCTTTAGGGTTTCTGCCGGCAGCAACTTCTTGCTTCATTAAATCAATTTCAGCCATAGGGCGGAATGACAGTAATGTGAAGTAATCCCACATCAATTCATCGGAGATACTCAAGAGCTTGCCAAACATCTCACCAGCAGGCTCGCTGATACCAATGTAATTACCTTTGGACTTACTCATCTTATCCACGCCATCCAAACCAACGAGGAGTGGCATTGTCAAAATACATTGTGGCTCTTGGCCATACTCACGTTGGAGCTCGCGCCCAACTAAGAGATTGAATTTCTGATCAGTACCGCCAAGCTCTAAGTCACTCTTCAAAGCAACAGAGTCGTAGCCTTGCATCAACGGATATAAGAACTCATGCACGGAAATGGGTACGCCACTACGGTAGCGCTTGGTAAAGTCATCGCGCTCCAACATTTGCGCAACAGTATATCGAGCCGCCAGCTGAATCATGCCGCGTGCACCCAGTGGATCACACCACTCACTGTTATAGCGGACTTCAGTTTTAGCGGGGTCGAGCACCATGCTCGCTTGACGATAGTAAGTCTGAGCATTGACAGCAATTTCTTCAGCAGTCAGTGGAGGGCGTGTTGCATTCCGTCCAGAAGGATCACCAATCATGCTCGTGAAATCACCAATCAAGAAAATCACGGTATGACCTAAATCTTGGAGCTGACGTAACTTGTTCAAAACAACCGTATGACCCAAATGAATATCAGGCGCAGTAGGATCTAAACCCAACTTAATACGCAAAGGGGCGCCTGTTGCCTGACTCTTAGCTAGCTTTTGAATCCAATCGGTCTCAACCAATAACTCATCACAACCCCTTTTTGTTATTTCAAGGGCTGCAAAAACTTCGGGGGTCAGTGGGTATTTTTGTTCTGGTTTAGCCGTCATGCTGTATTGGTGGACTGATTGGGTTAAATTAGTATTTAGATTGCTAAAGCATAATTGTCGCATTCCTGAGAATAAAGCCCTGATACCGCATGAATAAGCCCCACACCCTCTACATTGGCCTGATGTCTGGCACCAGCCTAGATGGGATAGATGCTGTACTGGCAAAGATTGGGGCGGCTGGTGATACCAGCCTTTTAGGGTCCATGAGCACTGTATTTACTCCTGAGTTACGTAAAGCCCTTTTGGACTTACAGAGTCCTGGTCTAAACGAGATTCACCGGGAAAATCAGGCCGCCAATGCCCTCGCACTAGCCTATGCAGATGCAGTCAAGCATTTGCTCGCCCAGAATAATCTTGCTCCTGCAGATATCAGTGCAATTGGTGCCCATGGCCAGACCATTCGCCATCAAGCTGATCTTGCTCATCATCTGGCTTATACGCACCAGACTCTCAACCCAGCGCTTCTTGCAGAGCTAACCGGAATTGATGTCGTCGCAGACTTTAGAAGTCGGGACCTCGCTGCTGGTGGTCATGGCGCCCCCTTAGTGCCAGCCTTTCATGCACAACAGTTTGCTACAGATAACAATATTGCCGTATTAAACCTCGGCGGCATTGCCAATCTCACCCTCCTGCCCAGCAAGGGTGAAGTAAGGGGATTTGATTGTGGTCCGGGCAATATGTTAATGGATGCCTGGATTGCAGATCAACAAGGGCATACCTTTGATGAGAATGGTACCTGGGCATCACAAGGAAAAGTCAATCAAGCACTACTTATAAGAATGATGACTGATTCATTTTTTGCAAAAGTACCGCCAAAAAGTACAGGCCGTGACGACTTTCATTTGGAGTGGCTGCAAAAGCACATTGGTTCAGAAAACATCAACTCGGAAGATGTACAAGCGACGCTATTGCAACTGACTGTGGACTCGTCACTCCAAGCAGTGCTTCGTTATGCACCGCAAACCCAGACTCTCATTATCTGTGGTGGTGGTACCCGCAATACTGCATTACTAGATGCATTTAAAATCAGAGCTAAAGCAGTATTTAAAAACTCGCTCGATATTATGACCAGTGATGCACTTGGAATTGATCCCCAACTAGTAGAAGGTCTTGCGTTCGCATGGTTAGCATGGGCTCATAAAGAAAAACGGCCAGCAAATCTGCCAGCCGTTACGGGAGCGAAAGGCCCTAGAATCCTAGGCGCTTGCTATCCTGCTTAAGTGATTAAGCTTGTTCTTATGCGGAGAAAGAAGAGCCACAACCACAAGTTGTTTGCGCGTTAGGATTCTTGATCACAAACTGTGAGCCGTTGATATCTTCCTTGTAATCAATCTCAGCACCAACTAAATATTGGAAGCTCATTGAATCCACCAACAAAGTCACGCCATTTTTTTCAAATAGGGTGTCATCTTCATTCACAGCATCATCAAATGTAAAGCCGTATTGAAATCCTGAACAACCGCCGCCCTGAACGAACACGCGTAGCTTCAATTCTGGATTCCCTTCTTCAGCAATCAAGTCAGCCACTTTTGCAGCAGCGCTGTCCGTAAATACCAGTGGGGTTGGTGGCTCGGCTAAGTCTTGTGCTGGTTGTGCAGTTTCTTGCGTAGCTAATTGGGTCATGATTTACTCCTAATTCAAAAGGCGATCGTTTATTTTAGGCTTTTAATTCCAAGCTTGCTGAAGGGTCTTTGTAACTGCTTCCATTATGGTGAAACAGCAATCTGTGTCAATCCAGTGGTCTCAGGCAGCCCAAACATCAGGTTCATGCACTGAATGCCTTGGCCAGAAGCACCCTTCACTAGGTTATCCTCAACCACCAAAATCACTAAAGTATCACCGTCACCGGGACGATGGATGGCGATCCGCAAGCCATTACTACCTCGCACAGAGCGTGTTTCTGGATGGCTACCAGCCGGCATGACATCCACAAAAGGCTCGCCTTTATAGAAATCCTCATAGAGCTTTTGGAAATCTATTTTCATTCCAGCCTCAGTCAAACGCACATACAAGGTTGAATGAATACCCCTAATCATTGGCGTCAGATGCGGCACAAATGTCAGACCAATCTGATCGTGACCGGCGATAGCCTTCAAGCCCTGGACAATTTCTGGAAGATGGCGATGGCCTTTAACAGCGTAAGCTTTAAAGTTATCACCAGATTCTGATAATAAAGTCCCAATTTCTGCCTTACGTCCAGCACCTGAAGTGCCCGACTTAGAGTCAGAAATAATATGCGTGCCATCAATCAGCTGTTTACCACCAGTAGACTTTGGTGAAAGCAATGGAGCCAGTCCCAGTTGAACAGAAGTGGGATAGCAGCCAGCTAAACCCACGACGCGGGCTTTTTTAATTGCTTCACGATTGATTTCTGCCAAACCATAAACTGCTTCAGCCAAAATTTCTGGGCAGCCATGTTCCATGCCATACCACTTAGCAAATTCTTTGACATCTTTTAAACGGAAGTCGGCAGCCAGATCCAAAATCTTCACATTGTTAGCAAGTAATTCTTTCGCTTGTGCCATTGCTACGCCATGTGGCGTTGCAAAGAACACAACATCGCATTCATTTAATTTGGCTTCATCCGGTGTGGTGAACTTGAGATCAATGCGACCACGCAAAGAGGGAAACATCTCGGCCACTGGCATGCCAGCTTCTGTGCGAGAGGTAATTGCCTGAATCTTGACTTCGGGATGCTGCGCCAACAAGCGCAGTAGCTCCACCCCGGTATATCCAGTGCCACCTACAATGCCAACTTTAATCATGCCATTCTCCAAAATACCGACAGATGAATTTTATCCTTCTAATACCTAGATTGTAGAAACAAAAAGGGCCGCTTGCGCGACCCTTTCGATAAAACTGAAGCGACTGAAAGAATTAGCGCTTGCTGAACTGCTTACGACGACGCGCGCCATGCAGACCAACTTTTTTACGCTCAACTTCACGAGCATCGCGAGTCACCAAACCTGCTTTAGACAGAGTTGGCTTCAAAGTGTTGTCGTAGTCGATCAATGCACGAGTAACACCGTGACGAACTGCACCAGCTTGGCCAGTTTCACCGCCACCGCTAACATTTACTTTGATATCAAAGGTTGTTAGGTGGGCTGTGAGAGCCAAAGGCTGACGAGCGATCATGCGTGATGTTTCGCGAGCAAAGTAAGCATCGATAGGTTTACCGTTAACAGTAATCTCACCTTTGCCAGATTTAATGAATACACGTGCTACAGAGCTCTTGCGACGACCTGTACCGTAATTCCAATTTCCGTAATTAATAGCCATTTGGTTTCCTTAAATCTCTAACGCTTTTGGCTGTTGAGCCGCATGCGGATGACTGGCGTCGCCGTAGACTTTTAATTTCTTAATCATGGCATAACCTAGTGGGCCTTTTGGCAACATACCCTTCACAGCCTTCTCCAAAGCACGACCTGGGAAACGGTCTTGCATCTTGTCGAAGTTAGTGGAGCTGATACCACCTGGGTATCCGCTGTGACGGTAATAAATTTTGTTCAAGCCTTTTGTGCCTGTAACACGCAACTTAGAAGAGTTGATGACAACAATGAAGTCGCCGGTATCAACGTGTGGGGTGTATTCAGGTTTATGCTTGCCGCGTAGACGGAGTGCCACTTCACTGGCGACACGACCGAGGACTTTGTCCGTAGCGTCAATCACGAACCATTCATGCACCACCTCATGGGATTTTGCAGAAAAAGTTTTCATGATTTCTCAAATTGTTATAGTCAAAAAAATTACTCCAACTAAATCACGTCCACTTTGGCCCTGCTTATATTTGCAAGCTCGCAGATTCAGTAATTCACTTGGTAAAACAATTACCGCTGACTGGTTCGGTAATTCAGTAAAGCCTTGAATTATATCCCAAAAAAAACCCAGGAACGAGTCCTGGGCTGGAATCCACCTATGTTTAAGTGGAGGAGACACTGGGAGGTAACTATCTCTTATATAAGACTGACTACCAATATGGTTATTGTATCGAGAAATATGGTGCAACGCAAGAAAATTGACCAAAATCAATCTTTCGATACTTTTTAGCAAAAAACAGCTTGCAAATAAAACCCGTAATTATTGGTAAACTATTGATAATATTGGTTAATTTTTTAAATTAGGGGTCGCTAACATGGAATGTCAAGTAAGTTGGTTGGGTAATGGCGGCATGGCATTTTCGGCAAAAACTGGTAGTGGCCACCAAGTCACAATGGATGGGCCGCCCGAAGCTGGAGGCAAAAATAGTGCTCCAAGGCCTATGGAGCTGATTTTGGCGGGAACCGGTGGTTGCTCCGCATTTGATGTCGTTTTGATCCTACAAAAGGCCCGCCAAGAGATTAGCGCCTGCGATGTCACGCTAACTGCCGAGCGCGCAGAGA
Source organism: Polynucleobacter sp. JS-Mosq-20-D10 (assembly GCF_018687755.1). Classification (NCBI taxonomy): domain Bacteria; kingdom Pseudomonadati; phylum Pseudomonadota; class Betaproteobacteria; order Burkholderiales; family Burkholderiaceae; genus Polynucleobacter; species Polynucleobacter sp. JS-Mosq-20-D10. Next base: position 1,866,683 of record NZ_CP061305.1, read on the forward strand.
CTGAACCTAAAGTATTTACAAAAATTAACCTGCATTTCACGGTTAAAGGCAAAAACCTCGATTTATCCAAGGTTGAGCGTGCAGTGAAGTTGTCCCACGAAAAATACTGCTCAGCCACAACCATGCTCGCCAAAACAGCAGAAATTACTTATTCCATCAACGTCCTGAATGACGAATAAGCATTGAGAAAGTGCAGAGTCAATCGATAAGCCGGATTCTGTCGCCCAGATTTGCATCTAGGGGCAATCATTCCTCTAGGCCGGCAGTTACCTGACGGCTCAAGCTCCCTACCCGCAGACTCAGCGGGACGCCTCATCGCCTGCTTACTTGGGATTGCTCCAGGTGGAGGTTACCGCGTTTCACCGTAACCAAATACGCTCGTCTCTGTGGCCCTATTCCTCACGTCACCGTGGATGGCCGTTAGCCATCACCCTTCCCTATGGAGTCCGGACTTTCCTCCCCCTCAATAAAGAGGCGGCGATTGCCCAATTGACTCTGCGCCTGCAGTCTAACGCAGTCGCAGAAATTTAGCCTAAAAATGAATAGAGAAAGTCTTAACTGGCTTAAGCCAAGGTCCAAGCGATAGTTTCACCTGCACGAAGCGGCACAATCGTGTCATCACCCAAAGGAAGTTCTGCAGGAATATTTTGCGCCTGCTTCACCAAAGTTACTTTCTGAGTATTGCGTGGTAATAAATAAAAATCTGGGCCAAAGAAACTAGCAAAGCCCTCAAGTTTATCCAACCTGCCAACACTCTCAAATGCCTCAGCATATAAACCTAGGGCATTGAAAGCACTATAACAACCAGCACAACCGCAAGCAGCTTCTTTAGCGCCCTTGGCGTGTGGCGCACTATCGGTGCCCAAGAAAAATCTGGGGCTGCCACTCGTTGCAGCCTCTAGTAACGCAACACGATGCTCTTCACGCTTGAGTACTGGTAAGCAGTAGTTATGCGGACGGATACCACCAGAAAAAATCGCATTGCGATTCATTAATAAATGTTGCGGAGTAATGGTAGCAGCTATATTGTTTTTTCCAGCAGTTTGCGCATCACGAACATAGTGCGCAGCTTGTTTGGTAGTAATGTGTTCAAACACAATCTTGAGCTCAGGAAAGTCTTTACGTAAAGGTTCGAGCACTTGATCAATAAATACCGCCTCACGATCAAAGATATCAATATGAGTACTAGTCACTTCACCATGTACTAACAAGGGCATACCGACGGTCTGCATTGCTTCAAGCACAGCATTACAACGCTTGATATCACTCACACCTGCATCACTGTTGGTTGTCGCTCCTGCAGGGTACAGCTTAAATCCAGCAATGCCAGCGTCCTTTGCTTTACGCACTTCATCCGCAGCAGTGTTATCCGTGAGATACAAGGTCATTAAAGGTGTAAAACTAGTTACACCCAAAGATTGAAGGTTAGCTTCAATACGACCACGATACGCATTTGCCAAATCAACTGTAGTCACTGGAGGCTTCAAATTTGGCATGATGATGGCACGCGCAAATTGGCGCGCAGTATCCGCTAAGACATCTCGCATCACTTCACCATCACGAATATGCAAATGCCAGTCATCTGGCTGAATCAGTTGAATTTGTATTGGGCTATTCGACATAATTATTGATCAAGCAAGATGATGCGGAAATCGTTCACGTTTGTCAGTGTGGGACCAGTTTCCACCAAAGCATCTAATTGCGCAAAAAAACCATAGCAATCGTGCTGATCTAGGTACTGCAAAGGGATCAAGCCTTGCTTATTGGCAGCCTGGCGAATCTCAGAGGTAAACCATGCACCGGCATTCTTTTCACTACCATCGATACCATCAGTATCTGCAGCCAAAGCGGAAACATGAGGAAGATCAGTTGTTGCTGTAAAGAATGAAAGCAGGTACTCACTGCAGCGACCACCACGGCCTTTAATTCCATCGGGAATGGTTACCGTACACTCACCACCCGAGATGAGGGCGATTGACTTACCCATCTTCAAGTGCTGACGTGCTAGAGTGGCTTGTTCTATCCCTACAGCTTGGGCCTCACCCGTAATAGTGTCACCCAAAATTACTGGCTCATAACCTTGTGTGCGGACGTAGTCTGCCGCAGCCTCAAGACTCTTATAGGCAGTGGCAATCACATGATTACTTACTGAAGTGTTTTTCAGGTCAACCTCTTTTAATGTCTCCGGAACCTCGCCAGCAAGACCACGCTGCAAATGGGATGAAACAGATTCTGGAATAGAGTTAGAACCTAAGTGATATTTAGCCAAAATATCCAGAGCATCCTGGTAGGTCGAATAATCTGGCGCGCAAGGTCCACTCGCAATATCTGCTGGCGCATCTCCAGTGACGTCCGAAATCAGCAAGGCTTCAACTCGAGCGCCACGTGCAATAGCCAGCCTTGCCAAATTGCCACCCTGAATCGCTGACAAATGTTTACGTACAACATTCATCTCTTCAATTGGTGCACCGGAGCGTAATAGCGCTTCGGTAGTCTTGCGCATATCTTCAATACTGATGCCAGCTTGGGGCAAAGTGAGCAAACTTGAACCGCCGCCGGAAATTAAGGCAATCAAAATGTCACCAGCTTGTAATTCAGCAACCAAGCGATAGATTTCTTTAGCACCGTCCATACCCGCTTGATCTGGTACAGGATGACCTGCTTCAATAATTTGAATATGACTAGTAGGTGAGGCGTGCCCATAGCGGGTCAATACCACTCCCTCGATAGTTGCATTAGGCCAACAACTCTTAGCATGCAACTCTAAGGCCGTTGCCATTGATGCACTGGCTTTGCCTGCACCCACCACCAAACATCTTCCCTTCGGCTCCAAGCCTTGAGGAAAGATCTTACTGAGGTATTCAGGAACGATTTTTTTTGGGTCAGCAACCGCCAAAGCTGCGACAAAGGCATTTTTGAGAATAGTTTCTTGCTTGCTCATGTAGATATTCTAATCAAGAACGATGCGCTCTTGCATTTGCCACATTTCAGCATATCGGCCACCAGCAGCCAATAGCTCTATATGCGTTCCACGCTCCACTATTTGGCCATGCTCCATTACCAAAATTTGATCGGCGTGAATAATAGTGGAAAGCCTATGGGCAATAATCAAAGTCGTACGGTTTTTAGCCAAGCCAAGTAGCTCTTCCTGAAACGCCCGCTCCGTTTTAGAGTCCAGCGCCGACGTTGCCTCATCAAAAATTAACATTGCTGGCTTTTTGAGTAGGGTGCGTGCAATCGCAACACGTTGCTTTTCGCCGCCAGATAATTTCAGTCCACGCTCACCTACTTGGGTATCGTAGCCATCTGGGAGATGCTTGATGAAACGATCGATCTGCGCCGCCCTAGCGGCCTCATGAACCTCTTCAATCGAAGCGCTGGGATTACCATAAGCAATGTTGTAGCCAATGGTGTCATTAAACAAAACAGTGTCTTGAGGAACGATACCAATCGCTTTGCGTAAACTTGATTGAGTGACATTCACAATATTTTGATCATCGATTAGGATTTTGCCGGACTGAACATCATAAAAACGAAATAGTAGGCGGGCTAAGGTACTCTTGCCAGCACCGCTTTGGCCTACGACTGCAGTAATGGTTCCCGCCGGAATATTAAAGTTAACATCCTTCAGAATCTCACGTTTAGCATCGTAATAAAAAGAGACATTCTCAAAACGAACATCCGGACCACGGCTTTGATTACTTACGTGCAAAGGCTGAGCATTGGGGGCATCCGCAATCTCCTTCTCTGTATTGAGAAGTGAAAACATACGATCCATGTCTGTCAGCGCCTGCTTAATCTCACGATAGATCACGCCTAAGAAATTCAGCGGGATATACAACTGAATCATCAAGGTGTTAACTAAGACCAAATCACCCAAAGTCATAGATCCATCAATCACACCCAATGTAGCGCGCCACAGAATCATGACTAGTCCGACAGCAATAATGGCCTGCTGACCAAAATTGAGAAGCGCTAAGGATTTTTGAGATTTCACGGCAGCAGCTTGATAGCGCACCAAATTTTGATCGTAACGACTAGCCTCAAAGGCTTCATTACCAAAATACTTTACTGTCTCAAAATTTAAAAGCGAATCAATTGCTTTCTGATTAGCCTTGGAATCCATGTCATTCATGGTTCGGCGAAAGTGGGTGCGCCATTCAGTCACCACCACTGTGAAACTGATATAGAGCACCAAAGCTACCAGCGTAATGGCAGCAAACCAAATATCGTATGCATAAGCAAAATAACCGAGCACCAAACAAAACTCAATTAAAGTAGGCAGGATGCTGTAAAGCGAATATGAGATCAGTGACTGAATGCCACGTGTACCACGCTCAATATCTCGACTAACTCCACCGGTCTGACGTGCTAAATGAAAGCTCAGTGCTAGGGAGTGCAGGTGCTCAAAAACTTGTAGCGCGACTTTACGAACGGCATTTTGAGTAACGCGTGCAAAAAGAGATTCACGTAACTCGGTAAATAAGGAGGCAGATATCCTTAATAGGCCATAGGCTAGTATCAATCCAGCCGGAACTACTAATAATGCCTGGGGCGAATGCGCCTTGATATTGAGAGCATCAATCAATTGCTTCATCAGAATTGGAATACCAAGGTTAGTAACCTTGGCAGCAACCAAGCATGTCAGGGCAATCGCAACCCTAAACTTGTATTCCAATAGATAGGGAAGTAGGTCACGAATAACCTTCCAGTCGCTACCCTGTGATGGCTTTGAATCGGCTACTGAATGATGATGCCCTGATGAATGTCTCATCACTCTATCTTAGTCAGTTACGCTCTGACGTGCAGAAAATAACTTGAGAATTGCTGCGCCATTGCTAGGAGAGAAACATTTATTCGCTGCTTCAGTGTGAGGCAGCCATTGATAGGCAACGTGCTCTCTTGGCGCCAATCTAACTGAGACCTCATTTGGAACAAGCAAAGAGAACCAATGCTCGGTATTTCTGGTCACTCCAGGGGCGTAGCGGTGACGCCATTGTGGGTAAATCTCATACTCAATCTGATGATGCATATCCAGTAAGGAGCTCGCTGTAAGAGATTGAACATCAATTCCGGTCTCTTCAAGGACTTCGCGTGCGGCAGCAACACTAAGATCCTCGTCGAGGAAATCAATACTACCAGTAACAGATTGCCAAAAATTAGCTTTATCAGCCCGCTCAATTAGCAAGACCTCCCCATTCGATTTGTAAATAACAACTAAAACCGAAATGGGGATTTTCAAAATGATCTAAAGACTGTCTTACTTAAGCAGCGGGGGCAGCTTGGCGCAAACGAATATGCAACTCTTTTAACTGACGCTCGTCTACTGGGCTAGGAGCCTGAGTAAGTAAGCACTGCGCACGCTGTGTTTTAGGGAAGGCGATTACATCACGGATAGATTCAGCACCGGTCATCATCGTGACGATACGGTCCAAACCAAATGCAATACCACCATGTGGAGGTGCGCCGTACTGCAAAGCATCCAATAGGAATCCAAACTTCGCCTGAGCCTCTTCAGCACCAATCTTCAAAGCGCGGAATACCTGGCTTTGCACTGCTTCTTGATGAATGCGGACTGATCCACCACCAATCTCACTGCCGTTCAGAACCATGTCATAAGCTTTAGCTAAACACTTTCCAGGGCTCAATTCGAGATACTGCATATGCTCATCTTTGGGACTAGTGAATGGATGGTGGCATGCAACCCAACGGGCATTGTCTTCATCGTATTCAAACATTGGGAAATCAACTACCCACAATGGCTTCCAACCTTCGGTAGATAGACCATGCTCTTTACCCCAAGCAGAGTGACCAATCTTGAGACGCAAACCGCCAATAGCATCATTCACTACTTTTTCTTTATCAGCACCGAAGAAAATAATATCGCCATCTTTAGCGCCAGTGCGTTTCAAGATGCCTTCGATAGCAGCATCATGCAAGTTCTTGACGATTGGTGATTGCAAGCCATTGCGGCCCTCTGCAACTGAGTTCACCTTGATCCATGCCAAACCTTTAGCGCCATAGATAGCTACAAATTGAGTGTAGTCATCAATTTCACTACGACTAATTTCAGCACCGCCAGATACGCACAAACCAACTACGCGTCCACCCTCTTGGTTTGCTGCACCAGAAAATACCTTGAAATCGACATCTTTCATTAAATCAGTCAATTCAGTAAATTCAAAATTCACACGCAGATCCGGCTTGTCTGAACCAAAGCGCGCCATACCCTCTGAATAAGGCATGGTTGGAAATGGATTAGGCAACTCCACATTCATCGTGGTTTTGAAAATATGACGAATCATGTTTTCAAATAAATCACGGATTTCTAGCTCATCCAAGAAAGCTGTTTCACAGTCAATCTGAGTAAATTCGGGCTGACGATCAGCACGCAAATCTTCGTCTCGGAAGCACTTGGTAATTTGATAGTAACGATCAAAACCGGCCACCATCAACAGCTGCTTAAATAGCTGGGGAGACTGTGGCAAAGCAAAGAACTGACCATCATGCACACGTGAAGGCACCAAGTAATCGCGAGCACCCTCAGGAGTGCTCTTCGTTAACATTGGTGTTTCGATATCAATAAAGCCTGCAGCATCCAAGTAACGACGGCATTCCATGGCTACGTTGTAACGCAAACGTAAATTCTTTTGCATTTGCGGACGACGCAAATCCAAAACACGGTGAGTTAAGCGAGTAGTCTCAGATAAGTTCTCATCTTCCAATTGGAATGGAGGAGTAATAGACGCATTCAAAATTACTAGGCCCTGGCAAAGCACTTCAATTTTGCCGCTGACTAAATCATTATTCTCAGTACCAGCAGGACGTGCGCGCACCAATCCTTTGATCTGAATACAAAATTCATTACGAACCTGCTCAGCCAATGCAAACATCTCAGGACGATCTGGATCGCAAACAACTTGAACAAAACCTTGATGATCACGCAAGTCAATAAAGATCACGCCGCCATGGTCACGACGACGATTAACCCAACCAGAGAGGGTAATCTCTTGACCAATGAGTGATTCAGTTACCTGACCGCAGGTATGGCTTCGCATCGACATAACAATTTCCTATAAATCAAAGATGACGGTTTGACTGAGTAGCAGCCAAACCAGTTGGACTGGTGGGGGGAACTGATCCCATTGAAACAATATGTTTGAGCGCCTCTTCTACGCTCATCTCTAATTCAATGGTGTGCGCACGTGGGACTATCATAAAAAATCCAGAGGTTGGATTTGGAGTGGTTGGTAGGAAAACATTCACGTAATCCTCACCCAACTTAGCAGCCACTTCCTTTGCTGGCATACCAGTCTGAAATGCAATCGCCCAAGAATCTGCATGGGGGTAGCGAATTAATAATGCCTTGCTAAACGCTTGGCCACTGCCAGAAAATAACGTGGAAGATACTTGCTGAACACTAGAGTAAATCGATCGCACAATCGGAATGCGATTCATCAAACGGTTCCATACCTTCATCCACCACTGCCCCGCAAAACTGATCGCAAGGAACCCAGTAATCACAATGACTGAAACAACAATCAGAATGCCCACACCTGGTAATTCACGGAAATGTTGTAAATCACCGGCAAACTGATTGGGGAATATAGCAATAATGGCATGCATTACAGAACCAAAAACACCGTCGAGCAGGCCCAATCCCCCTGCAATCACCCAAATGGTGATTGACATCGGTGCCCACACCAGAATGCCTGCGATAAAGTATTTTTTCATTTGCCCACGCTTACGCTTTGCCTAACCTAGCATTTTAGCGGTTTAAGCGCCAGCCGGCGACAGTCTAGTAAAGACCAAGGCCAATTATCAGAATTCCAGCCAAAAAGCCACCCGCAAACAGCAAGGCGCCCACCAAAAGGCGATGAGTCCGTCTTTCCTGCATTAAAAGGCCTTTTAAAACCTCTAATTCAGCATTTTGCTCTCTTTGCGGACCGCGCCCTTGCGCCAGACTCTCCGCAATCAGGCGGGGCAAGGTTGGCAGTATTTTTGCCCAAGAAGGCGCTTCACTTTTAAGCCCCTCAACCAATCCGCGCCAACCCAACTGCCTACTGATCCATTTTTCCAGAATCGGCTTTGCAGTCTGCCAAAGATCGAGATCGGGGTCTAATTCACGCGCTAAACCTTCCACATTTAGCAATGTCTTGGATAGCAGGGATAGTTGTGGCTGTACTTCGACCTTAAAACGACGAGATGTTTGGAACAAGCGCACCAAGACAATGCCCAAAGAAATATCTTTTAGAGGTCGATCAAAGTAAGGTTCGCAAACGGAGCGTACCGCACCTTCCAATTCTTCCACACGGGTATCTGCAGGCACCCAACCAGATTCCACGTGCAATTCTGCAACACGCCGGTAGTCACGGTTAAAGAAGGCTAAAAAGTTGAGCGCCAAGTAGTTTTTATCAGTCTCACTTAATGCGCCAACAATTCCGAAATCCAGAGAAATAAATCGCCCAAAACTATCTGGCTCCAAGCTGATCATGATATTTCCAGGGTGCATATCTGCATGGAAAAAACCATGTTCGAATACTTGGGTAAAAAATATCTCCACACCCTCTGCCGCTAATTTTTTGAAATCTACTCCAGCAGCACGTAATTCATCAAAACGACCGATCGATATACCGTTCATTTTTTCCATGACAATCACATTGGTGTGACATAAATCCCAATACATTTCTGGAATCATGAGCTTGTCTGAATCAACAAAATACCTTCTTAACTGACTGGCATTAGCAGCCTCACGCATGAGATCGAGCTCATCATGAAGGTGTCTATCAAACTCCGCAACGTTTTCAGTTGGCTTTAAACGACGACCATCAGAAGATAATTTTTCAATAATTTTTGCCAAGTCATACATTAAGGCAATATCGCTCTCAATCACCGGGAGGATGCCTGGACGTAAGACCTTGATCGCAACTTTTCGCCCATTCCATTCTGGATGCCTCTCAGTGGCACGTAAAGTTCCAAAATGTACTTGAGCTACAGAAGCACTAGCTACCGGTGTTGCATCAAAACTAATAAATATTTCTTCAATCGGTAAACCAAGCGCCTTCTCAATTAAGAGTCGTGATTCTGCGTTGGAAAATGGTGGCACTTGATCCTGCAACTTTGCCAATTCATTGGCAATGTCTTCTGACAATAAATCACGTCGAGTAGAAAGCACTTGTCCAAATTTTACGAAAATCGGACCGAGCGCTTCTAAGGTCAAACGGATGCGCTCACCTCTAGGTAGAGATTGTCCTGGTGATATCCAGCAAAAAATAGTTAATAGGCCACGCGAAATACCAGGCCTTAGAATATCGCGCAGCAGTGGCAATAAGCCATAACGCCATGCGGTAAAGAAAATGAAATAGAGCCGGGCTAATCGACGCACAATGAATTAACCTTTTCGCTCTAAAATTTGGATGCGCTTTTCTAGACGATCAACTGCATCACGTAACACACTGAATTCATTCTTACGAATTAAAAAATCACGTTTATTCAAAAGAACTTTTCTTTCTTCACTGACATACTCAATGACATTTTCTAATAGATCGGTCGCTGCAGCTTTCCCGGCAGAAATGAATTTCTTACCTTGGCGTACAGCAAAGTTTGCAGGTGCATCGCCAATGAAGCGCGCTAGGTCTTCCTCATACTCCCACCGAATTTGACCTGCTAAGCGGCCCAATAGCTGCGCCAAGTCAGCATCGCCAGTAATCTTCACCGACTTCATTGCTTGCTCCCGCAAGTTGGCAGGGCCACCACCTAAAGCGCTCAATGCTTCAGGGGAAACTTCCAGCTCTAATGACGGGGTATCCGCATGAGTCAAGGCAAGCAGGGAGCCCTCGGGTGCTATCTCAAAAAAGAGCTGCCCAATCGGCAAACTGAGCAAAATGACTTTACCAGCATGGCGTGACAACTCCGCCATAGCCCATGGCTCAGACTTGAGGACGTGATTTATGCCTCGGCAAGCGGCAGACGCTGCAATATGGTGGCTGGTGGGAGATACGGTGTTCATCAGTGTAAAAAACCCGCACAAGTGCGGGCTTTCAGTGGAAAGTACTACAAGCTTAAACTAACTGAGAGATACCTGCTAGTACCCAGCCTCCAGGACCGCTTACCGGCTTGCTGAGGTTCCATACTTCAGAGAAATTATTCGCCTGTGCACCTACTTGTTCACGAATCATGCCAGTGAACTGCACGCTACAGTAGTAAGTATTGTCAGCTGTCTCAATTCCGAGCAGCTGCGCATTGAGTGTCACTACATCGGTTTGATTTGCGCTATCAGCACGTCCAGCCAGGTCTTGCTCAATCGTGGCGAACATCTCTGGTGTAGCGTACTCGCGTAATGCAACTAAGTCACCCTGATCCCACGCCTTTTGTAAGCCTGAGAAAAACTGTTTAGCATTATCCAAAAATGCATACTCATCAAACCCTGGCGGCAGGGTTGATGGAAATGGTGCAGGCTCAGCAGCAACGCCACCAAATGCACTAGCAGCTGGCGTAAACGCAGGCTCTTGTCTTGGCGTCTGGTCTAAATTAGTACGCTGCATACCTTGCGAGGTCACTTGAGGACTTTTATTGGCACCAGATAAAGCGGGGATCATTTTTCTCATGATAAATATGATGGCAAATCCTGCTAGAGCTGCAATCAGTAATCCAGTGATCAATGAAGATGCCCCCTCACCTAAACCAAAATGGGATAAGAGGAAGCCAATACCAAGACCTGCAGCTAAGCCACCCAAGATGCCACCCATACCCCCAAAGCGACTTGGTGCTGGCGCCTGAGGAGCTGCAGCTGGTGCAGCTGGTTGCGCTTGTTGAGCCGGCTTTTGTGCGGGAGTGGCTTGTTTTTGTATTGGTGCACTTGGTGCCTTGCCAACACTTTTACCGCCACCTAAACGGGCAGCATTGGCGTGACCAACGGTAGCAAATATTAAGCTAAGGCTTAACAGAACTGCTTTGAAAAAATGCTTATTCATATTTTGATCCCCTATAGAACTACTTTAATTCTTGACTAGCAAAAACTACAAAATCACTAGTATTTAATACCAATATGGAGCGCAACGATACCCCCAGTCATTCTGTGGGTATCTACCTCGTCAAAACCCACTCCTAGCATGATGTCTTTAAGGGCCTGAGCATCTGGGTGCATCCGAATGGATTCTGCTAGGTAGCGGTAGCTCTCAGAATCTTGGGCAATCTTTTCACCCAACCAAGGCAACACCTTAAATGAGTAGGTGTCATAAATCGGACTTAAAAAGGCATCCGGTTTCGAGAACTCCAGCACCAACACTCGACCACCGGGCTTAATGACTCTGAGCATCTCTGCCAAAGCAAGGTCTTTATGGGTCATGTTTCGCAAGCCAAACGCCACTGTCACCACATCAAAGTGATTCGCAGGGAAAGGAATTTTTTCAGCATCGAACTGAACGCAGGGTAAAGCCAATCCCTGATCGAGAAGGCGATCACGGCCAACTCCCAACATGGAGGCATTGATATCACTTAACCATACTTGAGCTTCAGGGTTATGGCCCCAGCCTGCTGCACGCGCAAAGGCAGCGGCTAAGTCACCCGTGCCGCCCGCAATATCCAATACTTTTTGACCAGGGCGTACTTGAGCACGAGCAATCGTGACTTTTTTCCACAAGCGATGTAATCCAAATGACATCAAGTCATTCATGACATCATATTTACTCGCTACAGAATGAAATACCTCGGCGACCTTACCCGCCTTTTCAGCCTCATCGACGCTTTGGTATCCAAAATGGGTCTTACTCATATTCTTCTTTACTTAACTGAAATGACGATTAATGGCTGCCACAAGATTTACCACCAGCAACACTCATCGGAGCATCACGATCTAGACCAGCAGCAGCTAGTTTATCCAAGTGCTCTTTCCATAATGCTTCTTGGTTCTCGCATAAAAATTGCAGGTAGTCCCAAGAATACAAACCAGAATCATGTCCATCAGAAAACGAAGGCTTCAGAGCGTAGTGACCTACAGGCTCAATATTCGCTATGAGAACTTCACGCTTACCAGTTTGCAAAGTCTCTTGCCCAGGACCATGACCTTGGACTTCAGCCGAAGGAGACACCACCCTTAAAAATTCAAAAGGTAGGCGAAAGGTATTGCCATTCTCATAAGAGAGCTCAAGCACTTTTGACTGCTGATGCACTACAACATTAGTTGGAATCATTAAACCAATACCCTCTCAATACCACCTTGATTTGCCTTAGCAACGTAATCTTGCATCCAATCAGGACCTAATAATTTTTGTGCCATTTCAACCACGATGTAATCGGCAGTGGTATCACTATCCGCATCAAAGCGAGTGAGACCTTGTAAGCAAGATGGGCAGCTAGTGAGCACTTTGACATCTCCAGTGAAATCATCTTTACGCAATTCGTTGGCCGCCTTCTCCATCTCAATTTGCTTGCGGAAACGCACCTGAGTTGAAATATCGGGACGTGTCACCGCAAGAGTTCCAGACTCACCACAGCATCGATCATTCTTCTGAATCGCTTTGCCATCTTCCGACTGAATAAGCTCATTCACCGTCTTGAGAGGGTCTTGCAACTTCATTGGTGAGTGGCATGGATCGTGATACATATACCTCACACCGGTGACATTGGAAAGCTTGACACCCTTCTCCAGCAAGTACTCATGAATATCAATAATGCGGCAACCAGGGAAGATCTGTTCAAACTGGTAACCTGCTAACTGGTCATAACAAGTGCCACATGAAACCACTACGGTCTTGATATCCAAGTAATTGAGGGTATTAGCTACGCGATGAAAGAGAACGCGATTATCCGTAATCATCTTTTCCGCTTTATCGAAATCACCATTGCCACGCTGTGGATAGCCGCAGCAGAGGTAGCCCGGAGGCAATACTGTTTGCACACCCACATTCCACAGCATCGCTTGCGTAGCTAAACCCACCTGCGAGAATAAGCGTTCAGAACCGCAACCCGGGAAATAGAACACTGCTTCAGTATCTGCGGATGTTGTTTTTGGATCTCGAATAATCGGTACGTAATTCGCATCCTCGATATCTAAGAGTGCACGAGCAGTTTTCTTCGGCAGATTGCCAGGCATCTTCTTATTTACAAAGAAAATGACCTGCTCTTTAATATTCGGCTTTGTTACCGTGGCGGGTGGGTGCGCAGTTTGTTTGCGCGCGAACTTACGGAACACATCATTGCCCAAACGCTGGAGCTTATAACCCCAACCAATCATGGTCTTACGAACCAAGTTGATAGTATCTGGATCGGTAGCATTTAAGAACAGCATCGATGCCGCTGTTCCCGGATTAAAGCGTTGCTGCCCCATCTTGCGCAATAAGTTACGCATGTTCATTGAGACCTCACCAAAATCAATATTGACAGGGCAAGGTGTTAAACACTTATGGCAAACAGTGCAATGTGCTGCAACGTCATCAAACATTTCCCAATGACGAATCGATACGCCACGACGCGTTTGTTCTTCATATAAGAAGGCTTCGATTAACGAGGAGGTTGCCAAAATTTTGTCGCGTGGGCTGTACAGTAAATTGGCGCGTGGTACATGTGTAGAACAGACTGGCTTGCACTTACCGCAACGCAAACAATCTTTCACACTATCAGCAATCGCACCAATATCACTTTGCTGCATGATGATGGATTCATGTCCCATCAAACCAAAGCTTGGGGTATAGGCAATACTGAGATCTGCATGCGGCATTAACTTGCCCTTGTTAAAGCGACCCTCAGGATCCACACGCATTTTGTAAGCGCGGAAATCCTTAAGCTCAGCCTCAGTCAGATACTCAAGCTTAGTAATACCAATACCATGCTCACCAGAAATTACACCATCTAATGAGCGAGCCAATTTCATAATCCGATCGACAGCGCGATGAGCATCTTGCAGCATCTCGTAGTCATCCGAGTTTACCGGTATGTTGGTGTGCACATTACCATCACCAGCGTGCATATGTAGCGCTATAAATACACGCTTACGTAAAATATTTTTATGAATAGACTCCAGCTCATTGAGGATGGGCTCAAATGCTAGGCCACCAAAAATAATTCTGAGTTCAGCGCGCACTTCCACCTTCCAGGAGGCACGCAAACTGTAATTCTGCAGATCCGGAAAATACGTATCCATCTGCATCAGCCAATCTGACCAACGCGCCCGTACCTTAGCGATCAGTTCAAGGGCTTGCTGTACGCGGTCACCTAAGATTTCAGCGCTGGGGATTTCATAGCCCTCATCGCTCTTACCAAGTGGCAGGGCACTCTTTTCCAGGAAAGCTTTAAGGCCATCTAGAACTTGTAACTTATTTTTGAGGGAGAGTTCAATGTTGATACGCTCGATACCATTGGTGTACTCCCCCATGCGTGGCAATGGAATCACAACATCTTCATTAATCTTAAAAGCATTGGTGTGGCGAGCAATAGCTGCAGTACGCGCACGATCTAACCAAAACTTTTTACGCGACTCAGCGCTAACCGCCACAAAACCTTCACCCACACGATTGTTAGCCATGCGAACCACTTCGCTAGTCGCAGCTGCTACAGCCTCTTCATCATCACCAGCAATATCACCAATCAATACCATCTTAGGCATTGAATTGCGTTTGGATTTAGTGGAATAACCAACTGCTCTCAAATAGCGATCATCCAGGTGCTCTAGGCCAGCCAAGATTGGTCCACCATTCTTGCTCAAGCCATCGAGATATGCCTTGATTTCTACAATGCTTGGAATAGCTTCTTGCGCTTGACCAAAGAACTCCAAGCAAACAGTCCGCATGAATTTAGGCATGCGATGCAAAATCCAAGTAGCGCTCGTAATTAATCCATCGCAACCTTCTTTTTGAACACCAGGCAGGCCTGATAAAAACTTATCAGTGACATCCTTACCTAAGCCCTCTTTTCGAAAGCGCTTACCTTCTACTTCTAAGGTTTCTGTTTTGAGAATGTTTTCGCCTGGCTCACTCGCACCATCAGACCAAGTTAGCTGAAAGCGTACTTTTTCTGCTACGTGAATTTTTCCTAAGTTGTGATCAAGGCGTTCGACATCAAGCCAATTACCTTCTGGATCCACCATGCGCCAGCTAGCCAAGTTATCTAGTGCAGTACCCCATAAGACCGCCTTCTTACCGCCGGCATTCATGGCAATGTTGCCGCCAATACAACTGGCATCAGCTGAAGTAGGGTCGACTGCAAACACCAGCCCAGAACGCTCTGCCGCATCTGCAACTCTACGTGTAACTACACCCGCACCAGTAAAGATGGTTGAAACTTCATGGTCCACGCCTGGCAAACGCTTTGCCTTGACGCTATCAATCTGCTCAAGCTTTTCAGTATTAATCACTGCCGACATAGCGTAGAGAGGAATAGCGCCACCGGTATAACCAGTGCCGCCTCCACGCGGAATAATGGTTAAACCCAAGGCAATACACGCTTTCACAAGGCCAGGGATCTCAGACTCGTAATCAGGCTTAAGAACGACTAATGGAAACTCAACGCGCCAATCAGTCGCATCGGTCACATGCGCTGCACGTGAGACACCATCAAAACAAATATTATCTGCAGCCGTGATGCGACCAAGCTCTTTTCGAGCACGCTTACGAATCTCCGTCACATCTTTAAAGCCCTGCTCAAAACGCTCTACCGCGAGATGTGCCGCTTTCAACAAAATCTGAACTTGCTCAACCGATTCACCGCTAGATCTTTTCTTTACCTCACCAAGGCGATGCCATAAAGCGTCAATTAATAACTGACGGCGATTGGCACTCTCTAATAGGTCGTCTTGCAAGAAAGGGTTGCGTTGGACTACCCAAATGTCGCCCAACACCTCGAACAACATCCGAGCTGAGCGACCAGTACGGCGAATCCCACGCAAATCATTTAGAACACGCCATGACTCCTCGCCCAGCAAGCGGATAACGATTTCACGATCGGAAAAGGAGGTGTAGTTATAGGGGATTTCGCGGAGGCGGGGTGAACCTGCTTCGGCATCCAACAACTGATTCAAAGCTAATGGGGCGTTCATAGCGTCATATTTGGTAAATATGCATTTTAATTGAGGGACATTGATATTGGCAGGAAACCAATAAAGATGTTGGCTTGGGGTGATAAACCCCTTCAAATCTAAGGGCTTAGAGCCTGTTCATGGTACGCTCATCGCATGGCAACGAACTATTTAAAGAAAATTTTATCGGCCCGAGTCTACGATGTAGCCAGGGAAACAGAGCTCCAAGTAGCCCCCGAACTCACAAAGCGCTTAGGCAATCAAGTATTACTCAAAAGAGAGGATAACCAGCCGGTTTTCTCATTCAAATTACGTGGTGCCTATAACAAAATGGCCCATTTACCCCCAGAAGCTTTAAAAAGGGGGGTAATTGCAGCTTCAGCAGGCAATCATGCCCAAGGCGTCGCTCTAGCGGCAGCAAAAATGAAATGCAAAGCAGTCATTGTGATGCCCCTCACCACTCCCAGCCTCAAAATCGATGCCGTGAAGGCACGCGGTGGCTCTTGGGTAGAAGTGATTTTGCATGGTGAATCCTACAGCGATGCCTTTAAATACTCTGAGCTTTTAGAGAAAAAACGGGGGCTTACCTTTGTTCACCCTTTTGATGACCCCGATGTCATTGCAGGGCAAGGTACGATTGCCCTGGAAATCTTTCAGCAACACCAAGAGCCGATTGATGCCATTTTTGTAGCCATTGGTGGCGGCGGTTTAATCGCTGGCATTGGAGAATATGTCAAAGCGGTCAGTCCCAAGACTAAAGTGATTGGCGTTCAATCGGTTGACTCGGATGCGATGAGAAGATCACTTGAAGCCAACAAGCGTATCGAGATGAAAGATGTAGGTCTTTTCTCAGACGGTACGGCAGTGAAGTTGGTTGGCAAAGAAACTTTCCGTATTTGTAAGCGCGTAGTCGATGACATCATCACAGTGGATACCGATGAAATCTGCGCTGCGATTAATGATGTCTTCACAGATACCCGCAGCATTCTGGAGCCTGCTGGAGCTTTAGCTATTGCCGGCATGAAAAAGTATGTTGATAAACATCGTCTGAAAAAGAAAACATTGGTAGCGATTGCTTGTGGCGCCAATATGAATTTCAGTCGCCTACGCTTTGTCGCAGAACGTGCCGATGTTGGCGAATTCCGCGAAGCCGTTTTTGCTGTGACTATTCCGGAGGAGCGGGGCTCTTTTAGACGCTTCTGTGAGTTACTCGGTAATCGCAATGTCACTGAATTTAACTATCGTATTGCTGATCAAAGTGAAGCCCATATTTTTGTAGGCATCGGAACACAAAAGGCAAGTGATAGCAACACGATTGCAAAGCATTTCCGTAAAGCAAATTTTGCAACGATCGATCTGACTCGTGATGAGCTAGCGAAGTCTCACTTACGCCACATGGTGGGCGGCCGCTCTGCCCTCGCCCAAGATGAATTACTTTACCGCTTTGAATTTCCAGAGCGCCCAGGGGCACTGATGAAATTCCTCACTAGCATGGCTCCCAACTGGAATATCAGTCTCTTTCATTACCGCAACCACGGCGCCGACTACGGCCGTATTCTCGTTGGTTTACAAGTGCCCAAAAATGAGCAAAAGAAATTCCAAAGCTTCTTAGCATCACTCGGCTATCCGCATTGGAATGAAACCGATAACCCGGCTTACCGCCTGTTTCTCAAATAAGATGTAATTCGTAATGTCATTCACACTCACCGGAAAACTCGTTGTGGCGATTTCATCGCGCGCATTATTTGATTTCGAGGAAGAGAATCGCATCTTCGAATCTACTGATGACAGCGCCTATATGAAGCTGCAATTAGAGCGCCTATCTAAGGCTGCTCAAACAGGCGTTGCTTTTCCATTGGTAAAGAAGTTGTTAGCCTTCAATGAAGAAGGCGAGCAGCGTGTCGAGGTGGTGATTCTCTCTCGCAATGACCCGGTTAGTGGCTTACGCGTATTCCGCTCAGCTGAACATCATGGCCTTCATTTAGAGCGCGGTGTTTTCACCAGGGGGCGCCCACCCTATCACTACTTGCGCTCTTTACATGCTAATTTGTTTCTCTCGGCAAACGAAGATGATGTGCGTGCCACGATTGATGCAGGCTTTCCTGCAGCTCGCGTCTATCCAGAATCTAGCAAGACTGCAGAGTCTCACCCTAATGAAATCCGCATCGCATTTGACGGAGATGCCGTTCTCTTTTCCGATGAAGCCGAACAAGTCTTTCAGAGTGAAGGCTTGGTAGCCTTTGTCGATCATGAAAGCAAAAAAGCGGCGATCCCCTTACCGCCGGGCCCATTCAAACCTTTGCTAGAAGCACTCCATCGTTTGCAACGCACCACTAGCGAGAAAGGGATGCGCATTCGGACTGCCTTGGTAACGGCTCGCTCTGCACCTGCACATGAGCGCGCTATTCGCACGCTGATGGCCTGGGGTGTTGATGTTGATGAAGCCATGTTCCTTGGTGGACTTTCCAAAAGCGAATTCCTCCGCGAGTTTGAGCCAGACTTTTTCTTTGATGACCAAACAGGTCACTGCCAATCCGCTGCTTCAGTAGCGCCGACTGGTCATGTGGTATCTGGCGTATCCAATAAGCCTAAAAACTAATGTCCTCACTTTCACTTGGTCAAGCAACGCCATATCCCGATCAATATGATCCAAGCTTGCTATACCCTATTCCCCGCTCCGAGAATCGCCTCAAGCTCGACATCAAACCAAATCAAGCTCTACCTTTTGTAGGGGTCGATATTTGGAATGCCTTTGAACTTAGCTGGTTGAACAAAAAAGGCAAGCCTCAGATTGCCTTAGCAGAATTTCAGGTTCCAGCCGATTCGCCGAACATGATTGAGTCCAAATCATTCAAGCTCTACCTCAATAGTTTCAATAGCGCCCGCTTTGACGATGAAGCAGAAGTTCGTGAACGATTGATCACTGATTTATCAGCGGTGGCTGGCAGCAAGATTGCTACTCGCATTAATCCAACTGAAGTGGTTGCAAAAAAAGGAATGCAGGAGATGAGCGGCGTTCTAATGGACCGCCTTGATATCGAGATCGATCCAAACTTATCTGCAGATCCTGCCCTGCTGGAGGTTAATGAATCTTTTGGACCAATCGAGCAATGCCTGGTTTCCCATTTACTCAAATCAAATTGCCCAGTGACTGGCCAACCAGATTGGGCAAGCATACAAATTCGTTACCAAGGCCGCCCGATTTTGGAAGAAGGCTTACTTCGCTATCTCATCGGCTTTAGACAATTGGGTGAGTTTCATGAGCATTGTGTTGAAACTATCTTCACCGACATCAAGCGCCAGTGCAAACCAGAGAAACTCTCTGTCTACGCGCGCTACACCAGGCGTGGTGGGCTGGATATAAATCCCTTCCGCACTGATCACAATGCGCCTTGGCCAGAAAATACTCGCCATGCGAGGCAGTAAGACAATCAGCAATTAAATAAAAAGCCCTTCTTGAAGGGCTTTTTATCTTAGGCAAAACGAATTAACGCAATCCTTAAAACGGAATATCGTCATCCATTGCACCAAGGGATGCCGCATTGGAAGATGCTGGCGCAGAGTTCTCAACCGGCTTTGAGCGGCTATAACTTTCACCACCATCACCACTGCCACCTACTGGCTTGCCACCCAGCATTTGCATTGTTTCTGCAACGATCTCAGTAGAGTATTTTTCTTGGCCGCTAGCATCAGTCCATTTACGTGTGCGTAAGCGACCTTCTACATAAACCTGTGAACCTTTTTTGAGATATTGGCCAGCGATCTCTGCAAGTTTTCCAAAGAATGCAACACGGTGCCATTCTGTGGTTTCTTTCATTTCGCCAGACTGCTTATCTTTGTAACGATCCGATGTCGCTACTGAAATATTAGTTACTGCGTCGCCGCTTGGCATATAACGCGTTTCTGGATCACGTCCTACGTTACCTACGATGATGACCTTATTTACCGAAGCCATGTTGTCTCCCGAAGAAAAATAATACGATTAATTAAATCTGAAATGTAGCTAAAAAAAATAAATGGAATCAGTAAAGCTACAGCTATGCCTTTGCAGTTGAATCCTTTGAATCCACTACTTTTGCAGGTAATTCGCGCATCGACCAAGCAATTATAAGCCAGCACAAAAGCAATGCTGCGCCCATGACAAAGACCGATAAATTACCATGGGCATCCATTAACCAACCCCCAATAGCGGCACCTGTAAAGAGTCCAATCGACTGAGTAGTGTTGTAAACACCCAAAGCAGTTCCCTTGGATTCTTTTGCATAACGAGTTACTAATGAGGGTTGCAGCGCTTCCAGTAGGTTAAAGCCCACAAAGTAAACCAGCAATGCCACTGCAATCAGCATCACGGATGAGGCTTGAGTGAAGATGATTTCAGCAGTTATTAGAAGAACGATCGCTATTAATAAAACCAGTCGTATACGCTTTTTTTTCTCACCGTATATCAAGAGCGGAACCATAAACACAAAAGAGAGTAAGACAACTGAGAGATAAACTTGCCAGTGTGCACTCAGCGGAAATCCCGCTTGCTCCAATAGGCGTGGTACCACTAAAAACATAGCCACTTGGGTGGCGTTCAAAGCAAACACACCCACATTGAGGCGCATGAGCTCTGGACGCAAAAATACAAGCTTCAATGAATCTTGCTGTGCATAAACTTCAGGCTTGTTATTTGGCAATACAAAATAGGCCACTACCATCGCTGCAGCACCTAAGATTGCCAACACTAAAAACATCCCGCTTAAGCTAATCATGCGATAAAGCGGGGCAGCAACAACCAGCGAAACGGCAAACGATAATGAAATACTAGCGCCGACCAAGGCCATGGCTTGACTGCGCACTTGCTCCCGAGTGAGGTCAGCAACCCAAGCAGAGACCGCTGCAGAAATTGCTCCAGCGCCCATGACGCCCCTCCCAATAGCGATCCAAAGCAAATCGTCCTTTGCTGCGCAAATCAATGCACCAGCAACAAACAAGGAGAGACCCCATAAAACGACTGATTTTCGACCGATTCGATCAGAAAGCCTGCCCAAGGGAATATGGAAGCAGGCCTGAACAATATTGAAAATGCCCAGTGCTAGCCCTATCAGGAGTGCTTGGTCGCCTCCAGGCAAGTCTTTGGCATGGATGCTAAAAACCGGCAAAAGCAGGAATAGACCCAACATACGAAGGCCAAAGATGCCGGCTAAAGCCAAAGTGGAGCGAAGTTCAGAAGGATTCATGGGAAAGAGCTATATTAACAAGTTACGCTAAAAAATCATGAACAACGAAATCAAGATCCGCGGTGCCCGCACCCATAACCTCAAAAACATCAATCTAGATATCCCTAGAGAGAAATTAGTCGTTTTGACTGGCCTATCTGGCTCAGGCAAAAGCTCATTGGCTTTTGATACCCTATATGCCGAAGGTCAGCGTCGCTATGTAGAGTCCTTATCTGCTTATGCCCGCCAATTCTTACAACTGATGGAAAAGCCTGATGTCGATACGATTGAAGGACTATCCCCTGCGATCTCGATTGAGCAAAAAGCGACTAGCCATAATCCTCGTTCGACCGTAGGTACGGTTACAGAAATTCATGATTACCTACGCTTGTTATTTGCACGCGCTGGAACCCCACATTGTCCAGACCATGATCTTCCATTAGAGGCGCAAAGCGTTTCTCAAATGGTCGATACCGTTTTAGCTATGCCAGAAGACACTAAGCTCATGATCTTGGCTCCAGTAGTGAGTGAGCGCAAAGGTGAATTTGTAGACTTATTCCAAGATCTTCAGGCGCAAGGCTTTGTCCGCTTTCGCGTGCGCTCTGGTGGTGGCACAACTAATACTGCTAAAGCAGAGATCTTTGAAGTTGATCAACTGCCGACTCTGAAGAAGAACGATAAACACTCTATTGAAGTGGTTGTTGATCGCATTAAAGTGCGTCCTGATATTCAGCAGCGTGTAGCAGAATCTTTTGAAACTGCCCTGCGCCTTGCTGACGGCAAAGCCATGATCGTCAATATGGACACTGGCAAGGAGATGATTTTCTCCAGCAAGTTTGCCTGCCCAATTTGCTCCTATTCATTACAAGAGCTTGAGCCACGACTCTTCTCTTTTAATAATCCGATGGGCGCATGTCCTTCTTGTGATGGCTTGGGCCATCAATCCTTCTTTGATCCCAAGCGCATTGTTGCTCACCCAGACCTATCGCTGGCCTCTGGTGCAATTAAAGGCTGGGATCGTCGCAATCAGTTTTACTTCAAGCTCCTACAAACACTTGCTAAGCATGGCGGGTTTGATGTCGAGAAACCTTTTGAGACACTCAGTAAGAAACAACAAGATCTGATTTTGTTGGGCTCTGGTGATATCACCATTCCATTTGAATATATCAACGAACGTGGCAAAAATAGTGTTCGTCAGCATGCCTTTGAAGGCATTGTTGCTAATTTTGAGCGCCGCTATCGCGAGACCGACTCGGCAACCGTTCGAGAAGAATTATCACGTTATCAAAATGTACAGACCTGCCCAGCATGTAGTGGCAGTCGTTTGCGCAAAGAAGCGCGTTTTGTCAAAGTGGGTGATGGCAAGCAATCACGCGCAATTTATGAAATCAGTGCCCTGCCCTTAAAAGAAGCTAAAGAATATTTTGAATCTTTAGAACTCAAAGGCGCTAAGCGAGAAATCGCTGACAAAATTGTGAAAGAAATTGGTTCACGTCTTCGCTTCCTAAATGACGTGGGTTTGGACTATCTCTCACTTGAACGCAGTGCCGACACCCTCTCCGGCGGTGAAGCGCAGCGCATTCGCTTGGCCTCTCAGATTGGCTCCGGCCTGACCGGCGTCATGTACGTATTGGATGAACCCTCCATTGGATTACATCAGCGCGATAACGATAGACTCATCGGCACCCTGAAGCATTTGCGTGACCTAGGCAATAGCGTGCTGGTAGTTGAGCATGATGAAGACATGATTCGCGCCTCTGACTACGTGATTGATATTGGCCCTGGTGCGGGCGTACATGGTGGCGAAGTCGTAGCCGAAGGTACTCCTGCAGAAGTAGAGGCCAATCCTAAATCTCTCACAGGCGCCTACTTATCTGGTCGGGAGTGGATCGCCGTTCCTGAAAAACGCATACCCGTAAATGATAAGTTCTTAGAAATTATTGGCGCACGTGGCAACAACTTACAATCCGTTCACGCCAAGATTCCTGTCGGCTTATTAACCTGTGTCACTGGTGTATCTGGCTCAGGTAAATCCACCCTGATCAACGACACATTGCACCATGCGGTTGCGCAACACATCTATGGTTCAAATGCCGAGCCAGCGGCGCATGATGCGATTAAAGGCTTGGAGAACTTTGACAAGGTCATTAGTGTAGATCAATCCCCGATTGGTAGAACCCCACGCTCAAACCCAGCCACTTACACTGGATTATTCACGCCCATCAGAGAACTCTTTTGTGGCGTACCAGCTGCACGCGAGCGCGGCTATGAAGCAGGACGTTTTTCTTTCAACGTCAAAGGCGGTCGTTGTGATGCCTGTGAAGGTGATGGCGTTATTAAAGTAGAAATGCATTTCTTACCAGATGTATATGTTCCTTGTGATGTCTGTCACGGCAAACGCTATAACCGCGAAACTCTAGACATTCGTTACAAAGGCAAAAATATTCATGAAGTGCTGTCGATGACCATTGAACAAGCCCATGAATTCTTTGAGGCCGTTCCAATCGTCAAACGAAAACTCAAAACCTTGCTCGATGTAGGCTTAGGTTATGTAAAGTTAGGTCAAAGCGCCACGACTCTGTCTGGTGGCGAGGCGCAACGCGTCAAACTTTCTTTAGAGCTTTCTAAACGCGATACCGGCAGGACTCTCTACATCTTGGATGAGCCAACTACGGGCTTACATTTTCATGACATTCAGTTGTTGCTGACAGTTCTTCAGACCCTCAAGAAACAAGGCAACACGATTGTCATCATTGAGCACAACTTAGACGTGATCAAGACGGCAGATTGGATTATTGACTTAGGCCCTAAGGGCGGTGCAGGTGGTGGGCAGATTATTGCTACTGGCACACCCGAAGAGGTTGCGAAGAATGAGGCTAGCTTTACCGGTCACTACTTGGCACCACTGCTAGTTCGCAAACCAGCGCCTACTAAAAAGAAAAAGTAATTCTACTGAGTCAGTTAAATGACGTCATCCGAGCAATTTAGATTCGGCTAAATCAGTCGCTTCTGAATTGCCCGACAGCACCAAGATATCGTTGGCTTGCAAACGCAAGTCTGGGGTGAGCGCCAATTTGACGTAGTCAGAGCCACCTACTTTTCGCCTAACTGCCTGCACGCTCACGCCTTCATTTTCAAGATGCAACTCTTCAAGAGTCTGTCCAATACTGGCTGACTCAGGCAGCAAAGTCACTGAGTGCAAGCGCCACGATTCCTTGGTATCCACCTCATCATTAACGCCACGGAAGTAGCCGCGCAACAGGCTATAACGAGCTTCACGTGCGCCGGTAATGCGACGCACCACCTTACGCATAGGCACTCCCATGATCAGTAACACATGGGAAGCCATCATCAAGCTACCTTCAATCAGCTCCGGCACCACCTCAGTCGCACCAGCTGCTTGTAACTTAGTTAAGTCTGCATCGTCTTTTGTGCGCACCAATACTGTCATACCAGGGCGCAGGTGCTCGACTTGATGTAACACTTTGAAACTAGCTGGTGTATCCGCATAAGTAATCACTACTGCCTTTGCTCTCGCCAAGCCCGCAGCAACCAAATAATTTTCTCGACTAGCGTCACCATAGACCACGTTATCTCCAGCAGCGGCAGCTTCCTTTACGCGATCAGGATCCATGTCTAATGCAATGTAAGGAATTTTTTCTTGATCGAGCATCCGAGCTAAGCTTTGGCCTGAGCGACCAAATCCGCAAATGACCACATGATTTTCTGTGCGGACACTTTTTGCCGCAACACGTGTCAGCGCCAGCGATTGCAATAACCATTCATTGCTAGAAAAACGCATCGCAATACGATCGCTATATTGAATTAAGAAAGGTGCACCAAACATCGACAGCAGCATTGCTGCCAATATAGCTTGACTTAAAGCAGGATCGATTAAATCCAAGCCATCAATTTGATTTAAGAGTACGAAACCGAATTCACCAGCCTGCGCTAAACACAAGCCTGTCCGAATAGAGATGCCCGGACTTGAACCAAAGGCACGTGACAATAAAGCAATCAAGCCGAATTTAAAAATCAACGGGCCAATTAATAAGAGTAGAACTAGCATCCACTGTTGATGAATCACCTCAAAATCCAACAGCATGCCAATGGTAATAAAGAAGAGGCCCAAGAGTACATCTTTGAAGGGCTTAACATCTTCTTCAACTT
The DNA here is from genome assembly GCF_018687755.1 of Polynucleobacter sp. JS-Mosq-20-D10. Lineage (NCBI taxonomy): Bacteria > Pseudomonadati > Pseudomonadota > Betaproteobacteria > Burkholderiales > Burkholderiaceae > Polynucleobacter > Polynucleobacter sp. JS-Mosq-20-D10. The sequence continues at coordinate 1,892,063 of NZ_CP061305.1, forward strand.
GATGGCGATAGGGCGTTTCGGCAATTAACATCCCAGCCAAGAAAGCCCCTAACGCTAGCGATAAGCCAAAGTGTTCAGTCAGTCCTGCCATCCCCAAAACAATCAACAAGAGGTTGAGCATGAACAATTCTTGAGACCGCAATTTGGCAACCAAACCGAACCAACGACTCATCAAGGTTTGGCCAATAACAAAAATAAGTACCAGGGCTACCGTGATCTTGATAGATGCTGCAGTCAGCGCTAAAAACAGATCTCCAGGATTCTTGCCGAGCGAAGGCAGCAAAATCAACAGAAAAACTACCGCTAAGTCCTGAAAGAGCAAAATACCGATGATGTTGCGGCCATGCTCGGTTTCAATTTCGGAGCGGTCAGCAATCAGTTTGGTAACGATAGCCGTAGAGGACATCGCTAAAGCACCCCCCAGCGCAATAGCAGCCTGCCAGGAAATAGGGTAAATCCAGTTCATCAAGAGGCTGGCTGGAACTGCGAGTAGCATGGTCAAAATGACCTGACTACCGCCTAAGCCAAATACAATGGTCCGCATGGCCCGTAGCTTATGGAGGTTGAATTCCAGACCAATTGAGAACATCAAGAAAACCACGCCAAATTCAGCCAAATACTTGACTGTGGCGGAATCATTGGCCAAACCAAGGGCATGCGGCCCAATTAGGACGCCGATGGCTAGATAGCCCAAAATAGGGGGTAGCCCAAAATAGCGGAAAATAACTACCCCGGCCACTCCTGAGGCCAGCAAGATGAGAGTTAACTGAAGGACTGACGGCATATACTCACCCCATGATAGCTAAGACTCGTGACCGAACCCTAAAGCTTGCACGCGACACCCTCACGATTGAGGCTGCTGCACTGCACACCATGCGCGATCGCCTTGTAGGTGCAGACGCTGATGCCCTCGTACTAGCAGTTGATCTACTCCATTCCTGCAAAGGCCGCATCGTCGTCTCTGGAATTGGTAAATCAGGGCATATTGCTCGCAAGATTGCCGCCACATTTGCCTCTACAGGCTCCCCCGCTTTTTTTGTTCATCCCGCAGAAGCTAGTCATGGCGATCTAGGGATGGTGACTCGTGACGACGTTTTTGTTGCACTCTCCAATTCTGGTGAAACTGATGAGCTTCTCACCATTGTGCCGATCGTGAAGCGTACCGGAGCAAAACTCATTGCACTGACTGGCGCACCAAATTCCTCTTTGGCAAAGTTAGCGGATGCACATTTAGATACCAGCGTTGAGAAAGAAGCTTGCCCACTTAATCTGGCCCCAACCACCAGCACAACCGCAGCTCTCGCTATGGGTGATGCCCTAGCGGTTGCCCTTCTCGATGCTCGTGGCTTTCAGGCGGAAGATTTCCAGCGCTCACATCCAGGTGGCCGCTTAGGTCGCAAACAACTCATGCATGTCAGTGAAGTGATGCGTAGCTTTGATGAGACTCCTAAGATTGCAATCTCCGCTTCCCTGCAAGATGCTTTACTCGAGATGACTGCTAAGCGCATGGGCATGGTGGTTACTTTAGACAATGCAAACAAAGTTGCCGGTATCTTTACAGATGGTGACTTACGTCGCTTGCTTGAGAAAAGCACCAATTTGGATGGTCTCACTTTAGAAAAAGCGATTACTTCAGCACCACGCACAATTCCTCCTGAGCTATTAGCAGAAGAGGCTATTGAGATGATGGAAAAACATCGCATCAATCATTTGGTAGTAACCGATCCTGCAGGCGCATTACTTGGGGCACTCAATCTCCATGATTTATTTGCCGCTAAGGTTATTTAAACTCCCTACTTTCTACTTCATTATTGAACCACTCACATGCCGACCGCCTTTCACGCCCACAACACCAACCCTCTGAGCCAATATCCGCAGGCCTGGGATCGTGCTGGGATGGTCAAGCTTCTCGTTCTAGATGTTGATGGCGTCCTAACAAATGGCCAAGTTTTTATTGGTGAAAATGGTAAAGAATCCCTGAAGGGTTTTGATATTCAGGACGGCCTGGGAATCAAGTTATTGGAAAAAATAGGCATTCCAACAGCCGTCATTACAGGGCGCAGCTCCAAAATGGTTTTGGCTCGTTGCGATGAGCTCGGCATCAAGCACGCACATATGGGTGTTGAAGATAAGGCAGCAGCTCTGAAAAACATATTGCAGTCTCTCGGGCTACAGTCTAGCGATTGTGCAGTGATGGGTGATGATTGGCCTGATTTTCAAATGATGAAGTCTGCAGGCTTGAAGATATGCCCAGCACAAGGGCATGATGCCGTGAAAGAAATAGCTCATTTTGTCACCACTCGATCTGGCGGTAATGGCGCGGTACGAGAAGTCTGCGATCTGATCTTGAAAGCGCAAAGCCGCTATGAGGAGTTACTCGCTCAGGCGCGTGCTTAAGGTTAATTTGTAATGGAACTGAATACCCAAAAAATCAAACTGAGTATCTGGCGTACATCATTACGTCTGATGCCTTTGATTCTGATGGGCACGCTCACTCTGGTCACATTTTGGCTAGTCAAGAAAAATACCCCAGCAGAAAAGTCTGCTACAGAGCGCGTTCGTTTACATGAGCCTGACTACACCATTAGCAATGGTGCCTTATCTGCACTCAATGAATCTGGTGATACTAAATATCGTGTACTAGGTAAGAAAGTTATTCACTATGATGATGATGCTTCAATCGATATTGAGACACCTCGCATACGCTTATTCCCACCTGAAAAGTCACCGGTGACTGTTAAAGCGGACAAAGGGCACTTAGATGGCGACCTGACGATTTTGGATTTAATTGATAACGCCGAAATATTTCGGCCGCAACAAGCTGCTTCAGCAACAGAACCAGCAAGACCGCGCATGCTTGCACGCTCTTCTTATTTCAAAGTACTCATTAATGATGACATTATCAAAACGGATAAACCTATTACGCTGGAGCAAGGGGTTTCTGTGATGCGCTCAACTGATGGCGGTGTATTTAACAATATCGAACAAAGCATGGTTTTATCTGGACAAGTAAAGGGTCGTATCGAGCGCATTCAACCTGGAGCGCAGCAATGAAGCGATTGCGAAAATTGGTAATAGCGTTTGCGCTACTAGGGACTTGTCTTACTACTCATGCTGAAAAAGCAGATCAAGACAAACCCATTGTCTTGGAAGCGGAAAAAGTTTCTGTGAACGACGTACAACAGATTTATGAGCTTAATGGTGAGGTGCGCTTAATTAAAGGCAGTATTTTGATTACTGGCGCTAAGGGCGATATCAAAGTCGACCCCGAGGGTTATGAATACGTTGATGTTCAGGGTAATTCAGAATCTACTGCCAGCTTTAGACAAAGACGTGAAGGACCGGCTAATGAATTTATGCAAGGTCGGGGCAAAACGGTTACCTACAATGCAAAAACTGAGCTTCTCACATTGACTGGTGATGCCAACTTGAAGCGTCTTCATAATATGCAAATACTAGATCAATTACACGGCTGGAAAATTGACTACGATGATGTTGGGCAGCGCTATCAAGTCTCACCGCCTGCTGATGCTAAAGCAGAAGACCTGCCACTAGCTAGAGCCATCCTTTCACCAAGAAGAAAAGCTACACTAGAGAAATGACCACGAATTCCAGTAGCACTCAAAAACCAGCAACCTTAAGTGCTCGGCACCTTCAAAAGCGCTATGGATCTCGTACGGTTGTGAGAGATGTATCGGTCGAAGTGAAATGCGGAGAAGTAGTGGGGCTCCTGGGGCCAAATGGCGCCGGCAAAACAACTTCCTTTTACATGATTGTTGGCTTGGTCCCCTTAGACGGCGGCAACATCGTGCTAGACGGCACAGATATTACTCGACTTCCTATTCATGAGCGAGCTCGCATGGGCTTATCCTATCTGCCACAGGAGGCTTCTGTGTTCAGAAAGCTCAATGTGGCTGAAAATATTCAAGCTGTATTAGAGCTGCAAGTGCAAGGTGGAAAACCACTAAGCAAGGCCGATATAGCATATCGCTTAGATGAACTATTAGGTGAGCTCCAAATCAGCCATTTACGCGATAACCCCGCACTTTCCCTGTCTGGTGGCGAGCGTCGCCGTGTTGAGATTGCTAGAGCATTAGCCTCCCAGCCTAAGTTCATTTTGTTAGATGAGCCATTTGCTGGCGTTGACCCAATTGCGGTTGGAGAGATCCAGCGGATTGTGCGCTTCTTAAGAGACCGCCAAATTGGCGTACTCATCACCGACCATAATGTTCGAGAAACGTTGGGGATTTGTGATCACGCCTACATCATTAGCGAAGGTAGCGTTCTGGCGGAAGGCAAGCCAGACCAAATTATCGAGAATGATGCTGTCAGACGAGTCTACCTAGGCGAAAACTTCCGCATGTAAATATTCAGGGCTTTTCGGGTATTTATTAAATAAACATGATCTGCCCCCTTGGTTTTCAGCAAAATCGCTGATACGCTGGAGGTTCATGAAGTTCATTTCCGCATAAACAAGTACATCATTACAGGGGCCTGCTGCGCACCCCAAGTAATTATTTGCGCACGCATTTTGTTTTTCTATGAATAGGAGCTGCTGATGAATCTGAAAATTAATAGCCGTCATGTTGAAGTTACTCCAGCCATGCGTTCACACCTCGAAGCTGGGTTAGAAAAAATTCGTAAACACTTTGACCATGTTTTAGACGCTACCGCTTTTTTGATTGTCGATAACGCCAAAGAAAAAAATCTTCGTCAAGCAGCCGAGATCACCATTCACCTCAAAGGTAAGGAACTCTTTGCCGAAGCGCATAACGCAGACCTCTACCACGCCATGGATGCAGTAGTAGATAAACTTGAGCGTCAAGTTGTAAAGCACAAAGAAAAAATTCAAGATCATCACCATGACAAACATTTTGAGTAGTCTCTAGCATCAGGACACCTATAATCTAGTGATATGAATGCCCTGACCGATCTTTTCGCTTTAGACCGTATTACCTTAAATAGTCTCTCTAAGAATAGGGCTGAGGTATTTGCGGCCGTAGGGCAACTATTTGCAAAACATGCAGGTCTTGAAGCCGAAGCAATTGTTGGCTTTTTAAATGCGCGCGAGGACTTAGGCTCTACCGCATTAGGCGCTGGCGTTGCCATTCCTCACGGGCGCGTCAAGGGGCTAAAGCAGCCGATTGCTGCATTCGTCAAGCTACAAGAGCCGATTGAATTTGCTGCGCCAGATGGTGAGGCTGTATCTACGCTTATTTTTTTACTTGTTCCTGAAAAAGCAACTCAGCAACATTTAGAAATTCTGTCCTCGATTGCACAACTCCTGTCTGACCAGGATACCCGTAAGTTACTTGCGTCGGAGGGCAGTCCAGAGAAGGTGTGTGAAATCCTACAAACGTGGGGCTCAACTTGACTACACAACCCCTACTCCTAGAGGGAGTTACCGCCCAGCAAATCTTTGATGACAATGTCTCTGACTTAAAACTATCTTGGATTGGCGGCCTAGAAGGCGCGGACAGACGATTTCCGGCAGAGGCCGTTAAAGCTGCAGCAGCCAGCTCAGACTTAGTAGGCCACTTAAATCTCATTCACCCAAGCCGTATTCAGATTTTTGGTGAGCAGGAGATTAACTATCATGCTCAACTTGAAACCCAGCAGCGAGAAGAACAGATCTTCGACCTCATTTCTAAAATGCCGCCTTGCGTTATTGTGGCCGACGGTAAAGCAGCTGATGCAGCCCTACAACTCTTCTGCCAACGATCCTCTACTCCACTCTTTACAACAGCCATTTCAGCTGCTGAGGTGATTGACCACCTTCGTATCTACCTCACTAAGATTGGTGCGCCCCAGATTACGATGCACGGCGTATTTATGGATATTCTAGGCTTAGGGGTTTTGATCATGGGTGAGTCTGGCCTAGGCAAAAGCGAATTAGGTTTAGAACTGATTTCTCGCGGCCACGGTTTAGTGGCTGATGATGCGGTAGACTTTGCTCGACTCGGACCAGACTATATCGAGGGTCGCTGCCCTGTGATTCTGCGCAACCTCTTGGAAGTTCGTGGGCTTGGCTTATTGGATATCCGCACTATTTTTGGTGAAACAGCCGTACGTCGGAAATTAAAATTGCGCCTCATAGTCCAGCTGGTTCGCCGTAACGATGGTGAGTTTGAGCGCCTACCTTTAGAAACCCAACATATTGATGTATTGGGTGTCGCCATTAGAACTGTCAAAATTCAGGTGGCTGCAGGTCGCAACTTGGCAGTTCTCGTAGAGGCTGCTGTGCGCAATACCATTTTGCAGCTACGAGGTATCGATACCTTAAAAGAGTTTATGGAACGTCAGCGTTCACAAATGAATGCTGAAGCAGAGTCTTTGAAGTCACAAGGCCGCCTCATTTAATATGCAAATTAATCTGATTACCGGCATCTCTGGCTCAGGTAAATCAGTTGCGCTGAGAGCCTTTGAGGATGCAGGTTATGACTGCGTTGATAACCTTCCAGTCACCCTTCTAGAAAACCTTATTACTACACTAGAAGGTGAAAAAAGTGAACGTGTTGCAGTCGCTATTGATGCACGTCGCGGTCAGTCGATTGCAGAGCTTCCTCAGATTTTAGAAAACCTACGACGTCACCATCAGGTACGAATTGTTTTCCTCAATGCTGATACCAATACGCTGATCCAGCGCTTCTCCGAAACCCGCAGGCGCCATCCACTCTCTGGAAAAACTCAACAAACCCAAGCTGCCACCCTGATCGAGGCAATTGATAAAGAACGAAATCTCTTGGAGCCGCTACGCACTCAAGCACACAGTATCGATACCAGCAATTTACCTGCTCATGCCTTGCGCTCTTGGATTCAAGATCTTTTAAAAGATAAACCTCAAGGACTCACCGTCATTTTTGAATCTTTTGGATTTAAAAAAGGCTTACCTAGTGAAGCGGATCTCGTGTTTGATGTTCGCTGCCTGCCTAATCCGCACTACGACAAAGTGTTACGCCCTATGTCAGGCAAAGATCAGCCAGTTCGCGAGTTCTTAGAAAAAATTCCTGAAGTAGTCAGCATGGAAAATGACATTATTCAATTTATTGAGAAATGGTTGCCTCACTATATTGCAGATGGTCGTAGTTATCTTACTGTCGCCATCGGCTGTACTGGTGGACAGCATCGCTCGGTTTATCTTGTGAGCCGGATCATTGCGCATTTTCTGCCGCAAAAAGATTTGGCTGTGCTCCAAATTAATTTCTTAAGTCGTCACCGCGAGCTAGACTCAATCCCTGCAATAGTAATTTGATCGGTTGTGGCAAGCCGTACTTTCCTAGCTGACGCAAAGGAACCCACTTCAAGTCATCGCTGGCGAATTTCACGGCAGACCGTGAGGTCACATGCCAGATCTGCATCCATAAACGACGATGCGTGAAGATATGTTTAATTTCAAGTCCCCGCTCAATTGAGTGACAGCCCTTTAAGACACTAGAGATCCTTTCATCTGGCAGCACAAGCTTGAATAATTCATTCGCAGTTAAATTCACTGCATTGCCTGAAGATTTAGAGTTTTTTTCTTTGGCTCTCCAAGTAGATTCAGGCAAAGACCAAAGCCCGCCCCAGATGGCTTTTTCAGAACGCCGTTGTAGTAATACTGAATCACCCTGCCGGAGTAACAACATGTCACAATTCAATTCAGGGGATTTTACTTTCGCGACTTTGCGAGGCAGTAGTAAGACCTGATCACTGAGATTGGCCTGACATTCTTTTTCAAATGGGCATTTCCTTGCCCCACTCAAACATATCGGTTTACGAGAGGTGCACCAGGTTGCCCCAAAATCCATCAAAGCCTGTGTATATACCGGCATATCTAAAGCTTTTTTAGGGAGTAGTGTTTTAGATAGCAGCCATAACTTGTCGTTTACTGCTTTTTCTTGGATGGCGCCCTCTACACCAAACAATCGTGCCAGTATTCGTTTGACGTTTGCATCCAGAATCGGGGCCCGCTCATGAAATGCAAATGCTGCAATGGCACCAGCAGTCGATCTACCAATACCCTTGAGCTGTTCGAGCAATACTGTGTCATTGGGAAACTGACCCCCAAACTCTTCCATCACTTGCTTGGCACAAGCGTGGAGATTGCGAGCGCGAGTGTAATAGCCGAGCCCCGCCCATTCAGCCAAGACATCATCTAGTGGTGCAGTAGCCAATTTCTTAACCGTCGGAAAACGTTTCATAAAGCGGGGATAACGCTCTAGAACAGTAGCTACCTGAGTTTGTTGCAACATAATTTCAGAAACCCAAACCGCATAGGGGTCACGAATACTCTGCCATGGCAAACCTTGGCGTCCGTCCTTGCCATGCCAAGCTATCAGCTTAGTGGCAAAGTGCTTGATCAGCGCTTCTGACATTGGGGGCAAAAGTAAGTAGAGCGCTGACCTTGCACTATTTGTTTAATCGGCATTTTGCATACCTTGCAAGGCTGATCTTTACGATCGTAGACTTTGGTTTGCACCATGAAATGCCCTGGGTCACCTTCGCTGTTCACAAAGTCTTTTAAAGAACTACCACCCGCAGCAATCGCTTTTTTCAAAATTAATCTCACCGCAGTCGCCAGCCTAGAGCATTGTGGACGCGTGAGTTTTCCAGCAGCTTTTGCCGGATGAATGCCTGCCTCAAATAAACTTTCAGAACAATAGATATTGCCGACACCCACGACTGCTTGCCCTGCCAGTAAAAATTGCTTCACAGCAACGCTACGTTTGCGTGAGCACTGATAAAGAACCTCAGCCCCAAGCTCACCCGCAAACTCCGGTGAAAAAGGCTCAACTCCCAATTTTTGTAAAAGTGCATTGCCCTCAATCGGCCCCTTGGATTTTGGGTGCCATAAAACAGCGCCAAACTTTCGGGGATCATGCAAACGCAAACTCAACTTGCCAAACTCGAAAGTCACCCGATCATGTAACTTGAGGGGGTCGCTACTAGGCAGAACCCGCAAGGTTCCAGTCATACCTAGGTGCAGCAATAGGTAACCCGTATCAAACCCTATTAAAAGATACTTACCGCGGCGCTCTATTCCCAAGACTTTCTGACCAGAAAGCAAGGTATTCAAATTACTCGGTACCGGCCAACGCAAGCGACCATCGATAATTTTGACTGCGTTAACCCTTAACCCCACTAAATGGGGTTGGATACCCAATCGGGTAACTTCGACTTCTGGGAGTTCTGGCATAAATGGATTGTAGATTCGCGGATTAGAATGTGCTTATGACCAAATTTTTATTAAAGCCCTCTTTAAGAGCCCTACTGTTTGCAGTTGGACTTGGCTTAAGCCTGTCTTCCAGCAATGCCATCGCTAAATCTAGCAGCTTGGATAGCGGTCAAGCTGTATTTGAGGTCCTGGCCTCTGAAATCGCACTTCAGCGCGGTGAAGCCGGCTTGGCATATACAACTTATCTAGAGCTTGCTCGCCAGCTAGATGACCCCCGTTTGGCACAAAGAGCTATGGAGATCGCAATTACAGCGGGCGCGCCCGATCTTGCACTACAAGCAGCTCAAACTTGGGATGGCTTGGCTGGATCGAAACAAACTAAACCCAAAGAAGTGCTCGTCACTCTCTTAATTCTGAATCAACGCTGGTCAGATGCAGTCAAACCCGCCATCTCACTCTTGAATCAGCAAACACCGGCACAACGTGAAAATACTTTGCTACAGATTCAGGCGCTACTGGCTAAAGCAACTGATGAATCAGAGGCCCTAAGAGCTTTCTATGAGATCGTTTCAACATTGAAGTCAGAGCCAAAAGATCCGGGGCTGCTATACACCTATGCCATGTCTGCTGAAAAATCGGGACACATCAATGTGATGGAGAAAACTCTTCGCGAAATCTTGCGCAAGAATCCGAACGATGTGAATAGTCTTAATGCGCTTGGCTACTCATTAGCTGATCGTAATCAGAAGTTACCAGAAGCATTCAAGCTCATTAGCAAAGCACATCAACTCTCACCTAAAGATGGATTTATATTAGACAGTCTTGGCTGGGTAAACTTTCGCATGGGTAAAAATGATCTCGCCCTAGAGCAATTGCAACAAGCATTTAGTATGAAACCTGAAGCAGATATTGCCGCACATATTGGCGAAGTCCTATGGGTAATGAATCGCCCAGCCGAAGCAGAAGATATGTGGCGCAAAGGGCAGCAATTAGATGCCAATAACCCGACTCTCAAAGAAACTTTGAAGCGCTTGAAACCCGATTGGTCACTAGCAGATACCGCCCTCAAAGGCTCATGGGACGGTCGTTTTGCGGTGAAGATTACTGGACTCACCGAAAGTAAAAATCAGGGTGGCTCAGGTGGATTTACATTAACTCAAGATGCGTTGATCGACGTATTAGAAATTCGCAATCCGGTAGGTGGATCCATTGCAAAAATTACGATTAAACCTGGTGAGGCGATTCTAGAGCGCGATGGTCAATTCACCACGGCTATCGATGCTGACACTCTAATACAAAATACATTAGGACTTCCGCTACCTGCCCGCGGTTTATCAGACTGGTTGCGTGGGAAAACTCGTCCCGGCGGTAATGCCAGTGTTGAGCGAAATTCAAAAGGGCAAGTGAGCAAAATCACGCAAGATGGGTGGACCTTAAATTACCACTGGAATAATGCGCAGCGTTTAGAAAAACTCATGATGACCCGTAGCTCTAACATTGGCTCGATAGATATCCGCTTGGTGTTCGATAATCCGAATGAGTGAAGTGTGAATGATGAGTAAGGCCTTAGAAATCCACTGTCCCGCAAAGCTCAATCTATTTCTACATATTATTGGGCGCCGCGAAGATGGCTATCACCAACTCCAATCTGTTTTCCAGTTGATTGATTGGTGTGATGTCCTCACCTTAACCCCTATTTCTGAAAATGAGATTCGTCGTATTGATCCCATCCCAGGCGTCCCCCGAGAACAGGATTTAGTAGTCCGCGCTGCCCAAGTCTTAAAAGATTTTTGCAAGATCAATCAGGGCGTTGAAATTGGCTTGAAAAAAATGATCCCCATGGGGGCTGGCCTAGGTGGCGGATCATCTGATGCTGCATCTACACTCATCGGCCTCAACACCCTCTGGGATCTCCATCTTGATATTGCTACGCTTTGTCAGCTCGGCCTAAAACTGGGGGCAGATGTGCCATTTTTCATCTTTGGCCAAAATGCATTTGTTGAGGGAATTGGGGAGAAATTACAGGCAATTTCCTTGGAAACCCAAGATTTTGTGGTGATCTTTCCTAACCAAGGGATTGCCACTGCTCAGATTTTTCAAGACCCTCAATTGACCCGCGATCGTGCTCCGATTACAATAAACGGCTTTCTTGCATCGCCAAGCTCATATCAGTCGAATGATTGTCAGGCAGTAGCGGTGCATAAGTGTCCTGAAGTGAAGCAAGCTTTAGATTGGATTTACAAGGCAGTGCCTAAATCGGCGCCTTGTATGTCCGGCTCTGGAAGTAGCGTTTTTGCCGCCTTAGACCCTAAGACGGACATCGCAAATCTGGAAAATCTTCTGCAAAATCTTCCAAAAGGATGGATAGGTCGAATTGTTCGGGGGCTAAATAAAAATCCCGCTTACAATTTGATTTCTTCAGATTGACCTGTAGGGGAATCGCCAAGCTGGTTAAGGCACTGGATTTTGATTCCAGCATGCGAAGGTTCGAATCCTTCTTCCCCTGCCAAGCTCTGTAGATAAGACCAAAAGACATCCATTCGACCCCTACCCAAACTCTAAAATCACCCATGTCCGCCCCAATGAACGCTGATTTACTGACTCTTTTCACAGGCAACGCAAATCCGGTGTTGGCCCATGCGGTAGCCAAAGAGCTCAACCTCCCCATGGGGAAGGCATTTGTTGGTCGATTCTCTGATGGTGAAATCCAAGTAGAAATTCAAGAAAACGTCCGTGGCAAGAACGTGGTCGTTATCCAATCGACTTGCGCACCAACGAATGACAGTTTAATGGAGCTCATGATCATGATTGATGCCCTTAAACGAGCATCAGCAAGTCGCATAACTGCAGTGATCCCTTACTTTGGCTACGCCAGACAAGATCGTCGTCCACGCTCTGCACGGGTTGCCATCTCCGCTAGAATCGTAGCAAACATGCTTCAATCCGTTGCTGGCATTGAGCGTGTTTTGACCATGGATCTTCATGCCGACCAAATTCAAGGCTTTTTTGATATCCCAGTAGATAACATTTACGCCTCTCCGGTTCTCTTGGCAGATTTAGAGGCTCAAAAAACTAAAAAAGATCTCATCATTGTTTCGCCGGATATTGGCGGCGTTGTTCGCGCCCGTGCAATGGCCAAGCAATTAGGTACAGATTTGGCAATTATTGATAAACGCCGCCCTAAGGCTAACGTATCAGAAGTGATGCACTTAATCGGTGAAGTAGAAGGTCGCCACTGCGTCATCATGGACGACATTATTGATACTGGTGGGACTCTCTGTAAGGCTGCTGAAGCCCTGAAAGAGCGTGGTGCCAAGGGCGTTACTGCTTACTGTACTCATGCAGTGCTTTCTGGTGGCGCTGTCGCCCGTATTGCTGCCTCTGAGTTAGATGAATTGGTTGTTACTGACACCATTCCATTGACTGCTGAAGCCTTGAAAGTGGGCAAAATTCGTCAATTGAGCGTTGCTCCCATCCTGGCTGAAACCCTTTCTCGCATTAGTAAGGGTGATTCAGTAATGTCGATGTTCGCTGAATAAACCAAAAATAGCGTTTACAGCCCCATTTTTTGGCAATTTTGAGCCTTTTCTAGGCAAAAATTGCGATTCCCACGATATAATCAAAGGCTTTTCTGTTTGGTCGCGAACGGAAATTAACCTTAATTTAGGAATTGATTATGAAAGTAGTAGCCTTTGAAAGAAGCGTACAGGGAACGGGTGCGAGCCGCCGTCTGCGCAACTCCGGTAAAACTCCGGGCATCATTTACGGTGGTAAAGACACCGCAACTGTAATTGAGTTGGATCACAACGCACTGTTCCATGCTCTCCGCAAGGAAGCATTCCACTCATCTATCCTTGATCTCGAAATCGGCGGCAAAGCACAAAAAGTGTTGTTGCGTGATTACCAGATGCATCCATTTAAGCCTTTGGTTCTGCATATCGACTTCCAGCGCGTCTCTGCGACTGAGAAAGTCCACATGCGCGTTCCATTGCATTTCATTAATGCTGACACTTCAGCTGCAGTGAAGTTGCAAGGCGCTGTCATCAGCCACATCTCCACTGAATTGGAAATATCTTGCTTGCCAGCCGACTTGCCAGAGTTCATTGAAGTGGACTTAAGTAAGATTGAAGTTGGCCATGGTATCCATGCTAAAGATATCGCGCTACCAAAAGGCGTTACCTTGGTATTGCATATTGAGCAAGAAAACCCAGTACTAGCTAACGCCCGTATCCCAGCTGTGAAATCTGCCGATACTGAAGCTGCCCCCGCAGCGGTGGCTGCTCCTGCTGCTGAAGCCCCAAAGGATAAAGCTTAATCATTTAAGCCCTATCTTTGCGACAGAGGAAGCCCGCTTACAAGCGGGTTTTCTTTTTTGCAGAAAAGCTTTTATCCTTAAGCACTCATCATGACTAAATTAATTATTGGCCTAGGCAATCCAGGTGAAGAACATATTGAAGATCGGCACAATGCTGGCTTTTGGTTTGTGGACGCGCTCGCTAAACAATTAAACGTCCGCTTTGAAACTGAAAAGCGCTTTCTTGGAAAAGTCGCTAAGGCTAAATGGGAAGATAAAGACCTCTTTTTACTCAAGCCAAGCACTTACATGAACCTGAGCGGTCAGGCTGTCGGAGCTCTATGCCGCTTTCATAAAATCACACCCAAAGATGTGTTAGTGGTCCAGGACGAGCTAGATCTCAAGCCCGGCACTGCACGCATCAAGCTTGGTGGCGGCACTGGCGGACACAACGGCTTAAAAGATATCCAAGCTCACTTAGGAACTCCTGATTACTGGCGCTTGCGCCTAGGTATTGGCCACCCACGCGACCTTGCTGCAGAAGGTGCGCGAGTGATGGACGTGGCTGACTTCGTGTTGAGAAGGCCACTACAAGCAGAACAAAAACAGATTGATGCAAGCATTGAAAATGGCTTACAAATTCTGCCTTTATTCTTGAGTGGTGATACTCAGGCAGCCATGCTCGAATTGCACTCTAAAACTAATTAAACAGTACAAATTACTTATTTAGCGAGTGCTTTTTTGACAGCAGTTAAGGCCTGATACTTTGCCATTAACTGCGTTTGATTTTCAGAAAACGCAGGATTCATTGGTATGCAATCTACTGGACAGACTTGCTGACACTGAGGCGCATCGTAATGACCTACACATTCAGTACATTGATTGGGATCAATCTCGTAGATCTCTAGACCCATATAGATTGCATCGTTTGGACATTCGGGCTCACATACATCGCAATTGATGCATTCGTCCGTAATCATTAAAGCCATATTTGTGCCTCGAAGCCTTACTCTTTACTCTTATTAGCTTCAATCTTTTTGATCAACCACTTTTCTACCGAGGGAAATACAAACTTACTCACATCACCACCCATAGAGGCAATCTCGCGCACAAAGGTGCCAGAAATAAATTGGTATTGGTCTGATGGCGTCAGAAATAGTGTTTCAACATCGGGTAATAAATAGCGGTTCATACCAGCCATCTGGAACTCGTATTCAAAATCAGATACTGCGCGTAAGCCACGCACAATCACGCGCGCGTTATGTTCGCGAGCAAAATCTTTTAACAGGCCCGTAAACCCAACAATCTTTACATTGGAGTAATGACCAAGAACTTCTTTGGCAATCTCAATGCGCTCATCCAGTGTAAAGAAAGGGCGTTTGCTACGACTATCAGCAACACCCACAATGAGCTCGCCAAAAATGCTTGAGGCACGACGCACTAGGTCCTCGTGACCACGAGTAAAAGGATCAAATGTTCCAGGGTATACAGCAACAGTCATAACGCTCCTAAGGCTTTTTCAGCTACAGGCAAGAGTTTAGTCCCTCTTGGAGCGAAATAGACAAGCTTTTACTTGTCCAGCCTCTAAGTATTTTCCACAATGCCAATCAGGCGCTAAGGCCTCAATCTGCTCACGGGGGCGACTAGCGGGAAACTCTACGTAAATTCCCCCGCCAGTACTGTCATCACAAACACGGGCAGCCTCTATAAGCACTTGATTTAATAGGTTCTCTTCCTGAAAGGGTGGATCTATAAAGATCAAATTGCTGGAGCAATCGGCCTGTTGTTTTAAGAACTCCAAACTATCTCTGTGAAGAATCTGCACTTCTCCAGGAGCAGGAGATGACCCTAGCAAAGCAAAATTTGCCAGAAGTTTGGCATAGGCCTGTTTGTCTTTTTCTAATAGGGTTACTGAATTGGCATGTCGTGATGCAGCCTCAAAACCTAATGCGCCAGTACCAGCAAATAAATCTAAACAACGCAAGCCGACCAAATCCTGCCCGAGCCAATTAAATACAGTCTCACGAACACGATCGGTAGTAGGACGAAGACCGGGTAAATCCAACACGTTGAGCAAACGACTGCGCCAAACCCCACCAATAATGCGAATTTTCTGTGGAGACTCAGAGCGTCTGCCCAATGAAGCTGACTTGACTGGTTTATTTATTTTTCGCTCCTAAGACCACAATTTTCATGCGATCCATGGCTAAGTATTTCTGGAACGCTGCCTTGACTTGCTCAAGGTTAACCGCCTCCACTTGCTTAGTCCAAATCTCCATCGTATCGAGAGGCAAATTATTCCAAGCAATGGAGGACACGTTATCGAGTAACTTGCGGTTGTTATCAATTCTTAAAGGATAGCCATTGATTAAATTTGCTTTGGCTGCATCAAGCTCCGCTTGCGTCGGGCCATCAGCAATAAATTGCGCAATGGTAGAACTCATCACCTCTAGCGCTAAAGTAGCTTGATCATTCTTCGTTTGTACGCCCGCCTGAAATATCCCCGCATCCTTACCAGGGGCAAAGTAACTAAACACGCTATACGCAAGGCCACGCTTCTCGCGCACCTCCGACATGAGGCGGGATACAAAGCCACCGCCACCCAAAATATAGTTACCCACAAGTAATGGGAAAAAATCGGGGTTGTTACGGGTGACCGAAGTCATTCCCATGGCGATATGTGCTTGCTGCGAATCAAATGGAATAGCAACTTCGCGTTGACTTAAAGGCTCTACTGGTGAGCGCTCAAACTCTGGTAACTTAGCTACTGGAGATCCAGACGGAGGCACTCTTTGCAATACACCTTGAACAATTTCAGTAGCCTCCGCTTTACTCACATCACCCACAATGCTGACAATCATTCGATCACCGCGGTAAAACTGTTTATGAAACTGCTGCAGGTCGGCTGCGCCGATATTAGCAATACTTTTCACCGTTGGTGAATTGGCCAACGGATAGTTTCCATAAACGGATTTTCTGAAGCGACGATCCAAAACTGACTCTGGCTTCGTCTCCGACTCTAGCAATACCGTAGTCATCCTTTGCTTCTCACGCGCCAAGATCTTGGCATCATAAGTGGGTGCACTCAACATCGCTGAAGCCAATTGAACGGCGCGATCACGTAAATCTTTGCGACTCAAAGTCCGAATACGCATGACAGCGCGCTCACCACTCACAGAAATACCGAGGTTTGCACCAAGGTCTGCAATCTCATCAGCAATCTGTGCCTCATTGAGTAGACCCTTATCAGACTTGGCGCCATAGTTCATTAGCCGCCCAGCCATAGTAGCTAAGCCACTCTTAACTCCTGGGTCATAACGATCGCCTGCATCAATACTGATCTCAATATCTACCATGGGCAGCGCTTTGGTTTGCACTAAATAGGCTTGCGCACCCTTGAAGGAGTCTAGTTTTTCTATAGGCAATATCGCGTGTGCAGATGTACTTACTCCAACTATCAGCGCGATTGCAAGACTGCCTTGCGAGATCAATTTATTTAGCATCACGATTGCCTCCTTGCTTGCTCTCGCCAGACTGGCGTGCTTGTGGGTCTAGCACTGCTATGGTGAGCCCTTCATCTACTAAATATTTTTTTGCAACAGCTTGGACTTGTGCGGGAGTAATGGTTTGCATCTTCTCTAGCATCACATCAATATCTTTCCATGAGAATCCAGCCATCTTTGTACCACCGATTTCCATGGCCTGACCAAAAATTGAATCACGCTTATAGATTTGATCTGACAGAATACGTACCTTTACCCGCTTGAGCTCTGACTCTAAGATTCCCTTATCAACAACTTCTTTCAAGGCTTTGCGAATACTTTTCTCTGCCTGCTCAACTGTCTTGCCTTTAGCCATACTGCTACTGATTAAAAATAGTTCAGGCCCTCTGGAGATCATGTCATAACCAACGCCTACATCATTTACTACACGTTCTTGCTTCACTAGCGTGCGATTTAAGCGTGCGTTGTCATAACCATCAAGTACAGCAGACAAAAGCTCTAGTGCATAAGGCTCATCATCATCCAGCCTCCCTACTTCTAACTTGGGGACTTTCCATGCCATCGCAAGCTGCGCGCTATCAGCTGGCGCTTTTACTTGCACACGCTTAGTGCCTTTTTGCACGGGTTCAATCTGGGGCTTACGTTCTGGTAACTCTCTTGCGGAAGCAACTCCGTAGTATTTTTCCACCGCTCGTAGAATCACTTTAGGGTCAACATCGCCTGCAATGACTACCGTTGCATTATTCGGTTTGTACCAACTACGATACCAATCGCGTGCATCTATGGCTTTCATATTGATTAGATCATTCATCCACCCAACCACCGGATGACGATAAGGGGAGCTCATATATGCGGTGGCAGTGAGTGATTCATTGAGCAAACTACTGGGATTATCTTCCGTGCGCAGGCGACGCTCTTCCATTACCACCTGAATTTCTTTCAGAAATTCTGCATCATCAAAATTGAGGTTGGACATACGATCAGCCTCCAATCTCATCACCTCATCAAGCTTAGACTTTTCAACTTGCTGAAAGTAAGCTGTGTAATCACGAGAGGTAAAAGCATTTTCTCGACCGCCAACTGCCGCAACTAAGCGTGAGAACTCGCCTGACTTTACTTTGTGAGTGCCCTTAAACATCATGTGTTCCAACACATGAGCTACCCCAGTCTTACCATTCACTTCATCCATGGAGCCAGCGCGATACCAAACCATGTGTGCAACTGTAGGTGCGCGATGATCTTCACGCACAATTAATTTGAGGCCATTGGAGAGTTGAAATTCGTGGGTATTTGCTTGTCCCACCTCAGGGGCTGCCAAAGCACTAGAACAGCCGACTACTAAAAAGAGAGAAAAACTGAATAAAGTTGAACGCATCTGCAAGATCACCTATCCCAAGAATTTAATTGATAAGATGCAAGGATTAAATTGTATCGATTATGTTCGGCCTACGTAAAACCCTCGGATCCCTATTCAAATCCAGTCAGACTGATGAAGCCTGGTTTGATGCCCTAGAAGAATCTCTCATTCTGAGCGATGTTGGCCTGCCCACGACTGAACAACTGATCAGCAAGCTCCGTAAAGCTGCCAAATCAGAAAAAATCGCTAGCCCGGAAGAACTCAAGCAACTACTGATCGAAGAAGTGGCGATGCTGCTGAAATCTTTGGAGCCCAATCCCAATCCCTTGTATGTCCATGAGCAAAAGACCACACCAGAGGTGTGGCTAGTGATAGGTGTCAATGGCGCTGGTAAGACCACCACGATCGGTAAACTCTGCAAACTTTTTCAGTCTCAAGGCAAGTCTGTCTTACTTGCAGCTGGTGACACTTTCCGAGCTGCGGCACGCAACCAGCTCCTTGAATGGGGCGGGCGTAATCAAGTTGATGTCATCATGCAAGAAAGTGGTGATGCGGCGGCAGTGGCTCACGATGCCATTCATGCGGCGATTTCTCGCAAAAACGATATTCTGATTATTGATACTGCTGGCAGACTAGCCACTCAAGACCACCTGATGGAGGAATTAAAGAAGGTTAAAAGAGTGATTGGTAAGGCCCTTCCTGGGGCACCTCACCAGACTTTGCTCGTTCTTGATGGCAATACTGGTCAAAACGGTTTAAGCCAAGTAAGGGCCTTTCATGCCGCTTTAGGACTTTCTGCCTTAATCGTGACTAAGTTGGATGGTACCG
The DNA here is from genome assembly GCF_018687755.1 of Polynucleobacter sp. JS-Mosq-20-D10. Taxonomy (NCBI): domain Bacteria; kingdom Pseudomonadati; phylum Pseudomonadota; class Betaproteobacteria; order Burkholderiales; family Burkholderiaceae; genus Polynucleobacter; species Polynucleobacter sp. JS-Mosq-20-D10. Next base: position 1,911,199 of record NZ_CP061305.1, read on the forward strand.
CTAAGGGCGGGGTAATCTGCGCACTTGCCCACACCCTCAGCAATGGGCCAAATCCAGCAGTTTTAGCCTTAGGCAAAGGTGAGGGAATTGATGATTTAGCCCCCTTCACGGCCGCACAATATTCTTCTGAATTATTCAATTAAATCATAGACTTATAGAATTAAAAAACCATTAGCACTCTCTTGACAAGAGTGCTAAAATAGAATCCTATAAACACCTAAAATATAAAAAAAATGGTTCCAAAGAAAGCATACAAACCGCAATTGCAAGCAAGGCAAACACTGCCAGCAGCGCAGACTGCTGCGGCTTCACTTGCCTTTCCGATGCTACCCTCCTTGGGGGTTGGCACGCTCGACTCTTACATCTCCTATGTGAATCGCGTACCAATGCTCAGCGCTGCAGAGGAACTGCACCTTGCGCAAGAATTTCGTCGCACTGAAAATGTCGATGCTGCGAAGACCTTAGTTCTCTCGCACCTCCGTCTGGTGGTGTCCGTTGCTCGTCAGTACTTAGGCTATGGAATTCCTCATGCTGATTTAATTCAAGAAGGCAATATTGGTTTGATGAAGGCTGTCAAACGCTATGACCCTAACCAAGGTGCACGCTTGGTCTCTTACGCCATCCATTGGATTAAGGCAGAGATTCATGAGTACATTCTCAAAAATTGGCGCTTAGTCAAAGTTGCAACAACAAAAGCGCAACGTAAATTGTTCTTCAATCTGCGTAGTAATAAGCCTACTTTAGCTGCCCTGACACCAAATGAAGTTGAGGCTCTAGCAAAAGCACTGGATGTCAAAGGCTCTGACGTGAAAGAAATGGAGATGCGTCTTGCTGGTGGCGATATTGCCTTGGAGGGTGATGACGCTGATGATGAATCAGCCTATGCACCAATTCAATGGTTGGCTGATAACAGTCAAGAGCCTACTGAAATGATGGCCGCTGCTGCAACTGATGCATTACATGGTCCTCAGCTAGATCAAGCACTCATGGCATTAGATGAGCGAAGCCGCAATATTGTGCAATCACGTTGGTTGGCCATGGATGCAGACGGCAATGGTACAAAAACATTACATGATCTCGCCAGTGAATATGGCATTTCAGCTGAGCGCGTTCGTCAGATTGAAACTGCTGCGCTCAAAAAAATGCGCAGTCTCTTGCAAACCGAAGCTGCCTAAGCAACCTTCCCTTCCAAGCTTTTACTTCAGAAGTTCCTTTAAGTCTTGCGCCAAGGTCTCAGCACCTTGCGCATGCTTGATATAGAGACGTAAACGCCCTTCTGGATCAAAGACATAACTTCCTGCCATGTGATCGATGGTGTATGACCCGGAACTCGTGCCGGGCACCTTCTGGTAGTAAACCTTAAAGTCCTTAGTCACCTTTTCTAAAGCCACTTCATCAGCTGGGCGCAAGCCCAAGAAGCGTGAATCAAATGCCGGCACATACTGTTTTAAGATGGCTGCGGTGTCTCTTTCCGGATCCACAGTTACAAACAGCACTTGCACCTTATCTGCCTGAGGACCCAATAAAGTCATGACCTGCTGCATCTCAGTGAGCGTTGTAGGGCAAACATCAGGACACTGTGTATAACCAAAGAACATCAAAACAGCCTTACCTTTAAAGTCAGCAAGTGTTTTCACCTTTCCATCAGGATCGAGCAAACTGAAGTCAGTACCAAACGCCTTACTCCCAGTAATATCCACATTCTTAAAGCTCTGCTGAGGACTGCAAGCTAGCAGAGCTGCGCCGATCAGCGACAACATCAATAGGCGTGCAATACAAAAGTAAGATTTTTGGAAATCCATATTTATCTCAAACGAAATAGTGGTCAATTAATAGCACTACAAAAAGTAGAGACAAATACGTAATTGAAAAACGAAAAGTCTTCTTCGCTAGCGCATCGCTGTAAGAAACAAACAAAGCAATGACATATGCGAGGAATATCAAACCCAGAATGATTGCTGAGATCAAATAGATCACGCCACTCATGCCATAAATATATGGCAATAAAGTAGCTGCAATCAAAATCAATGTATATAACAAAATATTGAGCAGCGTAAAACGCTCTCCATGTGTCACTGGCAGCATTGGTAGACCACTTTGCACATAATCATCGCGACGGTATAAAGCGAGAGCCCAAAAGTGTGGGGGAGTCCAAACAAAAATGATCAGCACCAAGAGCCAGGCTTCTGCTGACACAGTATTAGTAACTGCCGCCCAACCCAAGGCAGGCGGCATAGCACCCGAGAGGCCGCCAATGACAATATTCTGAGGCGTAGCAGGCTTAAGTAACCAGGTATAGATTACTGCGTAACCGACAAAAGTTGCTAAGGTGAGCCACATGGTTAATGGGTTACAGAAGTTCCATAGAATGACCATTCCCGAACCACCGAGAATAATCGAGAAAACAGTAATGTGAAAAGGCGTCACTTCGCCAGTTGCGGACGGTCTCCAAGCGGTTCGCTTCATCTTGGCATCGACGGCTTGCTCGATTAAACAATTCATTGCAAAAGCTGCTCCTGCCAATAACCAAATCCCAACAATGCCGCCAATCAGAACTGGGTAAGGCACCATACCGGGTGTAGCCAAGAACATGCCTATTACTGCACAGAACACTGCCAACTGCGTGACGCGGGGCTTGGTAAGAACCCAATATTGACGCCAACGTGGCATCGCTACAGGATTGGAGGAAGTTGGACTACTCATAATGATTTAGACATCTTAATGTGAATGGGGGCAGTCCAAGAGGACCATTGGACTAAACGAACCAAACAGAACACCAATGCAGCAGAACCTGCGGTATGCATTAAGGCAGCAAGGAGAGGCCACTGAAAAACCACATTAGAAATACCAGTCAGAGCTTGAAGAATGGGCAAGCCCAATAATAACTTGGCAATCCTACCCATTCCCGATGATTTGGAATTACTTAAGCCAAGAGCGCTTATTCCTAAGGTGCCAAGGACTACTACAGCAACCATAGCAAACACACGATGCGCCCAATGGATTGTTTGCAAAGCGACAGGTGTAATGGATTCGCCTTGAGCATTCAGGCCCAAGCCACGCCATAGGGTGAAGCCCTCTTGCCAAGCTGTTTCCGGCCAAAGACGATCCATGCAAGTTGGAAAATCAGGGCAAGCCAATACAGCGTAATTAGTACTCACCCATGCACCTAAAAAGATTTGTGTACACAAGATGACTGCTGCAAGTAAAAGTAACTTCGCAGAAAGGGGTTTGCTCTGTAAGCGAATAGCTGAAGAAGGTTGACCCATCCACTCTTGTTGGGCATAAGTCGTTAAACACGCCAACAAAACTAAAGCCAACATTAAGTGAATCGTCACAATAATAGGCTGCAATTTTAGTGTGACTGTCCAGGCACCAAATGCCCCTTGGATACATACCAAAATCAGTAAGCCAAGGCTGCCCAATACAGGTTTCTTGCCCAAGCTACGGAACTTGCTCCAGGCAACTGCCACCTGAATCAAAATCAGCGCTCCGACTGTCATTGCTAAGTAGCGATGAATCATTTCAATCCAAGCCTTGATGACAGTCACAGGACCCGTAGGCATGTTAGCTTCAGCTTGCTGGATCTCACTAATGGCGTGCCATGGATTTGATGTTCCATAACAACCAGGCCAATCAGGGCATCCCAGACCAGAATCCGTTAAGCGAGTAAAAGCGCCAAAGACAATCAAGTCAAAAGTCATAAAAACCAAGACCCAATTAAGCTTTTGGAAAAAGTTATAAGACGGCCTAGTCCAGAGATAGGCCAAAGGTAGGCCTGCAAAGACAATTGCGATTGCAGCTAACTCCGCAAGCAATAGCATGCTACTCATTGCAATGTTTCACCCTTACGATTGAGGCGTAACAGTTTCTCAAGATCCTTTTTAATACTGCCAAATTCTTTAGGCGAATTGGTCACTGGAAAAATCATCATCTTAGCTGGGCTCGGATCAATCAACTGAATCTTCTGACCTGCTCCGCTACGATTAAGCCACGCATCAAATTCCGCGTTTAATTTAGGGTCTACTGGTAAATCTACAATCTGAAATCCTGCCGTCTTTTGATCGTACGCCAGCAATACTTCTGGATCTACTGCTTTGCCATCGGTATTGACCCAAACTAACTGAACTCGACTACTTTCACGACCAACAGCAATGCGTAGTTGGCGCATTAAAAATAGAGCCTCAAGACAGGATTCATTTTTAATCGTGCATTCCCCAGCTGGCCTTGCCACTAGCAAAGTCCACTTTCCATTAAAAGGAATATCAAACCAAGCTGGATTCATATCTTGCACAGGCTGAACCAGGGTTCCAAAGTTAGTCTTTCCACCCTCTGGTTTAAAAACGTAATACGCCAAATAGGAAGCGATCACTGGTGCCGCGCAAGCAAGCAACAATAGCAGCATCTGAATACGCCCACGTCGAGTTTGCGCATTAATCACAGACGCATCTGTTTGTGATGCTGGAATCAATAACTCTTTATCACTCACCCTCTATCTCCATTCACAGCAAGCTCTCGCCGATATTTCATGAGCCCATTAATGAGCCAAAATAAAAATCCAGTCAATGCCAAAGCAAACCACTGGAATGCATAAGCATAATGGCGATCGACTCCATTTGTTGGAGAGGGCCAATTTCTTAGCAAACCATCCTCTTTCGAAGAACTGGACTCTCGAACGATGAATGGAAGTTGCTTCCATTCATGGCTTTGAGCCTCAAGACCCAAATCAAAATTTTGCTCAATCCGAGGACTTGCTTGCGTAGCGTCCTTTTTTCCCAACTCATAAACCCTTCCGGGGTGAGGGAATGCAACCCCTTCAACAGTCACCACTTCACTTACCGTTTTAACTGGGGGTAACTCAATACGATTTTCGTTATTACGAGGAGCCCAACCTCGGTTAACCCAAAGTACAAGGTCTTGGCCATCCAATTTCAAAGGCATCATCACATAAAAACCGGATTGTCCTGCAGCGCCAGTACCACCCTCAGGAATGGGGCGAGGACGGTTATCCAGCCAAATCGCCTGATCTTGAATGAACCGTCCACGAGCTAAAATTCGGCGCTCTGAAGCCTGCTCTAGGGTCAAGCTATCGGCATTAGCATTCAGAACGGGCATTTGTAGTTTTGCACTTAAAGATTCACCCAAGCGAATCTTTTGCTCTGCTCGCTTTAACTGCCAAACACCAGCGCCGCAGCCAACTACAATCACCACAAGAGCTGATAATGTAGCAACTATACGACTAGTAATTAAGCTAGAAAAAATATTCACAAGGGTACTTTGAGATGAAATGGGTTATTCCGATTGCACTGCTAATCATTGTTGGAAGCTTAGGCTCAGCACTCTACTTCATGATGAAAGATAAGGGTCGCAGCTCAAGAATGGTTCAGTCACTTATGTTACGTATTGGACTGTCAATCGTACTCTTCTTGGGAATTCTCATTGCCCACTACTTTGGTTATATCGAAGCTACTGGTGTGCGAGTGGGAACAAACTAAGCATCCACCACTGCGAATACAGACTCAAAACAAATCGGGGCTCAACGCCCCGATTTTTATTTCTTTACATCCAGTAAACAGCGATGTACAGACCAAGCCAAACTACGTCAACGAAGTGCCAATACCAAGCAGCACCTTCAAAAGCAAAATGATTTTCAGCAGTAAAGTCACCGCGCATCATACGACGCAAAACAATCGCTAGCATCAAGCCGCCAAGGAATACGTGGAACCCATGGAAACCGGTCAGCATAAAGAAGGTTGAACCATAAACGCCTGAAGTTAACTTCAAGTTCAAAGCATGATATGCATGGTAATACTCATACATCTGAAAACCCAAAAAGATCATGCCAAGGCCAACGGTAGCAGCTAAGCCGTTGATCGCTTTCTTCATGTGGTTTTCACGAATCGCGTGGTGAGCGTAAGTTACTGTCACACCAGAAGACAAAAGCAATAAAGTATTAATAGTTGGAATGGGCCATGGACCCATAGTGGTGAATTTCTCTACCAAACCAGCAGGACCATCATTAGGCCAAACAGCTTGAAAATTAGGCCAAAGTAATTTGCTTTCCACATCACCCATCCAAGGCATCGCAATATTGCGCGCATAGAACAATGCAGCAAAGAATGCGCCGAAGAACATAATCTCAGAGAAGATGAACCACGCCATCGACCAACGATAAGAAATATCGACGTTCACGCCATTCTTGCCGGAGTTGGATTCGGCAATAGTGTCTCCAAACCAGTTGTAAAGAACAAATAACACCCAAAGCACACCGACTGCAGTTACTGGGCCACCCCAAGCTGCGTGATTTACCCAGCCAGACATACCAGCAGTAAAGGCGAGTAATCCCAGGGCAGCTGCAGCCGGATGACCGGATAGTCCGGGAACAAAATAGTAAGGGGTTGAATTGGATGACATCTTATTCTCTCTATTCAATCAAAAAATAATCAATGGGACACAACTGCTTTAACTATCAAAAGGAGTATGCCCATAAAAATCAAGGCGCCTAAAACTCCCGCAATAACAATGTGGACAAAACTTAATGAAGCAACATCTTCCTGCAAACCTGATTTTTTACGCACACCTAAAAAGGCCCACAAGACCGCGATCATCGATTGCGTAAATGAACTTTTCTTACTCATGATGCTGACTTTGATTTAGGTGTTGTTGAGCCAGCTGGCTGCTGACCAATACCCAACTCAAAAAAGGTATAGGACAAAGTAATCGTTTTCACATCAGCCGGTAAGCCTGCGTCAATAACAAATACCACCGGCATCTTCTTCATTTCATGAGCTACCAAGGTTTGCTGCTGAAAACAAAAACACTCTAATTTGGTAAAAAACTCCATGGCACTTTTCGGCGCATAACTTGGAATTGCTTGGGCCTCAACAGAGCGGTTTAAATTATTCGTGACCTCGTAAACGATCTCCGTCATCTCGCCTGGATGTACTTCCAAGTAGTTCTTCACCGGGCGGAACGTAAAAGGCCCACGGCTATTGGAGTCAAACTCAATAGTCACCTTACGAGAATAGTCGACCTGAGTATTGCCAACCTTATTTGCACTGTAGGCACGAATACCATAATCGTTCTTGCTGGTGACCACATTAATACCGGTCACCTCACACAAGGCTTTATACATTGGTACTAGTGCGTAACCAAAACCAAACATCATGACAGAAGCTATCAAGAGCTTCAGCAAGATTTGGCGGTTAACGGAGGCAATAGCAGACATAAGTATTCGGCGGGCTTTAACCTAATAAGCCCCGTTTAATCAGGATGCCTAGAAAGAACACAAGAGCGGCACTGAAAAGAATAAAGCCCAATCTGCGATTACTGGCAGATTGGGATTTGTGTGCGGCTACTTTAGATTCCTGCAGCATTTAGCTCTGCAGTAGTTGGAGGTGCTTCAAATGTGTGGTGTGGCGCTGGTGAAGGTATTGTCCATTCCAAACCTTTAGCACCATCCCATGGCTTCATAGATGCTTTTTCACCCTTGCCACTATAGGCTGGCAGAACAACAAACAGCAAGAAGAAAACTTGGGATAAACCAAATCCGAGTGCGCCAATCGATGCGATCGTATTAAAGTCAGCAAACTGCGTCGGGTAGTCAGCATAACGACGTGGCATACCTGCTAAGCCCAGGAAGTGCATTGGGAAGAAAGTGATATTGAAGAAAATCATGGAAGTCCAGAAGTGGATCTTGCCACGAGTTTCATTAGCCATGAAGCCAGTCCACTTTGGACACCAGTAGTAAAAACCAGCAAACATCGCAAATAAGGAGCCAGCTACCAAAACATAATGGAAGTGGGCAACCACGTAATACGTGTCTTGCAAACCAATATCAATTGGCGCCAACGCCAAGATCAAACCGGTAAAACCACCCATGGTAAATACAAATATAAACCCAACTGACCACAACATCGGGGTTTCAAAGGTCATGGAACCCTTCCACATGGTTGCAACCCAGTTGAAAATCTTTACGCCTGTTGGAACTGCAATCAACATCGTGGCATACATAAAGAACAGCTGACCAGTTACCGGCATACCAGTTGCAAACATATGATGAGCCCAAACGATGAATGACAAGATTGCAATGGATGCAGTTGCATAAACCATTGAGCTATAACCAAACAAAGTTTTTCTTGAGAAAGCAGGAATGATTTCGCTCACGATTCCGAATGCTGGAAGAATCATGATGTAAACCTCTGGATGACCAAAGAACCAGAAGATATGCTGGAACATAATTGGATCACCACCGCCAACTGCGGAGAAGAAAGAAGTGCCGAAGTGACGATCTGTCAAAACCATGGTGATCGCTCCTGCCAATACCGGCATAACAGCAATCAACAAGTAAGCAGTGATCAACCATGTCCAACAGAACATTGGCATCTTCATCAAAGTCAAGCCAGGCGCGCGCATATTCAAGATGGTCACGATGATGTTAATCGAGCCCATGATTGAAGAAGCACCCAACAAGTGAAGTGCAAAGATGGCCATATCCAAACCTGGGCCCATTTGCGATGTGAGTGGAGCATATAAAGTCCAACCACCAGCAGGAGCACCACCAGGAGCCAAGAATGAACCAAACAACAAACAAGCAGCCACCGGCAAAATCCAGAAGCTAAAGTTGTTCATGCGAGCAAAAGCCATATCGGATGCACCGATTTGTAAAGGAATCATCCAGTTTGCAAATCCAACGAAGGCCGGCATGATCGCGCCGAACACCATTACCAGACCGTGCATGGTGGTTAACTGGTTGAAAAACTCTGGGCGTAAAAACTGCAGGCCTGGCTGAAACAACTCCAAACGAATACCTAGAGCCATCACACCACCAGCTAGTAAGCTGATAAACGAGAAGATCAGGTACATCGTACCAATATCTTTATGGTTAGTTGCAAACAACCAACGGCGCCAGCCATGTGGCGTATGGTCATCATGCGCATGGTCGTGTGCGTGATCGTGGGTAGTTGAAATCGTGCTCATGGATTACTCCGGTTTAGTTTGATCTGTATAAATTCTTAAAATAATTACTTGCCAGCACGCGCAGAGACAATATCTTGGGTCTGAATCACTTCGCCCGTTTTGTTACCCCATGCATTACGGGTATAAGTCATCACTGCAGCAATATCGCCATCAGAAATCACGCCAGCCCACTTAGGCATTGCACCCTTACCATTGATAAGAATGTTGTATTGGCCAGCTTTTGGTCCCAGCACCATCTTGCTACCATCCAAGGCCGGGAAGGCGCCAGCACCTTTGCCGTTTGGCTGGTGGCATGCTGCGCAGTTAGCTGCATAAACCTTGGCGCCACGCTCTTTCTGTTCATCCAAGGTGTAAACCTTAGATGGATCATCCGAAGCGGAGCCCATTTCTTTTTTCTTCTCGTCTACCCATTTGGTGTAGTCCTCTTGGGAGACGACTCTAACAACAATCGGCATAAAAGCATGTTGTGCGCCGCACAGCTCTGAACATTGACCACGATAAGTGCCGATTTTTTCTGCACGGAACCAGGTGTCACGAACAAAACCAGGAATTGCATCCTGCTTCACACCAAATGCTGGCACTGCCCAGGCATGAATCACATCATTTGCTGTTGTAATAATGCGAATCTTTTTACCAACTGGAACCACCATCTCGTTGTCCACTTCCATCAAATAGGTATTCGATTTTGGGGCAAGATTGTTAATAGATTCACGGGAAGTAGCCAAGGTGGATAAGAAACTAATTCCTTCGCCTTCGCCTTTGATGTAGTCGTAACCCCACTTCCACTGATAGCCAGTAGTCTTAATGGTGATATCAGAATTGGTGGTGTCTTTCATTGCTACAACCGTTTTGGTTGCTGGCAAAGCCATACCAATAACAATCAGCAATGGGATCACTGTCCAAATAATCTCAACAGTGGTGCTCTCGTGAAATGACGCGGATTTGGCGCCCAAAGATTTACGGTGCTTCAGGATTGAATAAAACATGACACCAAAAACGCCAATAAATATCAAAGCGCAAATGACCAACATCATCCAATGCAACCAATGAATCTCTGCCATGATTTTTGTGGCTGGGGCAGTGAAATTCAGCTGATTTACTGCTGGACCACCTCGCATATCTTCAGCAGCACGTGCAAATGCTGTGCCAAAGGCTGCTACTAAATAGAGCGAAGCCCTAGTGACTTTTCCAAATAAATTCATCTTATTCTCTGTTTATTGTCGTGAGCTTCTGCAGAAATACACCCTCAGGAAGCCCAAAAAACGGTATCAAGCAATTCAAGTAGCGCTAATTATAGGGTTAATTAGACTCAAGAACAAACCGGACTAACTATGCCGCCCTCAATCTTGGCAATGGTTTAAAAGATAGTGAACACTTACACTTAAGCAGAATCATTCCTAGTCTTGCGCCCGATTTGATTTAAACCAATATAAGCGACATCATCTTGCGCCTTGGCGAGGTTCTTACCCAAAGCCCAAGCATGCCCATAAACCACCTCTAAAGTCAGTTTTTGAGGTAACTGAGTAGCTATGGCGCTATCTTGATAGTTAGAACCAAGCAAATTGAATGCCCTTGCGTCTGATAGAAGGACGCTGTCAGAGTCATATTCCAAACCCAAGAACTCCATATCCATCACTGGGTCAGAAAAACGCTCACCCAACAGGGCATCTCCCATATCGTGCATATCCCAAGGGCTAGCCAAGTTTTGAATGGGTAATTGTTGCGCCAAGAGTTCGGATCTGAGCTCTTTGGCAGTATCTGGACCCAGATAGCTAAATGTTAGTAATCCACCTTCTTTCAGTACTCGCCAGCACTCCTGCAAAAAATGCTTTGGGTCAACTAAATCCTGAATCAAGAGAACACTCACTACTAAATCTACAGAATTACTAGGAAGATTAATGCGGCCTGTTTTCTTGTAGTCGTCCAGAGAAATCAGGGATACCAACTTCATTCTTGAATTCCAAAAACGAGCCACTCTCAATTTAAGTAAATTAAAACCCGATAGCTCGCATTCTGGGGCACTGTGAAAACGAATTCCTGGAAAGCGTTTTGTCAGAAAAGAACTATGTACCCCAGGGAAATCTGGAATCAACAAGATGTCTTGTGGCTCTAATTTCACGATATCTAATTTTTGCAACATGCGCGTTGCAATTTCGTCCTGAAGCCATCTGATTGATTGGGTCATTGGCTCAGTATACTCAGCGACCCATGCGCCCAATAGAGAATATTTTCCAAGCAATTTGTTCTCACCTGCTACCAAGCGCGTGCATTGTTTGCGGAGTATTTCAGCGACTCACTCTCTGCCATGATTGCTTGGTCCAATTAGAATCAGATCAGCTATCTAATTACGAATGCTGTCAGCAATGTGGTCTTGCTCTTGAAGTTAGTGAGCTGACAAAAAAATGCTGCCGAGAGTGCATCACTAACCCACCCTACTTTGATGAAACTCACTGTCTTGATCGCTACGAGGGTAGATTGCAGGCTGCCTTGCATCTCTTCAAATATCAGCGACGTCTTGCTTATGCACATGGACTGACATCAGCATGGAATCAACTGATGAGTCCGAGCTTAAATAATTTACGGGCAGACTATTTGCTACCAGTGCCACTAAGTCCAGAAAAATTGTGTTCTCGCGGCTTTAATCAAAGCTGGGAGTTAGCCAGGCGGATTGATTGTGACAAACGTATCCATAAAAACCCACACATCTTAAAACGCTATCACCATACCCAGCATCAGGCCAAAGAGAATCGTGCTAATCGTCAAATTGCTATTCAAGATATGTTTTACATCAACCCTCAATTTCAAGGGCAACTAGAATCCGCTACAGTAATTGTGTTTGACGATGTCATGACTAGTGGTGCAACCTTAAATGAAATCGCCCGCGTATTAAAGGACAATGGGGCATCTCATGTTACTAATTGGGTTCTTCTACGAACGCTGTACCCAACCTCAAGAAATTAATATAAAGCTCAGCACATGTTTAATATCGTTTTATTCGAACCAGAAATTCCACCCAACACGGGCAACATTATTCGCCTGTGCGCAAACACGGGAGCAAAGCTGCATCTCATCGAGCCACTCGGCTTTCCGATGGAAGATGCCAAACTTCGCAGGGCTGGCCTGGATTATCACGAGTTCGCTAAAGTAAAAGTTCATCAAAACTGGGCGCAATTTCTGGTTGATGAACAGCCTGAGCCTGAGCGTATTTTTGCCTTGACCACCAAGGGATCCGGCAAATTTCATGATGGCACGTATTTGCCTGGGGATTATTTTGTTTTTGGTTCAGAAACCAAAGGTATCACCGAAGAAGTCAGAAGCTCAATTCCACGCCCGAACCAAATGCGCTTAGCAATGCAAGATAGCAGTCGTAGCTTGAATCTCTCGAATACGGTTGCGATTGTAGTTTATGAGGCTTGGCGTCAAAACGAATTACTTGGTGGAAGTTAAGAAACTTACACTTCAAGCTTGGGATCGCGCCCCATTAGTTTTTTAACCGCTTCCTGTGGCGATAGTTTTCCAGATAAGACCTCGCCCATCATTGCAGTAATTGGCATCTCAACACCCAAACGCGTAGCGAGATCGCCGACAGCAGAGGCACATAAGACACCCTCAGCAACATGCCCTAAGTTATCCAAAATTTCAGGCAGGGGTTTTCCTGCTGCAAGCGCCAAACCAACGCGACGATTACGAGAGAGATCTCCAGTAGCCGTCAAGATCAAATCGCCTACACCAGTTAAACCCATACAGGTCTCTGGTCTACCACCAGCCGCCTTTACTAAACGCATCATTTCTGCGAGGCCACGAGTTAATACTGCAGCGCGTGCATTTAAACCAAGATCTAAACCATCACCAATGCCAGCTGCAATCGCTAAAACGTTTTTAATAGCGCCACCTAGTTCGACACCAACCAAATCATCGCTGGCATAGATGCGCATATTGCCGTGATGGAAAGCGCCCTGAACAATGTCACACAAGGCATTGGATTTGCTAGCAATGGTTAATGCACAAGGCATACCATTACCAACTTCTTGTGCAAAACTAGGTCCTGATAGAGCGCCGTAAGAATGACGTATGCCATGGCTATATAGCTGATCTTCGCGTTCCACTATTTGGTGCGGCAATAAGGCAGAGTTGGGCTCTAAGCCCTTGCACAACCAAACAATATTGAGCGGATGTTTTGCGAGGCGCAATACCTGCGCCACTGTTTCTGATAAACCAGACATCGGGGTAGCAATCACCAAAAGATCATTTTTAGAAAGGCGCTCGATGGCTCTCTCAAAACTCACTTCTAATTGCAGGCCCTGAGGCAAGGCAGCACCGGGTAAATAGCCTGTATTTACACCTGACTTTTGCATATCCTCAATTTGCTCAACGCTTCGAGACCAAAGACTAACGTCGCCCGGCTGAAGATAGCGTGCAGCTTGCGCTGCCATAGCTGTGCCCCATGAACCAGCTCCAAGCAGCGTCACTTTCATGATCTGTGGGCTTTAAAAGTCAGCTTAGTGAGGAAGGATGATTTTGCTTTCATCGGCTGCGCTACTTTCCGTTGCAGTTGCTTGCGCTGCCTGCATCAGGCGATGCTCGTACATACCGTGGAAATTAATTTCATTCAAATGAATCGGCTGGAAACCAGCACGACTAATAGTGTCAGCAATATTCGAGCGCAGATAAGGATACAAAATTGTTGGGCAAGTAATACCTAGCATTGGATCAATTTGCTCTGCAGGAATATTACTAAATTCAAAAATACCTGCTTGCTTTGCCTCAACCAAGAAGAGCACTTTAGCCTCTACTTTGGAAGTTACTGTTGCAAGCAAGGCAACCTCAAAAATTTCATCACCTAGGCGGGTAACCGCAACATCAATCTCAACCTCAACTTGAGGCTCAGCTGCAACTAATAAAATTTGTGGTGCATGCGGTTGCTCTAGGGATAAATCCTTGAGATAGATTCTTTGAATACGAAAACCAGGCTCTTTTGAATTATCAGCTGCATCTGGAGCGGAAGTAGTTTGTTCAGTCATGGAAACTTTCTGAGTAAATTTTTAAGCTAGCAGTGGATCAAGTTGGCCGGCGCGATCTAAGGCAACTAGGTCGTCATAACCACCAACATGAGTCTCACCAATGTAAATTTGTGGCACTGTACGACGACCAGTGCGGGTCATCATGATCTCGCGCTGCGCAGGATCCCGGTCAATCAGAATCTTCTCTAAATTGGCAACACCCTTCTTGTGCAGAAGCTTCTCTGCCATAACGCAATATGGGCAAACCTGAGTGCTATACATCGTGACTGGTGGCATATCTAAAGCTCGCTAAATTATTTAACCAATGGCAAGGCTGCGGCTTGCCAACCTTGAACGCCGCCATCTAGGACTGCAACCTCTGGGAACCCCAGCTTATTAAGCTCTGGGACAAGCTTGCGAGCGTTTGCACCAGACTGACAGACCAAAATAATGGGATTGTTACGATCTAGCTTGAGCTTATCAATTCCAGATGGAATTTGATCAGCCAAAATATGCTTAGATCCTGGTAAATGGCCAATCTTAAAATCGGATGCTGGACGTAAGTCCAAAACGGCTGCTTTACGACGATTAATCCAAATAGTCGCCTCTGTAGGTGATAAGCCTTTTCCGCTAATAAGCGTAGATAATGCAGGAAGGAAAAGCGCTGCGCCCGTAACCAGCAGGAGGGCAATAAGCGCTAAATTATCAATTTGTGTGAGAAAGTTCATCATCGGATTATAGAATGGCTCTATGAAACAACTTGTCCTTATTCGTCATGGCGAATCCGCTTGGAACCTTGAAAACCGATTTACTGGCTGGGCGGACGTTGACTTAACCCCCAAGGGCACTGAACAGGCCCTTACTGCAGGTGAAAACCTGCGTAAAGCTGGCTATGAATTTGATGTGGCCTACACCTCAGTACTCAGAAGAGCCATTCGTACCCTATGGCATGTTCAAGACACTATGGACCTCATGTGGTTGCCAGTGGTGCACAGCTGGAGACTGAACGAGCGTCACTATGGCGCCCTCACAGGTCTAAATAAAGCAGAAACTGCCCAAAAATACGGGGATGCCCAAGTTCATATTTGGCGTCGCTCCTTCGATATACGCCCACCGCTCCTAGAAAAAGATGATGAGCGTAATCCGCAAAATGATCCACGTTACGCAAAACTCAGCAATTCTGATATTCCCCTGGGGGAGTGCCTTAAAGACAATATCGAGCGTGTGCTACCCCTTTGGAATGAATCAATCGCCCCCGCCCTTAAAGCAGGTAAGCGTGTATTAATCGTCGCACACGGCAATAGCATCCGATCTTTAATTAAGTATCTCGACCAGGTTTCTGATAAAGACATCATGGAAATCAATGTCCCCAACGGCATCCCGCTTGTTTACGAGCTCGATGACAATCTCAAACCGATTCAGCATTTTTATTTGGATTAAGGTAAAACAGAAATATGCGCGTATTTTTCAAGAACTTTGCCCTAGTCTCTGTCGGCCTCATCGCCGGGGTTGCAGCCACTATCCAGCTTTCAGCTACAGCTCAACAGGGCACCACACTCCCTTTAGATGAGTTGCGCACACTGTCGAATGTCTTTGCGCAAATCAAGCGGGAGTATGTTGAGCCAATTGAAGATAAACAATTGCTAACTGATGCAGTCAAGGGTATGGTTAGTAGTCTTGATCCTCACTCCACCTATCTTGATAAAAAAGATTTCTCTGAAATGCAAGAACAGACCAGTGGCAAGTTTGCTGGTCTTGGTATTGAAATCACCTCAGAAGATGGCGTTGTCAAAGTACTCAATCCGATTGAAGATAGCCCTGCAGCACGTGCTGGACTCCAAGCTGGTGACCTCATTACTCGCTTAGACGACAAACCGGTTCGCGGCATGTCCTTAGATAAAGCAGTGCGCACCATGCGCGGTACACCAGGTACAAAAATTACCCTGACCGTTTTCCGCAAAAGCGAAGAACGCAGCTTTCCGGTAACAATTACCCGCGCTGAAATTAAAGTGCAATCAGTTAAAGCCAAAATTTTAGATAACAATATCGCTTGGGTCAGAGTGACGAGCTTTCAAGAACGTACCATTCCTGATCTTGCCAAGAAGTTAACTGAGCTTGCAAATCAAGATCCCAAAATGAAGGGCATCATTCTTGATCTCAGAAATAATGGCGGTGGCTTATTGCAAGGTGCAGTCGGTGTTGCTGCTGCTTTCTTGCCAGCAGATGCTGTCATCGTTTCCACTAAAGGTCAGACATCAGACTCTAAGCAAGTGTTTAATGCAACACCGGCGATGTATCGCCTCAGTGAGCCTGGTGATCCTTTGGCTGGCGTTCCTTCCATCTATAAAAAATTACCAATGGTAGTTTTGGTCAATGCCTATTCAGCATCAGCCTCTGAAATTGTGGCTGGCGCATTACAAGATTACAAACGTGCAACCATTATTGGCAAAACGACTTTCGGTAAAGGTTCTGTCCAAACGGTCCGCCCTCTAAGCAATGACTCAGCATTGAAAATCACTACGGCGTATTACTACACACCAAGTGGTAAATCAATTCAAGCGTATGGCATCAAACCCGATATCGCAGTGGATCAAAATAAAGATGGTGATCCTGATGATGTTTTGATCACTCGCGAAATCGACAGCGAAAAGCATTTGCGTAATAAGCAATCTTCAGAAGAAAAACTTGCCGCTGAACGAGAAAAACGCCGGCTAGAAGAGTTACAACGCATTGAAGAAAAAAATGCCAAGAAGACTCCAGAAGAGAAAGAAAAAGACAAGTCTAAAAAACCTGTCGAGCTTGGTAGTGCAGATGACTTCATGCTTACTCAGGCAGTTGCGTTTATCAATGGTGAGCCTGTAAAACGCTCAACCTCTAAGCTAGAGTAAGTTCTAGCATTAGGTATATATGAATGATGAGCAGTTACTTCGCTACTCGCGGCATTTACTACTCGAGGAAATTGATGTTGCTGGCCAAGAAAAGCTTCTTGGCTCCCACATACTCATCATTGGTGCTGGCGGACTAGGAAGTGCTGCTGCACCTTACTTAGCTGCAGCTGGCGCGGGAAAAATAACGCTAGTTGATCATGACCAAGTCGAGCTCACTAATTTGCAGCGACAAATCATGCATAGCCAGAACTCGATTGGTAAGACCAAAGTGGAGTCTGGAAAGCAATTTTTACACAACCTGAATCCCGCCCTCACGATTAACGCAATCGCAGAAAAGGCTTCAGAAGATCTACTCGATACACTCTTGCCGACAGTGCATCTCGTTTTAGATTGCACGGATAACTTTGCTACCCGCCAGCTTATCAATCAAGCCTGCTTTATCCACAAGATTCCGCTCGTCTCTGGATCTGCCCTCAAATTTGATGGTCAACTCAGCGTCTTTGATTTTCGTAATGAAATATCACCCTGCTATGCCTGCCTTTTTTCTCCGGAAGAACAGTTTGAAGAGGTCAGTTGTGCCAGCATGGGTATCTTTTCCCCTCTCGTTGGCATTATCGGCGCAATGCAAGCGGCCCAAGCTCTTCAGGTATTGATTGGCTTTGGTCAGCCTTTAGTTGGAAGAATGTTATTGTGGAATGCCGTCAATACTCAAATTGATGAGATTCGTCTTACTCGAAATCCCGCATGTAAGGTGTGTGGCTCCCCACACTAGGAAATTAAGAAAGCAAATGCTCCAATGCTTTCGCCTGCTCTTCAGGCTCATAAGCACGAAGAACCCTAGGGGCACGCGCCTTCAATAGTCCTACATTTGCTTTTAATATCTCACGCTTGACTAATAACAGTTGACTGAAGTGCATAGAGAAATCAGTCAGCCCAAGGGCAAGCAATAGTTTTGTTAATGCAGGGTCGCCAGCCATCTCGCCGCAAACAGCAACCGGCACTTCAGCGCGCTTGGCTTGATCGATGATGCTAGACAGCAAATTCAAAATGGCTGGATGCAATGGATCGTATAAATGTGCCACCGCATGATCTGCACGATCAATTGCCAAGGTGTACTGAATCAAGTCGTTAGTGCCAATAGAAAGAAAATCGAATCGATTGATAAATAACGGTAGCATCAAGGCAGCCGCAGGGATTTCAATCATTGCGCCAACTTGAATATCCGGATTAAATGCCTGGCTACGCTGATGTAATTGCTGCTTAGCTTTTTCAATCAATCTAAATGTTTCATCGATTTCTTTGACATGGGCGAGCATCGGAATCATGATGCGCGCCTCACCATGAGCCGATGCTCGCAAAATCGCCCTAAGTTGCGTTAAAAAGATTTCAGGCTCCGTCAAAGACCAGCGAATAGCACGTAATCCAAGAGGTGATGTGCCAGTTTGAGAAACATCGCCACCACCACCCAGAGCCTTATCGGCACCAACATCAATGGTTCTAATATTGACGGGCAGGCCATGCATTAAATCGACTACGCGACGATATTCTTGATACTGATGCTCTTCATCAGGCAAGGCCTGCTTGCGATCCATAAATAAAAATTCGGAGCGAAACAAACCAACGCCCACAGCACCCAACTTGACCGCCTGAATAGCATCTTCGGGCAATTCAATATTGGCAGATAACTCAATCTCGACACGATCAGCTGTTTCTGTCTTGGAATGCTTTAACTGGTTTAGCTTGCGAGCCTCTTTTAAGGCTTGAGCTTGAAGTTTTCGATACTCGGCAAGAAGTTGTTCATCGGGCGCAACAACAACAACCCCATGCTCTCCATCCAATATCAGCCAATCACCATGACGAATCATTTCACTGGCATGTCGTACACCGACTACTGCAGGAATTTCCATGCTACGCGCAACAATAGCGGTATGAGAGGTCTTACCACCAAGATCCGTTACAAATCCCGTAAAGGCATGTTCTTTGAAGCGCAGCATGTCATGAGGAGCGATGTCGTGGGCAACAATAATCGACTCAATACCAATATCACTTGCAGGCAAAAATTCAGCATCATTTAAAGGATCTTTTTGCTGAGCATTCAATGCCTTAACAACGCGCTCTGCCACCTGACGAATATCGTTGGCACGCTCTTTTAAATAGGTATCCTCGATACCTGCAAATTGCTCTAAAAGATCATTGAGTTCAGTTGTTAAGGCCCAAGCAGCATTTAACCTCTGAGTGCGAATTAATTTGATAGGCTTCTCAGCTAAAGCTGGATCTGCCAGAATCATGCTGTGGACATCTAAGAACGCAGCCATTTCTTGTGGCGCGTCTTTAGGTAAGTCTTGACGCAATTGCTCCAACTCCTGGCGCACCTGCTCAAAAGCATCTAATAATTTTTGAGCCTCGCCCTCTTCTTTGCCTACTTCAACTAAGTAATGACTAACCTCTAATGCAGCACGCGATATCAGTACGGCCTTCCCAATGGCAATGCCCTTAGAGACTGCTATTCCGTGCAAAGCAAAAGTCATCCTTATTCGCCCTCACCAAATCGATCATTGATCAATGCCGTTAAAGCCTGCATTGCCTCATCTTCTTTTTCCCCAGCAGTTTCTAGAGTGACCGTACTTCCAATCCCAGCGGCCAGCATCATGACGCCCATAATGCTCTTGGCGTTGATTTGACGACCGTTACGAGACAAGAGGATTTCGCAAGGAAACTCAGCAGCAAGCTGGGATAGCTTGGCTGATGCTCGAGCATGTAAGCCCAACTTATTAATAATTTCGATTTCAGCAACAGGCATCGCGAATCCTATTTCTCTGTAGTGGGTTGCGGAGTTTTAGAGCCTAAACGCAGAATGCCATTTTGGCCACCTTGAAGCGCTTTATGAGCTAATTCTTCTAAGCCCTCGCCGCGATGAGAAATACATCGCATTAGCATGGGCAAATTGAGTCCCGCTAAAACAATCACGGGGGCATTCAAGCCTGATAGCGGGCCCAAGGCCTCAAGCTTAGAGGCTACATTGGCCGGTGTAGCACCCATCACATCAGTCAAAATTAAAACGCCCTGACCTGTATTGACTCCGTAGGCTGCTTTTAAGACCCGATCAAAACTAACTTTGATATCTTCGTAGGGCGGAACGTCGACAGCCCTCACTCTCTCCGGCACCACACCGAAGGCATGCTCAGCAAATCCAAGCATCGCACTTGCTACTGGGGTGTGGGCAACTATGACGATTCCAACCATGTTTATGCCAATGCCTTTTCAAGCGCGGTTAACCAAAATTTTGGGACATCAAATCCACTTTGCTCAGTAATTTCTACAAAACAAGTTGGGCTAGTCACATTAATTTCTGTGACATAGGCACCAATTAAATCCAATCCTACCAAGAATAAGCCGCGGGCATTCAAAATAGGGGCCAAACGCTCCGCAACTTTTCTCTCGGCATCCGTCAGTGGCATTGCCACTCCCTTACCCCCAGCGGCCAAATTGCCTCGGATTTCACTGCCCTGCGGAATGCGAGCCAATGAAAATGGTACCACCTCACCACCGATCAGCAACACCCGTTTATCACCTTGCATAATCTCCGGCAAGAATCTTTGCACCATCAAAGTACGTGCGCCATTCTCACCTAGCGTCTCAACAATACTGGCAAGATTTAAAGCATCTGGCCCAACGCGGAATACACCCATACCACCCATGCCATCCAAAGGTTTAATCACAATATCTTGATGCTCTTGATGAAACACTTCAATCGCACTGAGTTCGCGCGTTACTAAAGTTGGTGGAATGAGTTCCGGAAACTCGGTGATGGATATCTTTTCGGAATGATCCCGAATAGCAGTTGGATTATTAAATACTTTCGCACCCTGACGAACCGCAGCAGACAGTAGCCAGGTGGTATTGAGATATTCAATATCAAATGGCGGATCAGTGCGCATCATGACTGCGTTAAAGGTATTAAGTGGGAGATCTTCTACAACGCCCAATTCAAACCATGCGGTACCGCTTGGTTTGATATCGAGAGGCTGGCAATCTGCCACTACAAAATCATTCCTCCAGAGGATATTGCGACTTTCGCAAAACCAAAGTTGATGCCCAGCTTCTTGCGCAACTCGCATCATTGCTAAGGTGGAATCTTTACTAATCTTGAAAGACTCTAAAGGATCCGCAATGAAAAGCAGGTTCATGTCAGCATCCGAATCAATTAAGCAGCTTCGGCATTAGGATCAGAGCGCTCTAGCTCTAGAGAGGCTGCCAGCAAGGCTAGACGAGCGACAACGCCATACAGGTAAAAACGATTTGGCGGTGCGCTACCAGGCTTTGCGCCTAAATCTGGGATAGAGTTTTGCTCAAATGCCAAAGGCACAAAATGCATACCTGGAGCGTTCAAATTCTCATTAGGGCCGCGGTCAGTATGCACTCGATAAAAGCCGCCAATCACATAGCGATCAATCATGTACACCACTGGCTCAGCAACAGCCTCATTGACCTTCTCAAAGGTATAGACACCTTCTTGAATCAATACATCACTGACCTCAAGACCTTCTTTTACAACACTCATCTTATTGCGGTCTTTGCGGTTCAGGTCTTTGAGTTGCGCGGGGTCATTCACTACCATCACGCCCATGCCGTATGTACCAGCATCCGCTTTGACAACAACGTATGGCTTTTCTTTAATGCCATACTCACGGTATTTCTTGGCAGTCTTCTTTAAAACTTTCTCGACAGCAGCTTGTAATTCTTCTTCACCTATACGCTCATGGAAGTTCACATTAGAGCAGCTTGCAAAATAAGGATTGATCATCCAGGGATCAATATCGACTACCTTGGCAAACTTCTTAGCGACTTCATCGTAAGCGGCGAAATGTTTCGACTTTCGGCGGACGTGCCAGCCAGCATGTAGTCCCGGCAAGAGATACTGCTCGTGTAGATTTTCTAAGATCGGAGGAATACCTGCTGATAAATCATTGTTCAGTAAAATTGAGCAGGGATCGAAATCTTTTAACCCAAGACGTTGCTTCTTCAGCCCCAAACGA